>NZ_BJNM01000026.1 GCF_006539685.1 Gluconobacter oxydans
TTAGGGGCTGCGCACCGTTTTTTCGGGAGGCATTTGCGGGGTTCCGCTATTTGTCTGGGATTATGTGGGAAATATTTTGATTGTAAAAAATTAACTTAAGGCTGTAGTACTATTGTGAATTGCAATATTTTCGCTATTTGCGACCTCCTTTCCAAAGGGTGTCGAGGGCCCGGAGAGCTTATTTAATAAATTATTTTTTAAAAAATCTCGATCAGAATGATACCAGCTGCGATCAGGATTAGGACTGCGAAGAGGACGAGGGCCAGACGCTTTTCAATGAAGTCGCGGATGGGTTCGCCGAACGTGCGGAGCAGCGCGGCTTCGAGGAAGAAGCGGGCACCACGGGTGACGATGCTGGCGGCGATGAAGGGCAGCAGGGAGAAATGGGCGGCACCGGCCGCCAGCGTGACGAACTTGTAGGGGAGAGGGGTCAGGCCCTTGGCGAGAATGATCCAGACACCGTAATGGCGGAACATGGCCTCAAGGTTCAGGATGCGCTGATCGGCATGATAGAAATGCGCGATCGGCATGCCAATATGTTCCATGAGGAACGCGCCGAGGACCCAGCCGATCAGCCCGCCCGCGACGCTGGCGAGTGTGCAGACCAGAGCCAGAAACCAGGCCCGTTCGCGGTTGGCGAGCAGCATGGGCACGAGCATCAGGTCCACCGGCAGCGGAAAGACCGAGGCCTCCGCCATCGCGACAATGACCAGCCACCATACGGCGCGCGGAGATGCGGCGAGTTCGGTAATGCGCGTGTACAGCAGTGTCAGCATGGGGTCGGATGTTCCTGTGAGAGCGTGCAGGTTGTCCTAGCCGGCCTGCTCCCGCTTGAAAATCCGTAACGCGGCGCAACGTGTGTTCCGGCCAGGGAACGGGTTATAGAAAGCGGAACCGTTCTTCCGGAGTGCTGCCGTTTCATGGACAATACCCTTCCGCCGATCCAGCGTTATTCCCTTGTGGCCAGGATGTTTCACTGGAGCATGGCGGCGATCATCATTCCGCTGTGGCTGCTCGGATTTTATGTGGGGCGGATCATGCCGCATGCGGCGACGCCGCAGAAGGCGCTCCTGCTGCTGATCCATAAGGAGATCGGACCGTTCATTATTGTCCTAACCGTCCTGCGGCTTGTCTGGCGGGCGACGCATCGTCCCCCTGCCATGTCGGCGGAGATCCCTGAAGAGGAGCGTCTGGTGGTTCAGGTCGGGCATTTCGCGCTGTATGCGATGATGCTGGTCGTGCCGTTAACAGGATGGGTGCGGAGTTCGGTTCACGGCCTGCCGATCCCGATGATGTGGGTCGTCGATCTGCCGCCCCTGGCGCACAAGGCACCGGTTTTCGTGCCGCTGGTGAATGTGCTGCACCAGTTCTCGTCATGGGTTCTGGGGATGCTGATCGCCGGGCATGTGATCGCAGCACTGCTTCATCGCTATGGTCGCAAGGACAGGGTCATGGACCGGATGCTCTGAATCCTGATCCATAGAGTGTGCCGTTATTTGATCATGTTCTATTGGATTGTGAAAATAAGCAGGTAAATTATATAAAAAGCATAAAATATTATTAGAAACAGAAAAATTACTATTAATAATAGAGTTATATTGGAAAATACACTTTTATATATGAAAATATTTCTGTGATTTAATATAACATACACAAATAGAAGAACTGAAACCGCAGCCAGAACCGCCAACGAAAATTTCATCATCGGGTCTGACCTGATTTTGTTGAGTCATCAACAGATCTGATGACTGCTCTGCCAGCTGGCATGTCGTTGTATGCTGATGGATCAGCAGTCTGCCGATCCATCAGAACCTTTCAGGATTAACGAGGGGCAGCGGGCTGCTGCACCGGGAAGGCCTCGGGCTTGAGGACCGGGCGCGGATGGTCGGCCATGTCCTTGCGGAGCCAGGCGATGGCGGCGTCGAGCTGCTGGTCCTGCCCGTTGAAGGTGGCGACCGGCATGTTTTCGACTTCGATGTCCGGAGAGACGCCCTTGTTCTCGACCAGCCAGTGTCCGTTCAGGTCGAAATACGGGTTCTCGGCCGTACGGGCATTGCCGTTGTCGATCAGACGATCCCCGTCAGACAGCCAGACGCCGGCACCCGCTGTGCGCTCGCCAAGCAGCGGGGCGATGTGCAGGGACTTGATACCCTGCGAGAAGGTCTCGCCGTCCGAATAGGTCATCTCATCGGAGAGGACGATCAGGCGGCCCTGAAAGGACTGCTGCATGTCCACCGAAGGTGCATTGCCGTAGCGGCCCCAGAACATCCACGGGCGACGCATGAGCTGCGTCAGAACCCAGCTGTCGATATTGCCGCCCGTATTGCCGCGGACGTCTACGATCAGGCCGTCCTTGTCGATATTGGCATAGAACTCGCGGGCGAAAGCTTCCATGTCGTCGCCGACCATGGATTGCAGATGCAGATAGCCGATGCTTCCGTGGCTGGCGCGATCGACGACATCCGCACGGCCGACTTCCCAGTCCCGCGCACGCAGGTCACGCTCTTTCATATAAGGAACGGGCGTTACGATAACCTTGTGTTCCTTTCCGGCGCGCGAGAGCGTCAGGAGAACCTGCTTTCCGGACTGATCGGCAAGCAGCGAACCCAGATCGGGCTGTCCGGCCGTGGGTTGTCCGTTGACGGCGACGATCAGGTCTCCGTCACGGGCATCCACACCCGGAGCCGCCAGTGGGGACTGCTGGTCCGGGAGGTCGCGGTCGCCCTGATAGATGTGATCGATGCGGAAGCCATTGTCTTCATGCGTCAGATGCGCGCCAAGGCCCGCAATGAGGCTGGACGCGGGCTGATCGACGGTTGTGGGCGCGTGGAGCTGCGAGTGCATGGCCCCGATTTCCGCCACCATCTGGCCGAGCAGATCGTCGAGATCCGCACGGTCCCCGAGGCGGTCCACTAAGGGCGCGAAATGGGCGCGCACGGCTTCCCAGTCCACGCCGTGCAGGTCGCGGTCATAGTAATGGTCACGGTGCAGGCGCCAGGCATCCACGAACTCGTCTGACCACTCCTGACCGGGATCGATCCGCAGGCGCAGATGGTCGAGCTCGATCTTCTTGCCCGCCAGTTCCTTGGGCTGCTTTTCACCCGCAGGCGTCAGGAGCAGATCGGGAGCATTCTTGCCCTTGCGGCTGAGAGTCAGCAGGGTCTTGCCGTCGGGCGTGATGTCGAAATCCGAGATCTTCGCGGCGTAGGTTTCGATCTTGTGTTCGTTATTGTCGATATGGATCGACTTCAGATCGCCCGGACCATCGCCTGAACCGGAGCTGTCGATGGTGAACAGATACTCGTCAGAGACGCCGAGACCACTATAGTCGCCGGCCGGGACCGGAGCCTGATACAGGCGTGTCGCAAGGCCAGCCCATTCAATGGCGGGGAGAGCCTTTTTCTTGTCGCCGTCCTTCTTCTTGTCATCTTTCTTGTCGGCATCGGGCTTTTTGTCCGCTGGGTCCAACTCGGTGGCGGGCTGGAACGGGAAGCGTTCTCCGGCCTGAAGAGCCAGGGCGTAAATGCCGGTCCGCTTCGGGAAGGCCGGGCCGATATTGCGGTCACCCCAGGGCGAACCATTGGACAGCGAGAAGGTGCGGTCCGAAAGGAACCACAGCCATTTCCCGTCCGGAGAGAAGCTCGGCGTATAGGATTCGTAGCGTCCGTCCGTGACCCAGTTCGTCTGGCCGGTGGCGGGGACGTAGAGCGCGATCTGACGACGCAGGTTCGCACCACGGGTACGCACGAAAGCCAGAACATGCCCGTCCGAGGACCATGACAGGGAGTCGAAGACGTTGGTGCCGTCCTGTGTGGCGTTATCGACGAGCTTGTCGGCCTTTGTGGAGAGGTCCGTCAGCCACAGCCGGCCCAGAAGATCGGTATGGGCAGCGTATTTTCCGTCCGGCGAGAGCGACAGGATCACGGGTTCGGTCGGGGAAGGCTGGCTGATGGCCTCGCCCTTGCCGCTGCCGTCTGCTGCAAAGCGCCACAGGGCGGAATCGCCGTTGACGTCGCTGAAGGCGATGACGGATTTGCCATCCGGCGTGATCTGGGCGAGGCGCAGGCGCACATTGTCAGGGGTGGCGAGGACGACGACGCGCCGCGGCGAAGCCCCTGCGACGACGACATGGCCCCGCATGGTGAAGGCAGCGGTCTCACCCTTGGGAGAGATGGCCGAGGCGGTCAGAAAGCGCGTGGGCTTCTCCAGCCAGTACGGGCTGCGGGGCAGGTTGTCGGAGGTCAGGTCCACCTTGATGGGGGTGGTCTCGCCGCTCGCCAGATTGAAATCGAACAGGTCCGCGCCCTTGCGCATCACGATATGGTCGCCGGAAATGGAGGCTTCGAGGACGCTGTAATCGGTGAAATGGGTGAGCTGCTTTGCGTCTGTGCCGTCCGTGGCGAGGCTCCAGAGATTGTAGCGACCGTTCTCGTCGGAAATGACGATCAGCCGGTCGCGCCAGGGCATCGGGCGGATGAGATTGGCGTCATGCGTGCCGATGCGCTCGGCTTCCTTGCCGTTCTGAAGATCAAAGCGCCAGAGCTGGGACAGGGCGCCACCGCGATAGGCGCGCATGTGATCGCCAGTCGTGGCCAAGCCGAAGCGGACGGCATAGAGCCAGCGTCCGTCCGGGCTGAGGGCGGCATCATTCACGCCGGAGAGCGGGAAGACGTGTTTTGCGCTGGTCTTTGGATCAATGGCTGTGACGGTCTGGGTGTAATACGGCCCCGTGGCGGCGGGGGCGGCGTAGAGAATGCCGGCATGGGCGTCCCAGCCGATGATTTTCAGCCGCGCGACGTTCTCGAAGGTCAGGCGTCGGGGCGTGCCGCCACTGCGGGGCATAACATAGATTTCGGTCGGGCCGTCGAAATTGGCGGCAAACGCGATCTGGGTGCCGTCCGGGGAAATGACGGGGTGCGGATCAATGGCGTTGGCCCCCTGCGGCACGGTTGTCAGACGCTGGGCCTGACCGCCGGCGAGGGGGACGCTCCAGACGGACTGCTCGGCATTGAACAGGACGGTCTGGCCGGAAATCGAGGGTTCACGCAGATAGCCCGGCTCGGCCTGAGCGACGCCGAGGCCCAGCCCCATCAGGGCTGCGCAGGACAAAAGGGAGCTTCTGAGCGAAGGGCGTTTGGGCATGACGATGATCTCAATATGAAACGAATATGGTCCAGTCGTTTCACAAAGGAGTCATGTCGTCAAAGGCCTGCGGATGACAACCTGTTAATGTATGACACGTCCTTCAGCCCACGGCGGCTTTCAGCCCCTGTCCGGCGGCGAGGGGGCACAGCGGCAGGCAGGCGAAGAGGCACGCTCCCAGCAGATCCAGACTGGCGGCGGGGGATGTTGCAAGCTGTCCGGCATAGGAGGAGGCCGCTCCGAAGATCAGCACAGGCGTTGCGAGTGGCAGAACCAGCAGTGGCAGTAGGACACCGCCGCGGCGCGCGCCAAGCACGATTGACGCTGCCATGCCGCCGAGGAGCGAGAGGGACATTGTGCCCATCGCAAGGCCGAGCAGCAGAAGCGGAAGTTCCGAGCCTTTGACGCCGAGCATGATGCCGAGCGGGATGCTGGCGATCAGCAGCGGCAGGCCGGTCGTCAGCCAGTGTGCCGCCATCTTGGCGAACGCCACGGCAGCCGGGGCCGGGCCGGTCAGCATCAGCAGGTCGAGGGAGCCATCTTCGAGTTCGGCTCCGAACAGGCGGTCCAAAGGAAGCAGGCAGGCGAGCAGGGCACAGACCCAGATGATGCCTGGTCCCATGTGTCGCAGCAGGTCCGGCGACGGCCCGAGAGCCAGCGGGAATAGGCTGCCGCACAGGATAAAGAACAGCAGCGAGGCCAGCGTGTCGGCGCCGAAGCGGAAGGCCAGACGGAGGTCACGGTCGATCAGGGCAAGAAAAGCGGTCATGACAGCCAGAAGGACTCTACATGTGCGAGCGAGGGCAGCTCGTGCGAACGGGTATTGTCGAGGGGAAGCGGGACATGCGTCGTGACGATCATGGCCCCCCCCTTTGCGCGATGGGCTGCCATGACGGCACCGAGGCGTTCAATACTGGCAACATCCAGCCCGACGGTCGGTTCGTCGAGCAGCCATAGCGGCGCGCCGGAGAGCATGACGCGGGCAAAAGCGGCGCGGCGCTTCTGCCCGGAAGACAGGAGGCGTGCCGGAAGATCGGTCAGATGGGTGAGGTCCAGAGCCTCAAGGGCATCAGACAGACTGTTGGTGCCGAGCTTTTCAGCCAGAGCCAGGTTCTGCGCCAGCGTCAGTCCGGGCTTGAGCGCATCCTGATGGCCGAGCCACGCCAGGTCGCCATAACGGATGACTTCCCCTGAATCGGGGCGACGCAGGCCGGAAATCGTGCGCAGGAGGGTGGATTTTCCCGCCCCGTTCGGGCCTGTCAGGATCATGGCATCCCCGGCATCCAGCGTCAGCGACACGCCGTCGAGAACCAGCCGGTCTCCGCGGAAGACCGTGACGTCCTCGACGTCGAGCAGTCGTCCGGGGACGGGGGGCGTGGGGAAGTCAGACGGGCTGGTCATCAAAGGGTCTCATGCGCGGGTTCGGCTCTGTCCCGGTGTGTGTCTTTCTGTTTTAGAGACCCTGCGGACGTGCTTCGCAAGGGCCGCGGGCGAGGTGCACCGAATATGATGATCGTATGAATTGTGCCGCGCACTGTATTAAGGTCTCGATACACTGGCGCAGGTCCGTTATGAGGGCTGCGCGGTCATGTGATCGTGCATCTCTTTTTTCGAGGGTTTCCGGAACTGGCTGATCTGGTGCTGCAGGCGAGTGGTATCGCCAAGTCCTTTGGTGGGAACGAGGTTCTGAAGGGCCTGTCGCTCGACGTGGAGCGCGGCGAACTGATCTCGATGATCGGGCCTTCGGGATGTGGCAAGTCCACGTTCCTGCGCTGCCTCAATTTTCTGGAACATCCGGATGCGGGCTCTGTCCGGATCGAGGATGTGACGGTCGCGTGCACGGGAAAGCACTGGAGCCGCGCCAACGAGGCCGAGGCGCATAAGCTGCGGTCGCATGTCGGCATGGTGTTTCAGGCCTTTAACCTGTTCCCCCACCGCACGGTGCTGGACAACGTCATGATGGCGCCGATCCAGGTCAAGAAAATGTCGCGCGATGAAGCGCAGTCCATCGCCTGCGAACTTCTGGCAAAGGTCGGGCTTGCGGCCGTCAAGGACCGCTATCCGGACAGTCTTTCAGGTGGTCAGAAGCAGCGCGCGGCCATTGCGCGCGCTTTGGCGATGAAGCCGTCCGTGATGCTGTATGACGAGCCGACATCCGCGCTGGACCCCGAACTCTCCGAGGAAGTGCTGTCCGTCATGCGGGCGCTGGATGACGAGGGCATGACGCAGCTTGTGGTGACGCATGACATGCGTTTCGCGCGCGCGGCCTCGGATCGTGTTTTGTTTGTCGAGGGTGGGGAAATCGTCGAGAGCGGTGATCCGGACCTGATGTTCGCCAACCCCCAGGAGGGACGGACACGCCGGTTCCTGCGGACGCTGCTGTGATGAAAAAACTTTTCGCACTTCTGCTGGCGCTTGCCATCAGCTCCGTTTCCATCGCGCTGGCAGACGCGCCCGCTGCATCGCAGGAGCTGCTCTGGGCGTCGGACGGTGAGGCGAATGTGCCTTACGTCTTCCACGATCCTGCCCATGAATCCCAAATGACCGGCTTCGAGTACGAACTGGTCAACGAGATCGCCGCACGGATGCACCGGAAGGTGAAGTTCATCCAGAATGACTGGGACGGCCTGATCCCCGGTCTGTCTCGCGGTCTGTATGGGATGGTGCTCGACGGCATCGAAATGACGCCGGAGCACAAGGCGGCTGTCCTGTTCTCACGGCCCTATTATGTGACGAGCGAGCGCATCATCGTCCGACACGACCAGAACGGTCTGGATACGATGGACGCCCTCAAGGGCCATACTATCGGGACGATCAAGGACACCACGGCGGAGCGGATGCTGCGCCGGCAGGGTGGCTCGAACGTGCGCTCCTATGAAGAAGAGACGAATGCGTTCTCGGATCTGCGGAATGGGCGTCTGGATGCGATCCTGCTCGATGCGCCGATTGCGCTGTATTATGGCAGCATCTCCCCGGACATGAAGCTCGTGGGCGAGCCGATCGGCAGCATGGAATACGGGATCGCGTTCTCACCGGAGAACCGCGCGCTGCGTGATCAGGTGGATGCGGCGCTGGGCGAGATCATCCAGGACGGGACGCTGCATCGTATTCTGGAGCGCTGGAACCTCTGGACGCCTCTGATGGCGAATTACACAGGCGATAACAGCCAGCCGGATATCGCACCGACGGAATGGGACCACTACCGGCAGGCCATGGCGAACACGACTGGCAGCGGCTGGCATGTTCTGGTCCGGCGCTATGTGAGTTTCCTGCCACTGATTGGGCAGGCAGCGCTCATGACGCTGGCGGTGTCGGCACTCGCCATGGTTCTGGCCGTGGCACTTGGGCTTCTGCTGGCGCTGTCCCGGCATTATGGCGCAGCTCCCCTGCGGTTTGTTGCAGGCGTCTATGTTGAAGTCGTGCGCGGAACGCCGCTGCTGATCCAGGTGCTGTTCATATTTTATGGACTGCCGGCTTTCGGCATCCGTCTGTCACCATTCATGGCGGGTGTGCTGTCGCTGGGCCTGAATTACGCGGCCTATGAAGCGGAGAACTACCGCGCCGGTCTGCTTTCCGTGCCGCGTGGGCAGATGGAAGCGGCGATTGCGCTGAACATGACGCACTGGCAGGCGCTGCGTCTCGTGATCGTGCCGCAGGCGTTCCGCACCGTCGTACCCGTCATGACCAACGACTTCATTTCGCTGCTCAAGGACAGTTCACTCGTCTCCGTCATCACGCTGACGGAACTGAGCCAGACCTATGTGCGGCTGTCCTCAACCTATTACGATTATTTCGGAACGGGGATCATGGTCGGTCTGGCCTATCTGCTGCTCGGGCTGCCGTTTGTGCGGCTGGCGCGGATGGCGGAGCGGCGGCTGGGCCGTGGGTTTTCAGGAACCGGGCATCATTGAATAGGGTGCCCGGTTCGTCCTGGGCGGCTCGGTTCAGGCCGGGCGTGGTGCGGACGGGTCGTTGATGAGCGGCGGCACGAGCGTTCCGGTATCCAGCGTTCCGTCAAATCCCTGACGCAGGACGCGGGACCAGCCGATCATCCAGCGGTCCAGAGCATCGATGAACTGGGCGGCGTCCGGGTTTTTGTGAACCGAAGCCTTGTTCCAGTACTGCGGCGGCGCCAGAAGCTGGCGTGATCCATGTTCGATCGGGGCGACGAGCGTCTCTACCGTTTCGATATGAGCGGTGCCCTTGCCAGCGGCCGCGGCATAATACCAGCCGACATTGATCATCAGGCTCGGAATCGGGAAGCCCAGGGTGCGCATCCGCGAAAACGCTGCCGTGATGAACGGGTCCGTGCTGACACTCTGGTTTTCGAGCACGGCATTGCTGGTATAGCTGCATTCCTGCGACACGCCGGCCTTGTCGGAAATATGGGCCGCATAGTCGCGGTCGTCGTGACATGGCGTTTCAAGCTGCTCTGCCAGATCGGCCGGGACGGGCTGCTGCGTGGCACGGACCACGATGACGCCCGAGACGACACCGCGATCCGTGCGGGCCAGAACCTGCTGGGACAGCTCACCATGCGCGCCGCTTCGGGCTGTCAGGATTGGATGCCAGTCACCCGCGGGAAGCGGCAGGGTGCGTCCGGCGATGGTGATGCTGCCATGCTGGGCAATGCCGGGATCGGGCACGCCGATCTGGTCTCCCAGACCCGGAGCCCCGCCGGGCTGGGCGCCCTGCTGCCCATCCGGCTGTGACGCGCCGGACCCTGCATTATACGGTGTTGCCCCCGGCAGGTGCCCCGGAAGCCACGGCATGGCCTTTTTAAGCGCCGGGGTGGGATAGAAGGCCGCCATGCCGAGCGCGCCTACCGTTACGATCACGCTCGTGCGCCAGAGCGGCGCGCGTCGCCAGAGCCGTCCGAATGCCGTCATGGATCAGTGGCTCACCCGGCCAAGCTGGGTTTCGGTATCGCTGGCGATCTCGGTGACGACCGTGCCGTCCTCCTGCGTGACAAGACGGACGCGCTTGGCGCCCTGCTGACGGGCGACGATGAGGCTTTCGCTCACCATGTCCTCGATGGAGCGGACAAGGTCACGCGCGCTCGCGCCGGTGCCGAGGTTCTTCTGCTTGACCATGACCTGGAACAGCACCCCGGCATCGATGCCGCCGGTTTCGACATGCAGGCCGTAGCCTTCGATCATGGCCTCGATCTCGAGTGCCGCGACGCGGGCCAGATCCAGTCCGCGCAGGGCACGGAAAATGAAAATACGGTCCAGACGGTTCAGCACCTCGGGGGCGAAGCCGGACTTGCGCAGGGCCTCCACCGACTCGGCGCGCATCTTCTCAGGTTCGTTGGCGAGACGGTCGGCGATTTCGGTCAGGGCCTCGGTTGCAACGTTGGACGTCAGCATGAAGATCGCGCGGGTCGTGGAGACCTGCTCGCCCGTGGAGGCTTCCGTGACATGGCCGTCGTTCCAGGCGGTGAGGAATTTCTTGAAGACGTCCGGATGGGCCTTCTCGATCTCGTCGAGCAACACCACGGCGTCCGGATGATCCTTGAGGCCGCCGGTCAGCTTGCCGAACGTGTCGGACCCCACATAACCCTTCGGAGAGCCGAAAAGCTGGGTTGCAGCATGGGCGCTGGACATCTGCGTCATGTCGAAATGCAGCAGCGGGCGTTCCATCTGCTTGGCCATCTGCTTGGCCAGATAGGTCTTGCCGGTGCCCGGAGGGCCGGCGAGCAGAAAGATGCCAACGGGCTTGCCGCGGACCTGAAGCGCCAGGCGGCGGCGCATCTGCTGGGCGATGTCTTCGCAGACCTGGTCCTGTCCGATGACGCGGGCGCGCAGCGAGGCGGCCAGTTCGTCGGCGTCGATGACGGTTTCGCGCTGTTCGCGGGCCATGAGCTCTTCAAGGGCTCCGCGGTTTGTCAGACGGCTGAGAACATCCATGATGAGACCTTTCCTGCGGCGCAGTCCGCGACGCGCCAGTTTTTCGGCTGACGTTTCATACGCCAGTCCCGTGACTGCCAGAAGGGCGCTGATGCCTGCCAGCGGAAGATAGAAACGCCGTCCCCATTCGATGGCGGCCCATAGCCCGTTCAGCGACAGGTGTAGCATGACCGCGACCTGAATCACTGCCAGAATGAGGAAGGCCGCCATCATCAGCGGCATGGCCCGGTTGAGCATGGGAACGAGGGACTTGAACACCGGGGCGGTTCCTTACTGGACGATCACGTTGAGCAGGACGCGCTGGTCGAGCGTCATCAGGGCGGGCAGGGCTTCGGGACCGAGGGCTGTCAGCGCTCCGATGGTCAGGGCCGGGGCATGCGGCATGCTGACAGGTGCGATGAGGATCTGCCCGGCTTCGACAATGGGAATGACCAGATGCTGGAACTTGCCCGTCAGGACGACGCGCTGTGTCAGACCCGAGACCGTAACGTCAATGGTCTGGCCCACTGCGCCCGATGCATCCAGCACCGGCATTTCCACGAGCCGCATCTTGCCATCCTTCACCGCCGCGAGAATGCGGGCGCGGTCGGCAGGGCTGAAGCCGCTCTTTGCGAGGGCGGCAGGAGCCTTCGCCGGGGGGAGCATGGAAAGCTGGACCGCGGCGGTCTGGGCAGCCGGCACGGCTGGTGTGCTCTGGGACGGCGGTGCGACCGCAGGGACGGGGGGCGCGGCTGTATTATGCGTGTAGAAAAAGGCCCCGGCTCCGACCGTCAGGGCAGCGATCAGCCCGCCTCCGCCCCGCAGCGCCCGGCTGCGGGATGCCGGTTCGGAGGGCAGCGGCTGGGCGCGCGGTTCTGGACGGGGCTCGTACTGGGAAGTCATTTCAGAACCATCTCACTCCCGACGGCGTCCGAAGACAAGGGCTTTCGAGATATGGGAATGTAAACAAATCTTTCGACTCGCCCAATGGATAAGAGCTTCAGGAACAACGGGATTTGCGTTCCTCTTGCGTCCTGCGGGGAGGTGACTTACATAAGGCACATTCCATTCATCTTCCGCTCATTTGGGGGGTGGCCCTGACGGGCCGCCTTTTTTGTCTTGTCTCAGCAGAACGCCTCTTCCGACATCGAACTGCCCCATCTCACGGGGCTGGAAGCCCGCATTGCGGAGCGGATCGCACCGACGCTGGCCGATCTGGGCTACGAGCTCGTGCGTCTATCCGTTCTGGGACGCGACACCCCGACGATCCAGATCATGGCGGACCGTGCGAACGGCTCCCTGATCTCGGTGGAAGACTGCGAGCAGATCAGTCACGCTGCCGGCGCCATCCTGGACGTTGACGATCCGATCCCCGGTGCGTGGATGCTGGAAGTCTCGTCCGCAGGGATCGACCGTCCGCTGACGCGCGCCAAGGACTGGGAGCGATTCGCCGGCCATCTGGCGAAGGCCGAGCTGGACGTACCGCTCAACGGCCGTCGCCGCTTCTCGGGCACCGTCATGGGCGCACGGGACGGCAATGCCATCATCCGTCTGGATGACGGGACCGAGGCTGTGCTGCCGCTGGTGGACATCCGCAAGGCCCGTCTGGTCCTGACCGATGCGCTGATCGAAGCGAGCGCTGCCCTTGCAGGGGTCAGCTCCGAAGGGGAAGATGGCGGGGAAGCGCGCCAGGCGCCCAAACTGAATCCGAAGAAGCCGGGGAAAAAGTGATGACCCGTCTCATGCTGGCTGGAGGTCCGATCTGATGGACACGTCTGTTACACGTCCCGAACTGCTGCTGGTTGCCGATGCAGTATCCCGCGAGAAGAACATCGACCGCGAGGAAGTGCTCGAAGCCATGGAGCAGGCCATCCAGAAGGCTGGCCGCGCGAAGTACGGGCATGAAAAGGACATCCGTGCGACGATCGACCGCAAGACGGGCGAAGTCCGTCTGAGCCGCTGGACCGAAGCGGTCGAGCATGTGGAGAACGAGGACACCCAGATCCCGCTGCACATCGCCCGCAAGTTCCAGCCGGAAATCCAGGCCGGCGAGCATCTGGTCGATCCGCTGCCCCCGATCGATTTCGGCCGTATCGCAGCGCAGACGGCCAAGCAGGTCATTGTGCAGCGGGTGCGCGAGTACGAGCGCAAGCGCCAGTACAACGAGTTCAAGGACCGCGTGGGCGAGATCGTCAACGGAACGGTCAAGCGTACCGAGTACGGCAACCTCATGGTCGAGATCGGCCATACGGAAGCCCTGCTGCGTCGCGACGAGCTGATCCCCCGCGAATCCTTCCGCAATTCCGACCGCGTCCGCGCTTACATCTATGATGTGCGTGACGAGCCGCGCGGCCCGCAGATCTTCCTGTCCCGCACGCATCCGGCCTTCCTGGCCAAGCTGTTCGCGCAGGAAGTTCCGGAAATCTACGACGGCATCATCGAGATCAAGGCCGTGTCCCGTGATCCGGGATCGCGCGCCAAAATGGCCGTGATTTCCCGCGATGCGGCAATCGACCCGGTCGGTGCCTGCGTCGGTATGCGCGGCTCCCGCGTTCAGGCTGTCGTGGCCGAACTGCAGGGCGAGAAGATCGACATCATCCCCTGGAGCCCGCAGGCTGCGACCTTCGTCGTCAACGCGCTGGCCCCGGCTGAAGTCAGTAAGGTGGTGATGGATGAGGAAGCCGGCCGCGTCGAAGTTGTGGTGCCGGACGAGCAGCTTTCGCTCGCCATCGGTCGCCGTGGCCAGAACGTGCGTCTGGCCAGCCAGCTGACACGCTGGGACATCGACATCCTGACGGAGGCCGAGGAATCGGAGCGTCGTCAGGAAGAGTTCCGCAAGCGCTCCTCGCAGTTCGTCGAGGCGCTGGACGTCGATGACGTGATTGCAGGCCTGCTGGTGACGGAAGGCTTCCACACGATCGAGGAACTGGCCTACACCGATCCGGGCGAGCTGAACGATATTGAAGGCTTTGACGAGAGCGTGGCCGAAGAGCTCATGCATCGCGCTAACGACTATCTGGCCAGCAAGGAACAGGCCCTGGACGACCAGCGCAAGGCGCTGGGTGTCACGGATGACGTGGCCGAGCTGGGAACATTTACGAACCAGATGCTGGTGACGCTGGGTGAGAAGGGTGTGAAGACGCTCGACGATCTGGCGGATCTGGCTGGTGACGAGCTGGTGGAGATCCTCGGTGAGGAGGCCATCGACGAAGATGCCGCCAACGAGATCATCATGGCAGCGCGTGCACACTGGTTCGATGGTGAAGAAGCCGACTCGGCAAAGCCCGAAAATGGTGACGGGGAGTCGACCGACGTCTGATATTTCTGATACTGATAATGGTCCCGTTCGTGGTGCTCTAGGGCGTCGCGGCTCGGAGCGGCGATGCATCGTTACACGAGAGCAGAAGCCGCCTGAAGGCATGATCCGTTTCGTGGTCAGCCCGGATAACCGGGTTGTTCCCGACCTCGCCGGAAAACTTCCGGGTCGGGGAATGTGGTTGAGTGCCAGCCGGGATGTGTTAGATAGCGCCCGCACACGACAGGCTTTTGCCAGAGCAGCCAAAGCCCAGGTGATCGTACCGGACGGCCTGGCCGATCTGGTCGAGGCCGCGCTGGTGCAGCGGATGCTGGACGCAGTCAGCCTGGCTCGCAGGGCGGGTCAGACGGTCTGCGGGTTTCAGAAATGCCGGGAGTGGCTCACTTCAGGCAGGGTAGGGGTGGTGATCCGTTCGGAAAGTGCAAGCCCGGACGAGTTCTCCAGACTGGTGTCGGGCCGGCGTTCTCTGCCGGTGGTGACAGTTCCCGATCGGGTCCTGGAATCGGCGTTCAGCCGGGACCGGGCGGTCTATGCGGTGATGGCGCCAGGAGCGCTGGCACAGCGCCTGATCGCCGAACATGAGAGATTTTCGGGAGTGGCAGGACGTCCGCTCCCAGACCCCGCAGGGGTCAGTAAGGAACAGGCGGAACTATGAGCGACGGCAACGAGCGCAATCAGGACGGAAACAACACCCCATCACAGGGCGGCGAACAGACCAGAAGCAGCCGCCTGTCGCTTCGCCCTGCTGGACGCCAGGAGGTCGGGCGTACTGTGGATGCCGGCTCCGTGCGTCAGAGCTTCAGCCATGGCCGTTCCAAGGTCGTGCAGGTTGAGGTCCGCAAGCCCAAGCGCAATGCGGCTGGCCCGGGTGCCGGTGCGGCGGCCCGTGGTGGCCGTGCGGGTGGTCGTGCCCTGACGGCAGCCGAACTGGCAGCCCGCCAGCGCGCCCTCGAGCTGCAGCGCAAGGCTGCGGCCGAAGAGGCTGCACGGCGTGAGGAAGAAAAGATCCAGATCATGTCTGCCGCCGAGGCCGCGCGTCGCGCCGCCGAGGAAGAGCGTCTGATCAGCGAACAGAAGGCTGCGGAAATCGCGGCTCTGAAGGAAAGCGAGCAGCAGGCTGCCCGCGAACAGGCTGCGGCTGAAGCTGCGGCCCGTGCTGCCGAGCAGGCCGCTGCCGAAGCAGCAGCACGCGAGGCCGAGGAAGCCGCACGTTCGGCTCCGCTCGATCCGCGCAGCCATTCGACCGGCGGCGTGCAGCTTGCTGCTCCGGTCCAGCGTCTGCGTCCGCTCGCCGAGCGTGCCATCATGCCGCCGCGTCCGGTCCAGCCGTCCCGTCCGGCAGCTGCTGCGCCGGCCCGTAACAACGAGACGCTGCATCTGCGTTCCGGCGCTGCCGCCGGTGGTGACGACGAGCGTCGTCCCGCACCGCGCCGCAGCGGTCCGGGCGCTCCGCCGGCCCCGCCGCGTCGTCCGTCCGCTCCGTCCCGCAAGGGTGGCGGCAGCGATCGCCGTTCGGGTCGCATCGACGTCCGCGCCGCGATCGAAGGTGATGACGACAAGACGCGTTCGCTGGCTTCGGTCCGTCGCCAGCGTGACCGCGAGCGTCGTCAGGCCGAGCTGGAGCGTCTGCGCTCCGATCAGGTCCGCGTCGTCCGTGACGTCATTGTTCCGGAGACCATCACGGTCGCCGAACTGGCCAACCGTATGGCGGCCCGTCAGGGTGAAGTCATCAAGGCGCTCATGAAGATGGGCGTCATGGCCACGGCCGCGCAGAGCATCGATGGCGATACCGCCGAACTCGTGGTCGAGGAATTCGGCCACCGCATCAAGCGCGTTTCCGAAAGCGATGTTGAAATCGGTATCGAGGGTGTTGAAGACAACGCTGACGATCTGAAGCCCCGTGCTCCGGTCGTCACGGTCATGGGTCATGTCGATCACGGCAAGACTTCCCTGCTCGATGCGCTGCGCACCACGGATGTGGCTGCAAGTGAAGCCGGTGGCATCACGCAGCATATCGGCGCGTATCAGATCACGGCGCCGTCCGGGAAGAAGATCACCTTCATCGATACGCCGGGTCATGAGGCCTTCACCTCCATGCGTGCCCGCGGTGCATCGGTGACGGATATCGTGGTGCTGGTGGTGGCTGCGGATGACGGTGTGATGCCGCAGACGATCGAAGCCATCAAGCACGCCAAGGCGGCCAATGCTCCGATCATCGTGGCGATCAACAAGATCGACAAGCCGGGTGCCAATCCGAACCGCGTGCGTCAGGAACTGCTGAACCACGAGATCGTGGTTGAGGAAATGGGTGGCGACACCCAGGACGTCGAGGTTTCGGCTCTGAAGCGGATCGGTCTGGACAAGCTCGAAGAGTGCATCCTGCTCCAGTCCGAAATGCTGGATCTGAAGGCCAATCCGGATCGCGTGGCCGAAGGTGTGGTGATCGAAAGCCGTCTGGATCGTGGACGTGGCCCTGTTGCCGCCCTTCTCGTCCAGAAGGGCACGCTGCGCCGGGGTGACATCGTGGTGGCCGGTGCCGAATGGGGCCGTGTCCGTGCGGTGCTCGATGACCGTGGCCGTCAGGTCAAGGAAGCCGGTCCGTCCATGCCGGTCGAAGTGCTCGGCCTGACGGGTGTGCCGGGTGCGGGTGAGCCGTTCGTCGTTGTCGAAAACGATGCGCGGGCCCGTGAGATCAGCGAGTTCCGTCAGCGGAAGATCAAGGAGAAGGAAGCAGCCTCGCAGGTTGCTGCCCGTGGTACCCTTGATCAGATGCTGGCCCGGATCCAGGCCGGTGTGCAGAAGGAAGTTGCCCTTCTCATCAAGGCTGACGTGCAGGGTTCGGCGGAAGCCATTTCCACGACCGTGCAGAAGCTGGCCCATGAGGAAGTGGCTGTCCGCGTCCTGAACGCCAGTGTCGGTCAGATCACTGAAAGCGACATCCAGCTTGCCAAGGCGTCCGACGCCATCATCGTGGCCTTCAATGTCCGTGCAACCACGCAGGCCCGTGAACTGGCCCAGCGCGAGGGTGTGGACATCCGCTACTACTCGATCATCTACCAGGTGGCGGATGACGTGGAGCAGCTGGTCAAGGGTAAGGTTGCGCCGAAGCATCGCGAGAAGTTCCTCGGCTACGCAGAGGTCCGTCAGGTGTTCAACATCACCAAGACTGGCAAGGTCGCGGGTTGCTATGTCACCGAAGGTCTCGTCAAGCGCGGCTGTGGCGTGCGTCTGCTGCGTGACAACGTGGTCATTCATGAGGGCGAGCTGAGCCAGCTCAAGCGCTTCAAGGATGACGTCAAGGAAGTGGCCCGCGGTTACGAGTGTGGTCTGTCCTTCGCGGGTTACAATGACCTGCGCGAAGGCGACATGGTCGAGTGCTATGAAATGGAAGTGATCCCGGCTTGAGCTCCCGTTCCAGACATGACGTGAAAGGTCCCGCGGGCGTCTCCGCTCACGGGCCCAGCACCCGCCAGCTCCGGGTGGCCGAAGAGGTCCGCCGGGTTCTGGCGGAGCTGTTCGCTCGGACCGAATTCCGCGATCCGGAACTCCTGGATGTGCGAATTACGGTGACGGAAGTCCGCATCTCTCCGGATTTCAGACATGCCACGGCTTTCGTGACGCGTCTGGGGCGGAGCGATGTGGAGGTTCTTCTGCCCGCCCTGAAGCGGGTGGCGCCTTTCCTGAGAACGGGGCTTTCCAAGGCTCTCAATCTCCGGACGGTGCCGGAGATCCACTTCCAGCCCGATACGGCGCTGGATAACGCCATGGAACTCGACGAGATCATGCGGTCTCCGGAAGTTCAGCGGGATCTGAACTCCAAGCCCGAGTGACTTTTTCAGAAAACGCCTCTCACCTTCGGTGAGGGGCGTTTTTGCATTCCGGCCCCCTGCTGGTCTATCAGCGGCCTTCAAAAGCAAGGACGGGATGTATGGGCAGGAAACGTGGACGCGATATCGACGGGTGGCTGATTCTTGACAAGCCGCTGGGGCCGACCTCCACGGATATGGTCAACAAGCTGCGATGGGCTTTTGATGCGAAAAAGGCCGGTCATGGTGGAACGCTCGATCCGCTGGCGTCCGGTGTGCTGCCGATTGCGTTCGGCAAGGCCACCCGGACCATTCCCTACATCATGGACGCGACAAAGCGTTACCGCTTCACCCTGACTTTCGGTGAAAGCCGGACGACGGATGATCTTGAAGGCGAGGTTCTGGCGACATCTCCGAACCGTCCGACCGATGACCAGATCCGTGCTGTTCTGCCGGCACTCACCGGTAATGTCATGCAGGTGCCTCCAGTTTTTTCGGCACTCCGGGTCGGGGGAGAGCGGGCCTATGACATGGCGCGGGCCGGCCGGCCGCCTGAACTTCCGCCGCGTCCGGCGCGGATCGATTCGATAACGCTGGTGGAACGTCCGGACGCCAATACGGCCGTCTTCGACGTCCAGTCAGGCAAGGGCGTCTATATGCGCTCGCTCGCGCGTGACATTGCGCTGGCCTGCGGAACGGTCGGGCATATTTCGGTGCTGCGGCGGACGAAGTGCGGGCCGTTCGATCTGAGCCACGCACTGACGATCGATCAGATATCACTGGACAAATCGACTCAAACTGTGGACAACGCCGATGCTCTTCCGGCTCCTCTGCTGGATGCGGCGACCGCGCTGGTCGACATCCCGGCGCTGGCCGTCACCGATGCGGAGGGAAGGATGCTTGTCTGGGGGCAGTCGATAGACCCCGCGGACCTCGTGCATCCTCTGCCGGCATCGTCGCAGGGGGAAGACCACCTGTGGCGCGCGATGATCGGAGAGCACGTGCTGGGTCTGTGTCATGTCCGTCATGGGCGGCTCAGGGCAGCGCGTATGCTGGAAAACCACGAGTTTTTTGGAGAACACGATGTCGATTACCGCAGAACGCCGCACGGCACTGATTTCTGAGTACAAGCAGAGCGAGACGGATACGGGTTCGCCGGAAGTGCAGGTTGCAATCCTGTCCGAGCGTATCGTCAACCTGACCGAGCACCTGAAGACCCACAAGAAGGACTTCCACTCCCGTCGTGGTCTTCTGATGATGGTCGGTCAGCGTCGTAGCCTGCTGGACTATCTGAAGCGCAAGGACCAGGCCCGTTACCAGAGCCTGATCGAGCGTCTCGGCCTGCGTCGCTGAGCTAGATCTGTCCGGGAGCCTGCTCCCGGACACCCCGCCATCGCCTGTCCGGCGGTGCGGGTGCGCGACCGGCGTTTCAGGCCACATGGTGTCATGTCGGGGGCTTCCCGTCATCACCGCCATGCCGTCCGAAACGCTGCTCCGCCACCTGCCGGACGCCCGGGGATGGTGTCATCCTTAATTTGGGAAAACATGCATGTTTGATTATTTCCGCAAGGAAATCGAATGGGCCGGACGCCCCCTGATCCTGGAGACCGGCAAGGTCGCACGCCAGGCAGACGGCGCCGTCATGATCACGTATGGCGACACGGTCGTGCTCTGCACCGCCGTTGGCGCCAAGAGCGTCAAGCCGGGACAGGACTTCTTCCCGCTGACGGTCAACTACCAGGAAAAGGCTTATGCCGCCGGCAAGATCCCGGGTGGGTTCTTCAAGCGTGAAGGCCGTCCGTCCGAAGCCGAAGTCCTGAACGCACGTCTGATCGACCGTCCGATCCGTCCGCTGTTCCCGGAGAACTTCCGTAACGAAGTCCAGATCACCGCAACGGTCCTGAGCTACGACAACGAGAACGATCCGGCCCTCGTGTCGCTGATCGGCTGCTCGGCTGCGCTGACGCTCTCCGGCATTCCGTTCTTCGGCCCGGTCGCCTGCGCGCGCATCGGCCGCATCGACGGCAAGCTGGTCGTGAACCCGACGCATGACGAGATCAAGGATAGCACGCTCGACCTGATGGTCGCCGGTACGGCCGAAGGCGTGCTGATGGTTGAATCCGAAGCCAGCGAGCTTTCGGAAGAGACGATGCTCGAAGCCGTCACGCTGGGTCACACGTCCTTCCAGCCGGTCATCGATGCCATCATCGCGCTGGCCGAGCACGCTGCGAAGGCACCGTGGGATCTGCCGTCGCTGACGAAGGAAGAAATCGCTCTTCGCAAGCGCGTCGAGAAGGTCGGCAACAAGCTGATGGCGGACGCCTACAAGGAGCGTCAGAAGCAGGCTCGTTACAAGAAGGTCGCCGAAGCCAAGGACCGGATCAACGAGATCCTGGCCGACGAAGGTCTGGACGTCGAACTCGCCAAGCCGATGCTCAAGGAGCTTGAGGCACAGGTCGTTCGTGGCTCCATCCTCAAGACGGGCATCCGTATCGATGGCCGTGACCTGAAGACGGTCCGCCCGATCCTGGCCGAAGTCGGCATCCTGCCGCGCGCCCATGGTTCGTCCCTGTTCACGCGTGGCGAGACGCAGGCCCTCGTGGTCGCAACGCTCGGCACGGGTCAGGACGAGCAGATCATCGACGCGCTGGAAGGTGAATATCGTTCCAACTTCATGCTGCACTACAACTTCCCGCCGTATTCGGTCGGTGAGTGTGGCCGCATGGGCTCTCCGGGCCGTCGTGAAATCGGTCACGGCAAGCTGGCATGGCGCGCAATCCACCCGCTGCTGCCGAGCAAGGAAGCCTTCCCGTACACGATGCGTGTGGTTTCCGAGATCACGGAAAGCAACGGTTCGTCTTCCATGGCAACCGTCTGCGGCTCCTCGCTCGCCCTGATGGATGCCGGCGTTCCGCTGCCACGTCCGGTTGCCGGCATTGCCATGGGTCTGATCAAGGAAGACCGTGGTTACGCCGTGCTGTCCGATATCCTGGGTGATGAAGATCACCTCGGCGACATGGACTTCAAGGTGGCCGGTACGGCTGACGGCGTGACCGCGCTGCAGATGGACATCAAGATCACGTCCATCACGCCGGAAATCATGAAGATCGCTCTGGAGCAGGCCCGTGAAGGCCGTATCCACATCCTCGGCGAAATGGCCAAGGCCCTGACGGAAGGCCGTGGCGAGGTTTCGGGCAATGCTCCGAAGATCACCACGATCTCCGTGCCGAAGGAAAAGATCCGCGACGTGATCGGTTCCGGCGGTAAGGTGATCCGCGAGATCGTCGAATATTCGGGTGCGAAGGTCGATATCGGTGACGATGGCACCGTGACGATCGCTGCTTCGAATGACGAGCAGGCCCAGAAGGCCATCGCCCGCATCGAAGGCATCGTCGCCGAGCCGGAAATCGGCCGCATCTATGAGGGCAAGGTCGTCAAGACTGCCGATTTCGGTGCGTTCGTGAACTTCCTCGGCCCGCGTGACGGTCTGGTTCACATCTCCGAACTGGCTGAAGGCCGCGTTGCGAAGACGTCCGATGTCGTCAAGCAGGGTGATGCCGTGAAGGTCAAGGTCATCGGATTTGATGACCGCGGCAAGGTCAAGCTCTCGATGAGGGTTGTCGATCAGGCCACGGGCGCCGATATTACGGAGAGTGTGGGGGCCAAGCCTGGCCGTCCGCCCCGTCGCGACGCCGAATGAGTGTTGGGGCGGGGCTCGCAAGGCCCCGCCTTTTTTTTCTGAGTTTCGGAGACAGCCAGTCCCCATGAAATCTATTGATACCCTCCGTTTTGGTGGTCAGGATGTGCTGCCTCTGATCGAAGGGGGCAAGGGTGTTTCCGTCTCCACGGGCGTCTCGGCCGGACACTGGGCTGCCGCCGGCGGGATCGGAACCATCTCGGCCGTCAATGCGGACAGCTACGATCAGGACGGCAATCCCGTTCCGCAGATCTATCACGGTCGCACGCGCCGCGAGCGCCAGCAGGAGCTGATCCGCTACGCGATCGACGGCGGCATTGCCCAGGCGAAAATTGCCCACGACATCTCGGGCGGCAAGGGCCGGATCAACGTCAATATCCTGTGGGAAATGGGCGGGGCCGAGGAAGTCATCATCGGGATCCTCGAAGGGGCTCCCGGACTGGTACATGGCGTGACCTGTGGTGCGGGCATGCCGTATCGCCTGTCCGACATCGCGGTGCGCTTCGGCATTCCGTATTACCCCATCGTGTCCTCGGGGCGCGCCTTCAACGCCCTGTGGCGCCGTGCCTACAGCAAGGCTCCGGAACTGCTGGGTGGCGTTGTCTACGAGGATCCGTGGCGTGCGGGTGGCCATAACGGCCTCTCCAACACGGAAAATCCGCTGTCTCCGGAAGATCCCTATCCGCGCGTTCTCGAACTGCGCCGCGTCATGCGCAATTATGGTCTGGGCGAAACGCCGATCATCATGGCCGGTGGCGTCTGGCATCTTGAGGAATGGCAGGACTGGATCGGCAATCCGGAGCTGGGGCCGATCGCGTTCCAGTTCGGAACCCGTCCGCTCCTGACGCAGGAAAGCCCGATTCCCAATGCCTGGAAGCGCCGTCTCCTGACGCTGAAGAAGGGGGATGTGTATCTCAACCGCTTCTCCCCGACCGGGTTCTACTCCTCGGCCGTCAAAAACAGCTTCCTGAACGATCTGCGCGACCGCTCCGAGCGTCAGGTGCCGTACAGTCAGGAATCCGGTGACGGATATGAGGCGTCTTACGGCGTCGGTGCCCGCAAGCGCGAAGTCTTCGTGCCGGCGGCCGATCGTCCGCGGATTGCCGAATGGGAAGCCGCCGGCTTCACCGAGGCCCTGCGCACACCGGATGACACGCTGGTTTTCGTGACGCCGGAAAGCGCGCGTGAGATCCTGGCCGACCAGACGGCCTGCATGGGCTGCCTGTCGCAGTGCCGCTTCTCCAACTGGATGCAGAAAGAGCCGTATACGACAGGCCAGAAGGCTGACCCGCGTTCCTTCTGCATCCAGAAGACGCTCCAGACCATTTCCCACATCCCGCCCGGAGCGGATGATGATGTGATCATGGACCACAACCTTATGTTTGGCGGCACGAATGCGTGGCGCTTCGGGACGGATCCATTCTACGCGAACGGCTTTGTCCCGACGGTCGGCCAGCTCGTGGAGCGTATCCTGACCGGTCGCTGAGACATGGTCCGTGACCCTCTCTCCTCTGGTCCGTCGTCCCGGCCTGCCCTGAATCGGGGCAGGCCGTTCGACTTTCTGACGCAGTTTCTGGCGCGGCACTCGGTCCCTGTCAGTCCGGAGCAGATCGCTCCGGCCGAAGGGAGCCGGGCCGCGGTCGCCACGGTCGTGGCGCTTCTTCCCGCAATTTATGAACATCAGGCCGTGCTGGCCTGGGCTGCGTTTGCGGCGTTCTGGAGCTGCCTGATCGAGCCGGGCGGGACGGCCCGCGAACAGCTCCGCATCCTCGGCCTGTTTACGGTGGCCGGCGCGATCCTCGGCGGCGTGACCTCCCTCATCGCCGTGTATCCGCTCTGGGGCGTGCTGCCCTGGCTGGTCTTGACAGGCCTGCTGGTGGGTATGGCCCGCGCGCTGACGCCGTCCATGGCGCTGCTCTGCGTGCTTCTGGGCTGCGTGATGCTCGCGGGGACAGGGTTCCCGGCCCATGGACTTCAGGATGCTCTTGTCATTGGCGGGGCATTCGGGGGGGGCGGTCTGTGGGCCACGCTCCTGTGTCTCGTCATCTGGCCGCTGCATCCCTATGCACCCGCGCGGCGGGCCGTGGGGGGCTGTTACCGGCTGCTGTCGGTCATGGCGGGCGAGATCGCGGCGGGACGGCTTCAGGAAACCGTGCACCGGCAGAACGTCCGCACGGCAATCGAGCGTGCGCGCGGGATGGCGCTTCAGATCGATGCCGGGCATGCGAGTTATGGCATGCGCGGGCGTCTGATTGCGTCCCTGGCCGGGGCGGAGCGCCTGTTTACCGCGATGCTGGCCGTCGAGCATCTCGTCGAGACACGCGGTCTGGACTTCGAGGCGCGCGGGACGCTCGCCGCGTTTTCCGCGCTTTGCCAGCATGCCAGTGACGCCGCACTCGACCCCGCACCGGACCTTGGCCATCTGGCCTCTGAGGGGCTGGCGCTTGCGGGGAGCATTCCCGCGACGGCGGGACCGATCGGGGAACTGGTCGCGACAAGTGCGCGGACACTGGGGACGCTGGCCGAAGGGCTCGCGCAAAAGGAGCGCCTGCCATTCGATGCCGAACTGCCCCGGCATGTCGCCCGGCTGACGCCGGCGATCTGGCAGCATACGCTGCGCCTCGTGGTCGGTCTGCTGGCGACCTACATGACCACCTGGTGGCTGGGACTTGATTACGGGTTCTGGGCGCTGGTGGCGGTGCTGCTGGTGATCCAGCCATCCGGACAGACAACGCTGGTGCGGGCGCTGGAGCGTGTGCTCGGGACCGTGGGCGGTGGCGTCCTGGCGCTGCTGCTGACGCCGTTCCTGCCGGGCTCGGCCCAGATGCTGGCGGCGGTGGCGGTGTTCGTGATCGGTGCCATCGCCATGCGGGCGGTCAACTACACCATGCTCGTCGTGTTCATCAGCGCGCAGTTCATCGTCGTGACGGAAATGATCATGCCGTCGCAGGGCGTGGCGTGGATGCGGATGCTCGACAACACGCTCGGCAGCGTGATCGGGCTGCTCTGTGCCTTCATCGTCTGCCCGCAGCGCCGGGGCCAGGACATGGATGGCCTGTTGCAGACGGCTGTGGTTGGAAATCTGCGTTATCTGGCGGCCGTTCTGAAACGGGAAGATCCCGTCATGACGGACCGCATCCAGCGTCAGGCCGGCATCGATACGACGCGCGCGGAGTTCGCCCGGGGTTCGCTGCCCGTTCTGGGGGGTGTATCCGCCGTTGGAGAACGCGCGACGCAGGCCCACGCCCTGTTGCGGGCGCTGCGCCGGCTGAGCGGCGAGGCGACCCTGCTTCGTTTCGATATCTCTGCCGGGCTGTGTGAGGGCGATGCGCAGGCCGGTGAGCGCTGGAGCGCTACGGCGGCGGCTCTAGAAGCGGGTGGGCCGCTGGCAGATGTCGCCCTGAAGATCCAGAACGGGGAAATCATGGCCGAGATCGCGGCTCTGGAACGGGCCGGGCGCGGGGATCGCGCCGCTTCCTGAAAACAGGACGGGCAGAGACGGAACTCCGTCTCCCCCCGTTGGTGCCTCAGGCTCCGAAAGACGCGCGGGCGTCAGTGATGGCCGCCACCACCATGACCGCCGCCGCCCATATGGCCTCCGCCACCCGGGCCGCCACCGCCGGGACCACGCCCGCCAGGTCCGCGTCCACCGCCAGGGCCACGGCCGCGATAGGGACCGACGCCATAGCCCGGGCCCCAGCCGCCACCCCAGCCACCGCCCCAGCCGGTGTCGTAGCCGCCATAATAGCCACCGCCGCCATAGCCGCCGTAACCGTCATAACCATACCCGTCATAGCCGACGCAGCCGGACAGCATGCCGAGCAGGCAGAGCACACCGCCAATGCGGGCAAAGGTCTTTGTTGTCCGACGGATCATTTCGCGTCTCCTGTCAGGCCGGTGTCATGCAACTCCATGACGCCGAAGGCGGCGCCTGCCGGATCGGCAAGGACGGCGATCATGCTGTTCTGGTGATCGAGATGCGGCTCCACCAGAACGCGGCCCCCAAGCTGCACAGCTTTTTCGGCCGCACTGCCCACACTGTCCACCTGCACGAAGCTGAGCCAGCGGGCCCGCGCGTTCGGCGGCAGACGCGGTGGGAGCGGATTGACCGTTGCCCGGGCCACGGACTGCGATTCAAGGATATAACGCTGGTTGGTGTCAGGCGCCGGCGCGGCTTCGACCTGATAGCCGAAGAGCTTCTGGTAGAACCCCGCGCTGGCAGACGGCGTGGAGGTCAGAAGCGCATTCCAGATCCAGTCGCCCTGTACCGTAGGATCCGTATCGTTCGGATCGCCATGCGGAGCATGCAGGCTCGCAAAGAGGGCACCCTGCGGATCGGCGATGATGGCCTGTTCGCCCCGGCCCTGGATCATGGTCGGGCGGAACAGCACCTTGGCGCCCCACTGACGCGACGACTTCGCCAGTGCGGAGACGTCCGGTGCTGAAATGAAAGGCAGCCAGAGCGGATGGGGTGGGTTGTCGGTGTCGGGCAGGGGGCGCTCGACCAGACCGGCTACGACATGCCCGTTCACGAGGGCTTCGTCGTAATGCCCGCGGGAGACAGGGCGGTCCTGAAAGGTCCAGCCCAGAAGGCCACCGTAAAATGCCTTGGCCCTAGGTGTTC
>NZ_BJNM01000027.1 GCF_006539685.1 Gluconobacter oxydans
AAACAGCTAGGGGTATCAGCCGGAGCCTTTCAGTCCTGCTGGAGGCGGCGGGGAAACGCCGCGGGATTGAAGGCTGCCAGCAGGATGCCGCCCAGTGCGATCACGACGGAGGCCGGGCACAGCACCGCAAAGCCCAGCGTGCTCAGAAGATGGCCACCGATGGCGGAGCCCAGAAGAATGCCGAAATTGCTGCTGCTGTTGATGGCCGCGCCCGCCACATCCGCGCTGGTCGCCCGCGCACGGATCGCGCCCGACATGACGAAGGGAATGATGGCGGCATAACCCATGCACCACAGCCCCACGGCGCCGACGCTCGGCCATGCGGAAATCAGGTGTCCGTAAACCAGGATCATGCCCGTGAGCATGGCCAGGCCGCCGCCGAACAGTCCGGCTGCCGGCCAACGGTCCACGACCTGCCCCGCACCCCACAGACCGAAAATACTGACGCCACCCGTAATGAGCAGCGCGACACTCAGCAGATGCTCCGGCAGGCCATGCGCCAGCAGAAGCGGTGAGACATAGGTGTAGAGCAGGTTATGGGCGAAGAAGAACACGGCGTTCACGCCGATCACGACGCCGAAAATGCGCGCGGCCTGCGGGGAGCGGATGGTCGGGACCTTGAGCGCCTTGGTGTCCGCCCCGCGAACGGGCGGCAGATAGAGCGCGATGAAGATCGTCAGGAGGGCCGCAAGCCCGGCAATAACGTAAAGTGCCACCCGCCAGCTTGCGAAATGGCTGATCGCGGCCGCGCCCGGAACGCCCAGAACCGACCCCAGCGACGTGCCGCCGAAGACAAAGGAAATGGCGCGCCCCGTCATGCGTTCGGGCACCAGATGGGCGGCATAGGCGGCCGCAATGGACATCATCAGCGCATGGGACAGGCCGCCAAGGGCGCGTCCTGCGCAGACGATGGCGAAGTTCGGCGCCATGGCGGAAATCAGGTTGGAGGTGACGTATCCGGCCAGGCACAGCAGCATGAGCATTTTGCGGTCCATGCGGCTCGTGGCGATCGTGATGGGCACGGCCCCGAATGCGACGAGCAGCGCATAGGCGCTGACGGCCAGCCCGGCGTGACCTTCCGTAATGTTGAAGGATTTGGCCATGTCGATCAGCAGACCAACCGGCGCGACCTCGGTCGTCACCGCAATGAAGGTCGAGGCGAACAGGGCGCAGAGGCCTGCGATCACCGGACCGGAGAGCGTTTTGAACACGACGGACTTCCTGACTGGAACGGCGACCTGAGCGTCCCGAACGCGAGGGCTTTTGGCACTTTGATCGTATCACGGAAACCCAAAAATTCAGCTCAGGACCATCATTGCCCCTGAAGCGGCGGAATGCTCCGGGGAAGGCGGTTTTTCAGGGAATTACGAACATAATGACTTTCATTTCTGCGCCCTGACATCACGAATTCGGGAGACTGCTTCAGGTTCCTTCCAGAATGTCGTTCCGTCGTCCCAACTCGCTCGAAATGATGATGAGACATCCCGTGATGCTGGAGAGAAGCAGGCGGAGGTTGCTGTTGGTCTCCACGGTCTCCATTGTCGAAAAACTTTCCAGAGTATCCCGGGACTGGAGTTCCAGTGCCTCGGGGCCGGTAAAGGGGCTGGCAAAGCTCTGGCACAGGCGCGAAAGGATGGCCCGTGCATTCTCGGGCAGGCTGTTCTGGCCGCGATAGGCCTGGATCTGGAGCAGGTTGCGCCCGACCGTCATCATCGAAAAGACAGCATGAAGCCATCGGTCGTTGGAGCCGGAACTGGTGGCTTTGGTATGGGCGATCAGCTGCTCCATGCCGAGGACGATCCGCCCGACCCAGACGGCTTCAGTCATGGACCGGCGGTTCCTGCCGATCAGCCGCAGGTCGGACAGCAGGTCCAGCCGGAAATTGCGGTAAAACCGTGTCAGCTGGAACGGAAAGACATAGCGGAACACGAGAACGCCGAAGCCGAGGCCGCTCAGCAGCGCGAACACCGTATTGAACCACTCGGCCTCGTTGATGCGGCTGTGGTTGTCCAGACCGATCAGATACGGAAAGAAGTTGCTGAAGGATGCCGCCCGCGCGGCGAGGGCGGGCGTGCGCGTTGCGAGCCCCCCGATCAGCATCGGAACCGAAATCGTCAGGCACAGCATCGCATAGGACGCCGTGGCTGGCATGACCAGAAAGACGGGAATGATCGCCGCGATCGCGGCCCAGACCGCACCCGAGAAGAACGCGCTGCTCGCCAGAACCGTGTTGCTGAAGGATGCAAACCGCGCGCAGACCACCGAGACGAACGTGATGAACAGCGGTCCGTCCGGCCATGCCGTCACTTCCCACACATAGGCCGCCATCAGGACAGCGGCGCAGGAGCGCAGGCCATTATGGATGGCGGCGTACCAGTTGCGGGGGCGGGCGAGCCTGTAGCTTTCTGCCCTTGGGTCTTCGCCGGGATCGCCCGCCAGACAGCTCAGAAGATGCTGAAGCTCCGTCAGCGTCAGTTGCAGCCCCTGGATCAGAATGCGGTCGTTGAAAACGGTGCCGCTGTCACTCTCCGCGCGGGGCAGGCTTACGGTCTGTTCGACGTCCTCCTGACATCGTTCGATCAGGGCAAGAACCGCCTGGCGCAGGGCCTGAAGCGCCTTTTCGTCATCAATATCCGCACGCAGCCGATCCAGAAGCCCGGCCGCGTCCTGCAGCAGGTCCTGGGTCCGTGCCGATCGTCTGCTCACAGCGCCCAGACGGCTGCGCATGCCAAGGGCCCGTGACATCAGGCGGGAGGCAAGGCCGAGCGTGGCCCGGGCGTAATCGACGATCCCCCGTGTGCGGCCGATCTCGATGGCGCTGAACTCGATCCGGTCGCTCAGGCTGAGGGACAGCGAGAAGATGTTGTGCAGATCGCTTTCGGGCGTGCCATGTTCGAGCAGGATATCGCGCGAGGCATTGGCGGCTTCGAGAACGATCTGCTGAAGCTGGCTGCGGATGGCGGCGCGGGCCTTGCCGGGAACATTGCTCCGGCAGGCCATGTCCGCCACCGTGCCACAGATCACGCCCAGAAGAATGTAGGTGCCCCGTGCCATCGCGATGCTGAACACCTGATCGGGCTGCGCCTGTGCGCTCAGGGAGACGATGGAACAGGTATAGGCCGTCAGAACGAACGCGTAGCTGCGGAAGTTATGGACCAGCGTTCCCAGCGCCGTGCACAGCCCGATCCATACTGCCAGAGCCGGAAAGAACAGCCAGGGCGCCTGCGGAAAGGCCGAGGCCAGAGCGATCGCCGAGACGATCCCGCCCAGTGTTCCTGCCACGCGCCAGCGCGCCTTGGAAAGACTTTCGCCCAGGGTGCCCTGGGCCACGATCCAGACCGTCATGGGAGCCCATTGGGGCTGTCCCAGTTCCATCCATAATGCGATGGCCAGAGCGACCAGTGCAGCAATTGTCGTGCGGATCGAAAAACCGAGAGCGGAAAGACGAGGGGCATATAACCAGGACAAATCACGAAAAAATACAGTAAGTGATGACTGTATTTCCTGTGCCGCCCGGTTGAAGAATGGCCCCATGAAACCCCGCTTCCAGTACAACAGATTGGACGGGCTGATATGTGTCCTTCGAGGACAGGAAAATCAATTGTAATAATTATTCATATTTCTGGACACATTTCTCCGGACCACTGCCGCGGGCGTCCAGTTTCATGGCCGGTTTCAGGCCTGATGAGCAGTCCTGTCGATCAGGGGGATATGCTGGACCGGGGCAGGCGTTTCGTCCCATGGGGCGTGAACCACGCGGTTCCGGCCGGACTGCTTGGCGATGTAGAGCGCGTTATCGGCCTGGGCCAGAAGCTCTGTGCGCGGGATTCCCCGGCCGGGACACAGGGCTGCGCCGATACTGAGCGTTGCCGTAACGGCTCCGCCTCCGATCAGGCGGGTTTCTGTCGAGAAGGCCTTTCTGAGGCGGTGTGCGGTCGCGAGCATTTCGTCAAGGCTGTCACACTGGAACACCACCACGAATTCATCGCCGCCAATGCGGAACAGGACCGTCGGGGGATAGAGGATGTCCGTACAGACACGGCCCATGGCAATGATGATCTGGTCACCGACCGCATGGCCATGGGCGTCATTGATGGACTTGAAGTGATCGATATCGACCATGAGCAGGGCTTCGTGCGCGCAGATCTTGCCATCATTTTCCAGCCAGGCCTGGAAGGCCCTGCGGTTACTGCCACCTGACAGGGGATCCTGCAGGATCAGTTCCTGCTGCCGGAACGCCAGCTGTTCCCAGGGAATGGCAATCATCGCCAGCGCAAACAGCGCCACTTCGATGACAACCAGGAAATTGTAGGTCGTCACGGCCCAGATGGTGGCCGGTGCCGCGCCGAGGGGGGCCGGAAGCCAGAAGACGAAGGGCACCAGAAGGAGATGGAGGGCGGCATAAAAGTGAAGCAGCCTCAGCAGGCTACGTCTTGCCGGGGTCCTGATCGGGGCTTTCTGCTGGAGGTCACGGGCCGCCAGAGCGTGAAAGGCCGCGATGATCGCCAGACGAAAGGCCGTACTGATCACATGGAACAGGCCAGTCGATCCGGCCAGAACCGACAGTATGAAAGACAGGCCGCAGCCAGACACCAGCAGCACGAGGCGCGCCTGACAGCCCAGCATGACGCGCAGCGCCTGCCATGCGGCTCCATAGGCCATGACCATGAACAGGGCGCCCAGCCGCAGTCCCCACAATCCGGGAAGCATGGTCGGAATAATGAAAAACAGGCCGGAAGCCGATCCCAGAAGAAACGGGGCGGCGTACCAAGCCATACGCGACCATCTTCTGCTGGAGAGTTCAGACAGGATGAAATGAACACCCAGAAGCAGGAAAATAACCGCACTGCATCCAAGCAGGGTAGGTGGATCAGGAGTCATTGATGGCGCATAGGCTATTGAACAGGCTGTACAGGCCACTCCCGTTAAAGGCAGGCAGACGCTCGTCGACTCCCTGAACCGTAATAAACACAGGCTGACCTTACCTCCGCGTTAATGGCATTTTTCGGGCTGCCTCTGTTCTGCGCTCTCCATTGGAAGGGATGACGGGCCGGCTGTTGCCCGGCATAAGGGCATTTCTGTCATCTTCACCAAGATGAGTCGAATGTCTCCTGAAAAATACCTTTTCCCCCCGGTTCCGCCCCGATGATGACACGCCTGTTTCCCTTCTGGGCCATTCTGGTGTCCGGCTTCGCCCTGCTGGTGCCCGGACCGTTCCTGACGCTGGTCCCTGTCATCACGCCGCTTCTGGCCTTCGTCATGTTCACGATGGGCGTTTCCCTGACGCCCGCCGATTTCGGCCGCATCCTGCGCCGTCCAGCACCGGTTCTGGCAGGCGTGGGGCTGCATTATCTCGTCATGCCGCTCGCTGCCTGGGGGATTGCGCATCTGCTGTCGATGCCGCCCGCGCTGGCCACGGGCATGGTGCTGGTCGGCTGCGTATCGAGCGGCACGGCCTCGAATGTCATGATCTATCTGTCACGCGGAGACGTTGCGCTTTCCGTCAGCATCAGCGCCTTCTCCACCCTCGTCGGGATTGTCGCAACGCCGCTTCTGGTGCGGTTCTATGTGTCTGCCGGTGTTGCCGTGGATAGCTGGGCATTGTTTCGTAGTATCCTGACGATGGTGGCGCTTCCCGTGCTGGCCGGTGTGACGCTCAACACACTATGCCACCGTGCGGTAAAGCGCGTGGAACCCGCGCTTCCGCTGGTGGCCATGGTGTCGATCCTGCTCATCATCGGAGCCATCGTCGCCGGCGTGGGGCCATCCCTGAAAGAGGTGGGTCCGGTCATGCTGCTGGCCGTCATCCTGCATAACGGGATCGGGCTTCTGGGAGGCTATTGGGGCGGGCGTCTGCTTGGTTTTGATGAGAGCATCTGCCGCACGCTCGCCATTGAAGTCGGCATGCAGAACTCGGGCCTCGCCGCCACGCTGGGACGTCTTTACTTCTCGCCGCTGGCGGCTCTGCCCGGAGCAGTTTTCTCCATCTGGCACAATGTCTCGGGGTCCATTCTGGCGTCGCTGTGGACGTCGCGGCCTATCGCGCGGAAAGACCCGTCGTGTTGACGAGAAACACCATGTCGGTCGCCCGCGTCACCGCCACATAGCAGAGCTGCTGCGTCTCCAGCGGGTTCTGCCGGGCGCGGCGGCCGATATCGCCAAGATCCACGAACACGTTCTTGAACGTGCTGCCCTGCGCGGTATGGACCGTCATGGCATAGATCGCCTGAAGCTGGAGCAGGGCGTTGTGAAACGCGAAACGGTGGCTCCAGCGCCGGGGCTGCTGCTTCGCTTCCTGCACCAGACGCCGGTCTACAGCCTCCAGCTCCTTCTGGTTCTGCACGATATGGCCGGTGATTTCCTCGCCCGCCATCGTCAGCAGCGTCACTTCCCATGAGGCAAGATCCGCGACCCAGGCTGGCACGTCCTTGCAGGGCTCGAACTTGTAGGAAAGTCGCCCGGGTTTGATGTCCATGACGAGGACTTCCTCGTTCGTGGCAATCGCCTGACGCGGGCCACCTTCTTCCTGCTGAACGGAGAACGGCGCACGGGACACGACACGCTCGCCGGGCATGAAAGGCGTCGGCGTCTCACCCCCATAGCGCCACAGCCGGACCATTCGGTTGATCTGATGCACCCGCGCATTTGTCCAGCACAGATAGCGGCACCAGTCGTTGTCTTCGGCAAAAGCATCGGACAGGAACGCCTTGCGGACCCAGCTTTCCACGTCCTTGGGCAGAAACAGCCCTGTCTGCTCCTGACGCGCATCGCGGACCCAGCTCCAGTCGGCTGCACCGCCCTGGCTCTGTCGGATGATGGTCGCGGCTTCGAGGATCGGATTACCCGCTGCCTGCCGCACGACGGTTTCCAGATGGGAGCGCGAGGGCACGGAAAAGGACGGGGACGCAGCCTCTCCCACGGGCGGAAGCTGGGCCGGATCGCCCACAAACAGCACGAAACAGTAGCGCAGCAGATCGCGGATCCAGTTCATCAACTCCGCGGAGAGCATCGAGCATTCATCGACGATCACAATGCCATCGGCAATCGTCTGCGGTCGTTTGGAGCGCACGAGGGTGGTCGTCGTGCCCTGCGAAGACGGCTGAAGGCTCAGCAGGCTCTGGATGGTCCGGCAGTCAACGTCCCGATCGACCTTTGACCGCAGGACGGCGGTGGCCTTGTGGGTGGGCGCCGTGATGACCACCACCTTCTTTTCAGCCATGAAATGTCGGGCGACGGCCTGCATCAGCGTCGTCTTACCGCTGCCCGCATATCCCGTCAGAAGATGCGTCGGCCGTCCTGCGGCATGTGCGGCAATGATTTCATCAAGCGCCTGCCGCTGGGAGGGGGTGAGCATGACCATGAGCGGCTTTTCTCACATTTTCCCGACACATGCCATTGCCTCGCCAGCAGAACCCGGCACAGTCTCAGCCGGGAAAAGCAGGAAGAAAGCCGGACTTATGGACGCAAAATCGAATGCCGTTTTCTGGCAGGAAAAATGGGAGCGCGGCGAGACGGGCTTTCATGAACCGCAGGCCAATCCGCTCCTGACCCGTCATATCGCGGCTCTGGATCTTCCAGCGGGAGCGCGGATTTTCGTGCCTCTGTGCGGCATGAGCCAGGACATGGTCTGGCTCGCGGGGCAGGGCTTTCATGTGACCGGATGTGAACTGAGCGATATCGCCGTGCACCGGTTCTTCAACGACCTCGACCTCACGCCCGACATTAGGGACGTAGGACCGTTGCGGTGTTTTTCCGCCGGGACCATCCGTATTTTCGCAGGCAATATTTTCGATCTGACGCCGGATCTGCTCGGCCTGATGGATGGTATCTATGACCGCGCCGCACTTATCGCCCTGCCGGAAGACCTGCGCCGGGCCTATGCCGCTCATCTCCTGTCCCTGACCGGTCCGGTGCCCGAACTTCTCGTGACGCTGGATTACGATCAGTCCTGCCTGAAAGGACCGCCTTTTTCCGTCGACGAGGCGTTCCTGCGTGAATGCTACGGTCAGGCTTATGCTTTCACGCTTCTGGAAAGCCGGGCGGTCGAAGGCGGCTTGAAAGGCCGCTGCCCGGCATCCGAAAACGTCTGGCGTTTCAGCCCACTCCCGCCTTCGTCCTGACCGTTACTCCGCGGCAGCAGCTTCCGCGCCCATGCGGGTCTTGTCCACGAAGCCCTCGGTCGCATCGTCGAGCGCGCGCGTCCGGCGGCCGCCCGGGCCGTGGACGTAAAGCGCCTTGCGGTCGATCTTGTCCACGACGTCCGGCTGAACCGGCATTTCGTAGCGCGGTTTGCGCATATGATCGGAGAGCTGGAGCTTCGGATTGAAGACCGAATTGAACTTCCACAGCATCTTCACGAAGTTCGTCTGTCCGTGCAGCAGCAGACGCGTCGCAATGCCGACCGTGCCCTTCAGTGCTTCCCAGCCCATGTGTTTGGTGTTCAGCACCTGCTGCGTCTTGACCAGTTCCTTGTAGAACTCGGGCAGGGGCAGGGTGGTCGGCAGAACAGCGTGCTGGATGTCGAACAGGCGATAATCGCGTGTGGTCAGGCGCCGGGCCTCGCGGTGCCAGATCTCGGTACCGGGATAGGGCGTCGTGACGGAAATGTTCACAATGTCCGGGATTTCAAGGCACCACTGACGCACGGCCTCGAACCGTTCGCGGGTCCAGGATGGATCGGCGATGATGTTGATCGCAACCGTCAGACCGAGCGAGCGGGCATATTCCAGCGCCTCGAAATTGGCATCCAGCGAGACGCGCTTGCGGAACTGCTTGAGCCCTTCCTCATCCACGGCTTCAAGCCCGATGAAGATGTAGGTCAGGCCGATCTCGCTCCAGACCTTGAAGACTTCCTTGTTGCGCAGCAGCACGTCCGCGCGGGTTTCAAGATAGTATTCCTTCTTGATGCCGCGCTTCTTGATCTCGTCCGCGATGGCCATGCCATGTTCCTGATGAACGAAGGCCACGTCATCGACGATGAAGATGCCAGGTTCCTTCAGCGCCTCAAGCTCATCGGCAATAACCTGCGGGCTGACGGTCCGGTAGGAGCGGCCATAGAACGTCCAGGCACTGCAGAACGTGCAGTCCCAAGGGCAGCCACGGGCAAATTCAATGGAAGCCGCCGGGTCCAGCGTGCCGATAAAATACTTGTTGCGGTGATGCAGCAGGTCGCGCGCCGGGCGCACGGTATCGAGGCTTTTTACGAAGATCGGCGGCGGACCTTCGCCATCCACTGTGATGGCACCGGGAACCTTTAGCAGGTCCGTCTTCTTCTCGATGGCTTCCAGAAGCAGGCCGACCGTCGCATCGCCTTCACCCTTCAGGATGCAATCGATGGCACCTTCGGAAAGCTGGAGCACGTCAGGTGCAATAAAGGAAACCGAGTGACCGCCCACGAAGATGAACTTCCCGGGCATCCGCTGTTTCGTTTCCTTGCACAGGTCGAGGATCTCGGGAATGTTCGCCAGATAGCTTCCTGAGAAACAGATCGCATCCGGTTTGAAGTCAGCGAGACGCTTCCAGTAGTCTTCATGCGTCTCGACCTGGAGATCGATGATCTGAACGTCATGTCCTTCATTGCGCGCGGCACCCGCCACAAGTTCAAGACCAAGTGGCTCAAGCCTCAGGAACACACGCGTGTACATCAGGGCACTTGGGTGAACGGCCAGAAGTTTCATGAAGTCATCCCATTCTCTTGTGGCGTGTCGCGTCACAACTTCGACACAGGGAGACATAGGCGCTCGGTTTGCTGCAATCAAATGACACACTTCCGTGATGACATCCTGTTGCGCTGATATGGGACGGAGAATGCACGCTTCTTCAAAAGAGCGAGATGTCCGCAGGCCCCGGCAAACCCGCATTCTTCAGACCGCCCTCGGGTTCAGGGGACAGCGGGAAAATTTCTGGCTTCACGACTGCGTGATCTGAAGTGTTCAGCAGAGGTGAACGGCGGGACTCTTGCCGGCATGAAAAAGCCTCTCCCCCACAGCGGGAGGCTGTGCGGGAAGAGGCTCTGGGCTTGATCCGGGTAAAGTGCCGGGTTCAGAAGGCGGCGGAAACCGTTCCGAAGAACATGCGCGGCGCCGTCGGATAGCCGGTATAGGTGCTGCCATCGCCCGCGGAGATCGAGGACCAGGAGCGGGAGTTCGTGAGGTTGCTGGCGTTGAACTGGAGCTTGAGGCTGTTCATGTGCGGGATCTGGTGAAACGTGTAGCTGGAACTGAACGCGAGCAGCACGCGCGGCGGCACCATGACGCTGTTGGTGATCGTACCCGGACGGACGCCCATATAGCTGCCGCTGAACTGCGCATTAAAGCCGCCCTGATTGTAGTTGACGGCGAACTTGTCGGACCAGGCCGGAATGGCCGGAACCTTCTTGCCCTGCGTGGCATACAGCGTCGCGCCATCCATGAAGTCGTTGCCGTAGATGCTGCTGACATAGGATACGGCATCGTAGATCGAGAAATGCGGGCCAAAGCGCAGCGTGAAGGACAGGTCCATGCCGTTCGTCGAGACGCTGCCGAGGTTCGCCACCGTATTGCCGACGCCCGAAATGCCCTGACCCGGCGGGGAGATGGTGCCGAGACGGTTGTAGAAATCGACGTGATAATATTCGAGCTGCCCGCTGATTCCGGTCAGGATCCGCGTATTGATCGGGTGGCTGGTGCGGATGCCGGTTTCATACGTCCATGAAGACTCAGGCTTTCCGCTGCGCTTGAACTTCTCGAAATCCGCCTGACTGGAGACAGCCCAGGGAGAGGTCGAGCCGTATCCGGTGGACGCAAAGGAGTCCATGTTCTCCTGGATATTGGCAAAAAGCTGTTCGTGCTGCGTGAAGTTCCACAGCGCGCCGAAGGCCGGCAGGAACGGATTGTAGGACGGGATCGTGCCGCCCGCGATGGTCTGCGTGCTGGTATCGACGATCGTCTTCGCGCCTTTCACCGACGAGGCCAGGGACTGCGGCAGGGCAGCAATCGGCAGCGTGCCGTTCGTATAGACCAGTTCGGACTTGAAACCCGCCGTCAGTGTCAGGCGCGGCGTCACCTTCCAGCTGTCCTGCAGATGGGTGACGAACGTGTTGGTGTAGAAATTGTTCTGCCACTGCGTGAAGAGCGGGTTGGTGGGGCGCTCGTAGGGCGTCAGGGTATTTGTGGCGGTCAGCGGATACCAGCGCCGGGCCTGCATGTTGTTGTTGCGCTCATACCAGCCACCCAGTTCGATGTTGTGATGGCCGAGATGGTAATGCAGCGTGCTGGTCAGGCCACCGCGATAGTCGTTGTATTCCGTAGTGCGGACAGCGAAACCCGTGCCGCCCGTTGCGTTCCAGACCTTCGGATCGATACCTGCGACACTGTAGGTAAACTGTCCGTTCTTGATGTATTTCGTGCCGGTCGGGTCGAGATACGTGCCCAGAATGGTCAGGATCGCATTCGTGCGGATGGACGTCGCCACCACGCCCGCGCCGTCGTCGTAATGGAAGTATAGCTGGTTGTCCCAGGTCAGGTTCGGGCTGAACCGGTGGGAAATCTTCAGATAGGTCAGGTAATCGGTCCGCTGTGCGGCGGAGAAATAATACTTGTTGTTCGGCGTTGCTGGGCCGGCTTTGGTTGAGCTTTCAGCCGGGTAGCCCGCCATGGCGGCGTTCAGGTCCGGGTAGAAGGCGCCGCGGGCATAGAGATCCGTCGGAGCCGTCAGACCCTGCGTGTTCGGCTCCGCGTTGTTCTGCCAGTCGAAATAGGCGGTGATGGTGGTGTTTTCGCCCTTATGGACGAATTTCCCGTTCACCTGGTAACCGCCCTGACGGTTGGCGTTCCCGAGGTTCCACGGACGCGCATCCTGACGGGCGAACGCCATATAGGCCGAATTGCCGTTGCCGAAATTACCCGTATCGACACGCGCGAATGTTCTGAATGTGGAATAGCTTCCGAAGGTCTGGTTGATCGTGGCGCCGGCCTTCTGCTTCGGATCACGCGTGGTGAACTCGATCGTACCGCCCAGATTGCTGGTCGAGGCCGTGCCCAGCGCACCGGCGCCTGACGACAGGGACGTCGATCCGATATCCTCACTGATGGCCGCGCGCTGCGGAGACAGGCCGTTATAGTTGCCGTAAGCCCCGGCGCCGAGCGGCACGCCGTCCATCGTGTAGCCGAGCTGGTTCTGGTTGAAGCCGTGGACGTAAATGCTGGAGTTCTGCTCGTTATTGCCCCAGGGATCGACGTTGGTGAACGTCACGCCTGGCAGCAGGTCCAGCGCCTGCATCGGGCTCTGACCCGGCATCAGCGTCTGCATTTCGTCGCCGCTGACACTCATGACCGAACGGGTGCGGTGGCCGGTTGCGACGATCTGCTCGATCTCATGCGCCTGCGTCTCACGCAGGCGCTGCGGCTTTGGGCGGGGGGGCGTGCCCTTGCGGATAATGACGCCGCCATCCGGCATGGCCTCGGCCTTCAGTCCGCTGCCGCGCAGGAGGCGCTTGACGGCTTCATCCGGCGACAGGGTGCCATCCACAGCCGGGGCACGGAGATTGGCCACCGCATCGGACGTGAAGATGATGTTGCGACCCGTCTGCTGCCCCAGTGTCACGAGGGCCTGCCCCATGGGCTGCGGTGCGATATGCACGCTGGATGCAGGGGCAGCGAAGGCGCTGGAGAGCGTCTGCGTCAGAATGGTCGCGCCTGCCGACAGAAGCAGAACGGTGCGGCGGGGGTAACGGGTGGGCGGGGTCATGGGGCTCGTTTCCTGTCGTCGGGCCTGAATGCGGTCTCGACAGGAAGACAGATGAAAAACCGGAACCCTCAGCGTGGTGTGACGGTTTTCATCGAAACGTCACAAAGCAACGATTTCGTAAGCGTTATGGGCGGGCCGGATGCGCAGTGGCAGCAGACGGGGAAGCATCTGCAAAAACGCATCGCCCTGCCGCACATGATAAACGCCGCTCAGCCGCTGCGAGGCCAGACGCGGCGCGGACAGAACGATCTGGCGCGAGGCATAGCGGTTGATTTCCTGGATCACGTCCGCCAGCGGCCGGTTGCGGAACACCAGTTCTCCACCCTGCCAGGACAAAAGCGTTTCCAGATCGGGATAATCGATGTTCCACCCGCCATTGCGGTACATCCGCAGGCGCTGCCCTGGCATGACCCAGCGCCCCGCTGCACGCAGGGCCGCGGCACTCAGAAAGACCTTGCCCCGGACGGCCGTGACTTCCGTATCGCCACTGTTGATCCGGATATCGGCGGCCGTCTGCCCGTGAAGCTGCACGGTCATGCCATCGGCGGACAGATGGAACGCATCCGGCCCCGACGTTGAGAGCATGACCTGCCCGTGACACAGCCGTGCCTGCTGTCTGCTGTGTCCCACCACAAGGCGCGTCTGGGTATCGAGGCGGCAATGGGTATGGGGCGTGATGCGGATATCGCGGATGCTGCCGGTTCCCGTTTCCTCGATCCGGCTGGCATGCGCGCCTTCCCAGGGAGGCACTGCCAGAAAAATCGTCGCGACCAGCCCGGCCAGCGCATGGCGCCGGCTGAAGTTACGACGAGGATATACTGTCTGGTGCGGTGCCGTAACGGATGGTGATGTGACGCCACCTGCCAGTTCCCACAGTTCGGTCAGATGTTCGAAGACCGGACCGTTCCGGGGATCGCTCGCCAGCCAATCCCGGAACCTGTCATGATCGAGTTCCGTACAGTCCTCGGCATGCAGGCGCGCAATCCATTCTGCCGCACGGGTTTTGGTGACATCCATCAGATCGGTATTTCAATGATCCATCCATGTTGAAAGGAAGACCAGCGCCTTTGCGATATGTTTTTCAACACTGCTTTCACTGATCGCCAGTGATTTCGCAATATGGCTGTACTTCATTTTTTCAACACGGTTCATCAGAAAGATCTGACGGGTCCTGTCCGGAAGCTGTTCGCAGCCCGCACGGAAATGCGCCAGTTTCTGACCCGATTCATAGATATCTTCCTGGGACGGCGCAGGGTCCGGGGTCTCGAGGAGCGTCTCGAACCCGTCCGCCGCCTGCACGTATCCCTGCTGCTCGCGACGGATCGCATTCAGCGAAGAATTGATGGCGCTGCGGGTGATATAGGCTTCCTGATGCTGCACGCTGCCTTCGGGTCGCTCGAAATAATTTACAAGCGCATTCTGAAGATGATCATCCGCATCCTCCCGGCGGGTCCGGGAACGCACCCTGCGATAAAGACGCAACCATTCCTGCTGACAGCGCATCCATGTTCCCGTTGCTAGACGTTTTCGAATCACCGCCGCGCCGGGGCGTTGTCCGGGCGATGGCGGACAAGCGTTTAGGGAATTCGCACGCTCTCATTCGTGACAGTTTCATGAAATGCCGCTTCGGGGTGTGGGCAAAACCCTCTGCCATGTGTCCACACAATGGAGGGCGTGTGTCCCAAGACCTCTGAGAGCCCGGTTCCGCTGCGGACCGGGCTCTGTTGGAAAGAAGTGCTGCATGGTGTTCATGAAACGTAGAAGCCTGCTGACCGGCCTTGGTGCGGGTCTCCTCCTGTCCACGCGCGTCCGCGCCCTGCGGGCCGCTGTCCCGCGCGATCTGGAAAAGAACCCGAGCTTCAAGACGTCTCCGTTCCAGCTCGGCGTGGCGTCCGGCGATCCTGCGTCCGACGGGCTGGTGCTCTGGACGCGACTGGCGCCGAACCCGCTGGAAGAGGCAGGGGGCATGGAAGTCCTCAAGCCGGTTCTGGTGGACTGGGAGGTCAGCGAGAACGAGAGTTTCTCGAAACCCGTGCAGAGCGGACAGACGCTGGCCCATCCCGAGCTTGGCCATTCGGTTCATGTCGAGGTGGCAGGGCTGAAGCCGGACCGTCCGTACTGGTACCGCTTCCATATCGCGGGCTACGAAAGCCCCACTGGCCGGGGCCGTACACTGCCGCTGCCGGGTGCGCCGCTTTCTAGGGTCCGCTTTGCCGCGGCTGGCTGTCAGCATTACGAATATGGCTACTACACCGCCTGGCGCGCCATCGCGAACGAGCCGATCGACTTCGTGTTCCACTATGGCGATTACATTTACGAAGGCCCGGACAGCGGGGATCATCTGCGCGACATCGACGGCCAGAAAGCCCATGTTCTGCGCCGCCATGTCGGGCCGGAATGTTATTCGCTGGACGAATATCGCCGCCGTTATGCCCAGTACAAGATGGACGCGGATCTTCAGGCCGCCCATGCGGCGACGTCCTGGATCGTCAGCTTTGACGACCACGAGATCGATAACAACTGGGCCGGGGATACCGATCAGGACGGCACGCCGCCGGAGATTTTCCGTCTGCGCCGGGCTTCGGGCCTACAGGCCTATTACGAGAACATGCCGCTGCGGGCGACGTCCATTCCCGATGGCAGTCACATGCAGCTTTATCGCAGCTTACGCTTCGGCGATCTGATGAACATGTTCGTGCTGGATACGCGTCAGTATCGCAGCGATCAGGCTTACGGCGACACGAATGCCGCGCAGGGCAGGGACGTCTGGTCGCCCGAGCGCACCATGATGGGCGCGCAGCAGGAGCAGTGGCTGTTCGATGGTCTGGGCCGGTCGGATGCGAAATGGAACCTGCTGGCGCATCAGGTCATGGTCATGGACCTGGCGCATCACAAATCCGCCCATTCCGAGCTGACCTACAGCATGGATCAGTGGTCGGGCTATCTCTACAGCCGCAAGCGCCTGCTGGACTTCATCGATACGCATTGCCCCGGCAATGTGGTCAACGTGACCGGAGACGCGCACCGGCATTTCGCCGGGGATCTGCTGCTCGAACCGGGTCGGGGCAAGCCGGTCTCGGTCGAATTTCTGGCGACGTCCATTTCATCGGGCGCGGACGGGCTGGGGGATGACGATCATTTCAGCCGGATCGCCCGCAGTCTGAATCCGCATCTGAAGGCCACGACCGACAGGCGCGGTTATGTTCTGTGTGATGTCGGGCCGGAAGTGTGGCACGCCGATCTGAAGATCATCGACCGGGTCATGGTGCGGAACGGTGCGCTGTCCACCTATGCCAGCTTTGCCGTCGAACGCGGCAATCCGGGCCTTCAGGAGGCCTGAGGCCTGGAGACGGCTGCCCTCTAGTGGCAGCCGCCCTTGCCGGAGCGATCACAGCCCGTGCACCCGCCGCAGCCCTTTCCGATTGTGGGTTGCGGCGCAGGAGCGAAGCCCACGGCCGTGCGCAGGCGGCCCCAGCCCTGGGGGAAGAGGCGCGCATACCAGTAAATCGCGGCGGCGCAGACGATCAGCAGGGCAACAGCAACTTCGATCATCAGGGAACTCCCGTAATGGCGCGGGTGATGTGATAGGTCAGGAACGCCGCCAGATAGGCCAGTCCGAACAGATACGCCGCAGCCCATAGAACGGTTTTGATGGATCCGGTTTCCCGCCGCATGACAGCCAGCGTGGAAATGCATTGCGGCGCATAGACATACCAGGCCAGCAGCGAAAACGCGGTGGCCATGCTCCACTGCGTCGAGAGCAGCGGCAGGAGCTTGTCAGCCGCGCCGTCATCCGTAGCCCCGATGGCATAGACGGTCGCCAGCGAACTGACGGCCACCTCACGCGCCGCAAGGCCCGGGATCAGCGAGACGCAGATCTGCCAGTTGAAGCCTATGGGCGCGAACACCCACTGCATCAGATGGCCGATCCGCCCGGCCAGACTGTAATCGATGGCCGCACCCGGAGCGCCCGCAGGCGGCAACGGGAAGCTCGACAGTGCCCAGAGCAGCACGTTCAGCGAGACGATGATGGTGCCCACGCGGGAGAGGAACATCACGGCGCGCTGCCACAGGCCGAGTGCCAGGCTCTTGAGGTTCGGGCGGCGATAGGGCGGCAGTTCGAGCAGCAGCGGATGTTCTTCGGACTTCACGCCCCGCGTCATGACACGGGCGGCGATCACACCGCTGACAATGGCTACGGCATAGAGCCCGAACAGCACCAGCCCCTGAAGCCCGAAAATTCCCAGAATAGTCCGGTGCGGCACGAACGCGCCGATCAGCAGCGTATAGACCGGCAGGCGCGCCGAGCACGTCATGAGCGGTGCGATCAGGATCGTGACCAGACGGTCGCGCGGGTTCTGGATGGTCCGGGCCGCCATGATGCCCGGAATGGCGCAGGCAAAGCTCGACAGCAGCGGAATGAAGGATCGGCCGCTCAGCCCCGCCAGCGCCATCAACCTGTCCAGCAGGAACGCGGCGCGGGGCAGATAGCCGGATTCCTCAAGGGCGAGGATCCACAGGAACAGGATGAGGATCTGCGGCAGGAACACGATGACTGTGCCTGCACCCGCGATCACACCATCGGCCAGAAGGCTATGCAGAATGCCGTCCGGCAGGGGCTTGAGGACGATCTGCCCGAAGGTCGAGATCCCGCTGTCCAACCCGTCCATGAGCGGCTGTGCCCAGGCGAAGACTGTCTGGAACATGACGAACAGCACGACCAGAAGAATGACCGGTCCCCAGAGCGGATGCAGGAACAGCCGGTCCAGCCGGTCGGTCAGGCGGTCCGTTCCCGCGGAAGGATCAACGACATAGGTCGCCAGAAGTCGGCGCACTTCCATGTGGGGATCGATCCCTGCCGGGAGCGGGTCCGGTGGAGCGGGAAGGGGCAGATCGAGGGCCTGAAGAAGCGGTACGACGCCCGCGCGGTTGAGACTGACGACGGGGACGATGGGCATACCCAGATCGGCCTGCAATCCGGCGACGTCGATCTGAAGCCCGTTGCGTCGGGCTTCGTCCATCATGTTCAGCGCGACGATGACGGGCAGGCCGAGTTGCTTCAGTTCCAGCAGAAAGCGCAGATGCAGACGCAGATTGGTCGCCGAAATGACGGCCACCAGCATTTCGGGCTGTGGTTCGGAGCGGTGGCGGCCCAGACAGACATCGCGCGTGACGTCCTCGTCGGGGCTGGTTGAATCAAGGCTGTAGGCGCCCGGCAGATCCAGCACGCGGATCGCCCGGCCGTTTGGGGTTGTGAAGAACCCTTCCTTGCGCTCGACCGTCACGCCCGCATAGTTGGCAACCTTCTGCCGGCTTCCCGTCAGCTGGTTGAACAGGGACGTCTTGCCGCAGTTCGGATTTCCGACAAGGGCGATATGCAGGCTGGGGGCGGGCGTCTGCGTCGAGGTTGTCGAACTCATGGAGATCAGGCGGCAGTCCGCAGACCCACGCGGGCGGCTTCGCCCCGGCGCAAGGCAAAGCGCGACGTTCCCAGCCGCACGGCGATCGGATCCCTGCCCATCGGACCGGTCGCGACCACCTGAACAGCCTCACCGGGGACGAAGCCCAGCTCTTCCAGTCGTGTGGCGATCGGGTCCAGAGGCGCGCGCTGCTCGATCTTCTCGATCACGGCATGAGCGCCCTTGGGCAGTGTATCCAGATACAGCATCAGTTCGGTACCCCGGTAATATGGCGCGGGCTCAGCGGCCCGGACCTTTACCCTAGATAGGCGCATCCTGCCCTTCCGGGAAGAGGAGTGAGAATGATTTGCATCAAGAGTGCTGCAGACTGAACGAAATCGCCGGTTTTATAATAAATTTTATGAAACCCGCCGCCAGGTGGGCAGGGCGCGGCAGAAGCCGCCGGAACAACAGGAAAGACCTGACTGTCCGGGGAAGAGGGGGGTATGTTTTTCCTGCCGGGAGACTCGGTTTTTTCCGATCCCGAAACACGAGAGGGTATCGTTGGACTGGAAATTCCGGACGCAGGGGGGCATACACCGGCCTGTGGGCGCCGGATTGGGCGGGCATGAACCCATGATGTTACGTTCGGAATGTCTGGCAGAGGGCGGATCCTGGAATGGCACTATCCCATAAAGAACATGCAGTGGATGTCTGCGAGAGCTGTGCGCCGCTGGACGATGACAGCCGGCGTGTCGAACAGCCCCGCAAGAAGGCCCTGACGAACCGGGTCCGCCGGATCGAGGGGCAGGTTGGCGGTGTTCTCAACATGATCGAGAATGACCGCTACTGCGTCGATATCCTGACCCAGATCTCCGCGATCAAGTCGGCGCTGGATGGGGTGTCCATCCAGATCCTGTCGTCTCACGCCAATGGCTGTGTGCGCCGCGCGGTGCAGGAAGACGGTGGAGAAGACGCGATTGACGAGCTTCTCCAGGTCGTCCGCCGGATGATGCGCTGAGAACCCTGCGCGCTCAGCGGTCCAGCGTTTCGCCGGGAGCGGGCTGGTTCGACATGCCCATGTCCATTTTCTGACAGGCGGCGAGCTGCTGCTTCATTTTCGGCGTCAGGGTGCTCCGCTGCCGGCTGAGCGTCTGCAGATGCGAGCACAGGACCATCTGCTGATCCATGCTCAGCCCGGCCAGCGGATTCTGGGTGCTGGATGACGGCATGGACATCGTGCCGCCGCTCATGTCCATGTGGCTCATATCCATGCCGGGCATCGACGGGTCGGCGGCATGCGCCATGCCGGTGGCGAGAAGGACGGTCAGTGCGAGGAAAGTCTTGCGCATGATGATGGGCTTTCGTTGTGATTGAACAGGGATGATCAGAACCAGCTTCGGACGCCGAGGCTGAAGCGGACGGAGCCGGTGTCGTCGTGCTGGTCACGGGCGATCCGGCGGGCCTGGGTGAGATATCCGGAGTAGGTCACGGCCACGTAGGGCGCGAATTTCCGCCAGAGTTCGTATCGCAGGCGCAGACCTGCATCGACATCCGACAGACCGGCGCCAGCCTGACGTCCCGCGTCGGATTTCGTGTACAGGTTGAACTCGGCCTGGGGCTGAAGGATCAGGCGGTTGGTCAGCAGGAAGTCGTAAGACCCCTCGATGCGGGCCGCGAAACGTCCGCGGTCGCTGACATAGGCCGTGGCCCCGAACTCGAATTCGTACAGCGCCAGACCTTCGATGCCGAACGCACCCCAGGTGCGGGTCGGTCCGTCATCGAGGTCCATGCGCACGCCGCCCTGAAGGTTCCAGTAGGGCGAGATCGCGCGGGTATAGAGCAGTTCGTGATCGCCATCGCTCAGGCGACCCTTTTCGAGCGTGCCTTCGGATTTCAGCCAGATCTTGTTGTAATCGCCGCCGAACCAGGCTTCGCCGTCCCAGCGGAAATCGGTGCCGCCGGGCGCATAACGGCCTTCAAGCTGGTTGAAGATGCCGTGCAGCCAGGTGCCCTGATCCATCGAGGGTTTGATGTTGCCGATATAGACGACGGGGGTCGCTTCCGGCGCGTCGGCGGCATGATAGACCGGCTGATCGGCACGGGCCGTGCTGGACAGGACGAGGACGGACAGGGCCGTGAGAGAAAGGGCGTGTTTCATGCCACGATCACCGTGCGGAACATGCCCAGATCCATATGATACATCAGGTGGCAGTGATACGCCCACATGCCGGGGGTATCGGCCGTCACGAGATAGCTCAGCTTCGAACCCGGCTGGGAAATGATGGTGTGCTTGTAGGGGCGGTAATCGCCCTGGCCGTTTTCCAGTTCGCTCCACAGACCGTGCAGATGGATCGGATGTTCCATCATGGTGTCGTTGATGAGCGTGAAGCGCACGCGTTCGCCGAGTTTGAGGCGGATCGGGCCGGATTCCGAGAACTTCCGGCCGTTCATGCCCCAGATATAGCGTTCCATGTTACCGGTCAGGTGCAGGATGATTTCCCGCGTCGGCGGTCGCAGATCCGCTCCGGGGCGCGTGGCGCGGAGCTGTTTGTAGTTCAGGACGCGGCGGCCGTTGTTCTCCAGTCCGTCACCGGGGCTGCCGGTCCGGTCGATCGGCATCATGGCGCGCATCTGGTTTTCGACATTGATGGGTGGCGGCCCGGGATCGTCCACTTCCATCTTCGGCATGGCCATGTGGCTCATATCCATGCCCTTCATGTCCATGCCGTGCATGTCCATTCCGGCCATGTCGCCATCCATCTTCATGCCGGACATGTCCCCGGACATATCCATGTCCTTCATGCTTTCGCCGGGCTTCATGTTCCCCATGCCCATATCCACCATGGTGCGGACGGGGCGCGGGTCCATCGGGGGCAGGGGGGCGATCATGCCTTCGCGAGGGGCCAGAGTGCCCCTTGCGTAGCCGGTGCGGTCTTCGCTCTGGGCGAAAATGGCATAGGCGCGCTCGTCTTTGGGCTGGACGATCACGTCATAGGTTTCCGCCACGCCGATGCGGAACTCGTCCACGGGAACGGGCTCGATATCATTTCCGTCGGCCTGCACGACCAGCATTTCGAGCCCCGGAATCCGGACGTCGAAGAACGTCATGGTTGAGCCGTTGATGAAGCGCAGGCGCACTTTTTCGCCGGGCCTGAAAAGGCCGCTCCAGTTCATGTCCGGGGCATGGCCGTTCAGCGTATAGGTGTAGATCGCACCCGAGACATCCGCGATGTCGGTCGCGGCCATGCGCATTTTGGACCAGGCCAGACGGTCCGCGAGGGCTGCACCCGCACTTCCGGCCTCGCGCGCTTCTTTCGGGAAGGACGCGGCCGTGCGCTGGCGGAAGACGTAATAATCGTCCTGCATCTTGAGATTGCTGACGATGTCATCGGGCATGACATCCGTCCACTCGCCCAGGAAGATCACGTAATCGCGGTCACAGGCGTTTGGGTCCGGCCGGCGCGGGTCGATGACGAGTGCGCCATACAGGCCCATGGCTTCCTGCATCCCGGAATGGCTGTGATACCAGTAGGTGCCGCTCTGATGGAGCTTGAAGCGATAGGTAAAGGTCTCGCCCGGTGCGATCCCGCCGAAGCTCATGCCCGGCACGCCGTCCATGTTCGAGGGCGTGCGGATGCCATGCCAATGGATCGAGGTGGGCTCGTTCAGCGTGTTGGTGACGTTGATGCTGACGGTATCGCCCTGTTTCCAGCGCAGTATCGGACCCGGCACCGTGCCGCCGGCGGTCGGCGCGTGCATGGTCTTGCCATCGAGCGAGATGCGCGTATGGCCGATCTTCAGATCCCACCGGTCGGACGGCATGGGGGGTATGATGCCGGAAGAGGCCTTGGACGAGAATGCGTGCGAGGTGCGGGGCAGGGAAGCCAGAAGGCTGCCTGCGCCAAGACCCGTTACGAAACGTCGTCGTGTCAGGCCGCCCCGGCTGCGGGACGGAAAGGTCATGCTGAGAAATCCGCGAAAATGACAGAGGATCAGGTCCTGTCTGCCTCCTGAGGGCAGCAGGACGGGTCCACGCCTGTCAGGCGTGTGTCAGATTGCGCGGAGTTTCGGTGGGGGAGAGGCGGGGATCCAGTCGGTGCCGTTGAAACGGTCATGCCGTCCGGACGCAAAGGCCCGTGCGACGAGACTGACGGGACCGGAAGGCTGGATGGACGCCACGGTCAGCATGGGTTCGGTCGAGACCGCATGCGTATGGCAGCAGCCTTCGGAAGACTGCTGGGGATGGGGGATCGCGTGGAAGGCTGACGTGCTGCAGCAGTCCGTGCTGTCGGGCTTCTGGTGATGGGCCATGTGCTGCATCGTCATGGCCATCTGGTGGGGCGCTTCAGTCCGGGCCTGCGCGGTGGACGTGCCAAGCAGCAGCCCGACCTGCATCAGCAGGCAGGCCAGCAGGCCGATCCAGATCCGGGCATGTGTCCTGACCATCAGAAGTCCCCGCAGGAGGGTAAGAAACAGAGCGATCCATCGTTCGAATCTGATGCGATCCTATACCCGCAGGGGGGATGGGGAAAGATTATTTTTCGGGACGCAGAAAAAATGACTTGTCGAATCTGTTTCGGGGGCAATATGAAAATTGCATACCCCAGTACGGTATACAAAACGCAATAAAATAGTGGAACATGGGATATTGCTAGAATCGTTTTATCGTGAATAGTTATATATACCCTACCCCCACACCATATGCTGGTATGCCGTTACAGGGGTGTGGCTCTCTATCTGAAGGATTTCGTGACATGACAGAAACAGCGCACATGACGGTTGAGGGAATGTCCTGCAATGGCTGCTCCGGCAAGCTCCAGCGCGCCCTTGAGGCCGTGAACGGTGTAAAGGCCGTCGACATCGTGCTCGATGGCGGAAAGGTCACGGTGTCCTATGATCCGGCCCAGGTTTCGGCCGCCGCTTTCAGGGACGTTGTCGAAGACACGGGATTTGACGTCGTTTCCTGAGGCGCGACACGCCTCCTCCTGAAAAGATGGTGCGGCCAGGTCTGCCAGATTCGGAACAGGAGCGTTTCATTACCGGCTCCATGCCACGCGACGTCCCTTTTGGAACGCAGGATGTTGCATGGCGCCGGCATGTCTCTCTAGGACAGACACTATGACACAGCATGGCACTTCAGTTCGTCGTCGGCTCAGCCTTTCTGCCATTTCTCACAATGCCCTGATCTGGGGCAGCCTGATGGCAGGCGTCTGCCCTGCGGCCATGGCCGATACGGTCGAGGCGCGGACGAAAACCCACCCGTCCGTCTGCCATGCCACACACAGGACGCTGCACCCGGTTCGCTGTACTCCGCATCATGCCGCTGCTCCGGCTCAGCAGTCTGCGAAAGCGCCTGTCGCTACTCCCGTAGCCTCCGCTTCTGCCACGGCTGTCGCGCAGTCTTCTGCCGATGTGGACGGGACAGAGGCGGAAAACATCCAAGTTCTGGGCACCAACCACACCTATACGGCGCCCGCCGTCGAAGCCTGGGGCAAGAGCCCCGTGGCGCTCAAGGACGTGCCGCAGTCCGTTTCGGTCATCACGCAGCAGCGCATGGAAGATTCCAACATGCTGACGATGGCGGACGCCATGCGCCAGATCAACGGAATCCGCGTTCTTCCAGGCTCGACGGCCAATTCGAATTACTATTCCCGTGGCTATCAGCTCACGACATCCGTGGACGGCACGCCCGATGCGTCCGGCACGCTGAACAATGCGGCTTTTGACCTGTCCATGTATGACCGCGTTGAAGTTCTGCGCGGATCGTCGGGTCTGTTGCAGGGCGGCGGTGGCGCTGGTGGTGTCGTCAATGAAGTTACGAAGAAGCCGGGGCGGGATTTCGCGGTCGATGGTTCCGCCATGGTCGGCAGCTTCAACAATTATCGCGCCGATGTGGACATGACCATTCCGCTGAACCGGTCGAAGACGCTCCGCTTCCGGACCGCTGATCTGTTCCAGGATAATGATTTTTTCTACAAATACTCCCATTCGCGCAAATGGCAGGCCTATGGCGCGCTGGAATGGGACGTCACGCCGACCACGACATTCCTCGTCTCCCATGCGGCCCAGCAGCAGGACATCACGGCGCCGTATTACGGTCTGCCGGTCACGACGGAAAAGACGCTGTGGTATGGCGGACGCGATGCCAACCCGAGCCAGGACTGGGGTTACAGCAACTACATGACGCAGCAGACGATTGCGTCCATCACCCAGAAGCTCTGGGGCGACTGGACGGCGACCGCGCGCGCCACGTTCTATGACCAGAACTACAACACGCTCGTATAACGAGCCCTGGACGACGATCGACGCTAAAACCGGTCTGCTCCAGTATCAGGATATCGGCGTGGTCGGCATGCGGGGCAAGAACACGTCGCGCTCGGCGGATGTGTATGCCTAGGGCAGTTTCCGCCTTCTGAACCGTACGCATCATGCGCTGTTCGGCTTCAACTACAATTCCTATGAGCAGCTGACGCAGTATGCGAACGTCAACTGCGATGCCATTTATAACAATGTCAGCATCAACAACACGGGTGTCGTGAAGGCTCCGGCGGCGAACTGCATCGACTACAAGCAGAACGATGATGGTTACGGTACGGACGACTACGCCTATCAGTGGGGTTTTTACGGACAGCTCCGTCTTGAAGTGATCCGGCATCTTTCGCTGATCCTCGGCGGCCGTGTGTCGCGGTTCTACGAGAAGCTCCAGTATGTCTCGCCCGGTCCGAAGAGCGAATGGACGACGACTTCGGACATTCGCGGCCAGCTCACCCCGTATCTGGGCACGGTCTATCAGATCACACCGAACATTTCCTGGTATGCCAGCTATTCCAGCATCTTTACGCCTTCGGTCGGTCGGCAGACCTATCGCGGGGGTGGGCTGAAGCCGCAGGAAGGCAATCAGGTCGAGACCGGTTTCAAGGCGGAATATTTCCATGGCCGCCTGAACATTTCCTCCGCGCTGTTTCGGATGGAGAGCGTGAACCAGCCGGTTCAGGATC
>NZ_BJNM01000028.1 GCF_006539685.1 Gluconobacter oxydans
ACTTCCATCATAAATCACTCACAATCGACTGCTGATCGCCATGAAACACTGGCACATCAGACAGTTACACACGCTTCGACCTTCGAAAGAGGGCCGGGCGATCACGTGCGTCTACGCATCGCCATGGCCTACAGGGCCGCCTCAGACAGTTTCTCCGATCGTTTGTTCAATACTCATCGAAGGAAACCACAATGTCTGAAGATCAGGAAATGCGGGACGTCATCCGTGCCCGAATGAAGGGCCGGATCCGGTTCAATGTCGCCACAGATAGGATCGAGGTGATCGTCGGGGAGCCAGACGAACTTCTCCGGTGGGAGCCGATCAACCGGCTCACCATGTTCCAGCATCTTCCACCCATGGTGGTGGAGAGGCTTTGGGACATGTTTGCCGATGCGGCAGGGTCGGGGTTCTACGCTGAAGACCGACTGGCCGGGGTGAAATTTATCGGGCTACACAAGGTTGCGGAGTACCTTGAGGAGGAGGAAGGCATCCGGATCGACGAAATCCCACTGCCTTCCTTCTCAGCATTGGCACCTGCTGTGAGTCTCAATACCTATCTTGCTGGGCGAGACCGGACAACAATCGCTGAAGTCGTGAAGGCCGTTCCAAGCATCTCGGAAAAAGATCTCCCGAACAGCCTTAAGGACGCAGGATGGGAGCCACGGCGCTCAGCAACAGAACGCTTCTGGGTGAAAAGGACACAAGATTGAATTTTGTGGCTATCCTCCCGTGGAATAAAGCGGGAGGATAGGCGCAACGCTGTAAATGCCGCTGTCGTCTATTTTTCACGATTTTCTGAATTTCGCGACCAATCCGGCTAGCGTGCTACTCCCGATAATCTTGTCGTCAGGAATCAATGCATAGGTCCACGGCTTGCCTGTTCCGTTTTGGACGTGCGCCGTTGCAGTTCGACACCATTTGGTAGCCGCTACAGCCTTTGCTTTAACAAGCGGATCGCCGAGTTCGTTTTGAGCCTTGACCTCAAGGATTAGCATTGCAGAGTCGGTCTCGACCACAAAATCCGGTTCGTAGGCTTCGCCGGACCGATAGTCGATACGGAACTGATTACGTCCCGGCTTAAGCCATTTTTCTACACTGGGATCTCGGTCAATGGTGACGGCCAGACGCCGCTCGGGATCTGTGTCGAATTTTTGCAGCGGATAGCAGCATTTCGTAAATGCCCCAAACACCTGTTTGCGGGTCTCGGAAAGTGGTGTGACAGCATGTTGAAAGTCGCGCATCTTCAGACCTTGTATTACGTTCATCGGTTGGGCTTGAAGAAGTGTGAACCCACGCGTGATACGGACTTCATAGTCGTCCTCATCCAGCACCGTTTCACGGTAATGTTCCATCATCTGGGCGAAGATGAAGTCGGCAAGTTCTCGGCCGTGACGGAGCAATACGTTTTCGACCTCTGCATCGTCCGTCAAATAGGAGCCCACTCTTACGACCACCTGTCCCGCCAGCTTGTATAGTAGGGCCGCATGAGCATCGTAGTCGATTTCGTTGCGCTCAATTAAGTAGCGCACCAGATAATCCTCTGGATGGCTCTCGTGCGGATCGTCGGGCGCGCGAGCCAGTGTGACGCGGGCTTGAGTACGTAGGTCCTCAATAATGAGCCCTTCATCGATGGGCCGCATATTTATCGTGTCGAGGCTGACGAGATCAAAGTCCTCGAAGGTAAACGTCACATGCTTTTTTGGCAGGACGACAATCTGAGGGATAGAAATTATACGATCGGCAACTGTCTCGGCCACTTTTCCCACGATCTCATTGATGCGAGGCGCTGCGACGACGCCCTCAAGAGTCCCTTGCGCAGGTTGCACGAGTTCTCGCACTTCGTCGGCGATCTGTTTCTGAACGTCTTTGTCGCGCAGGGCTTCCGCGCTGCCAAGCTTCCGCTCGTAGCGCCTGATGACGTCGAGCGTCACCTCTGCGGCTTTACCCTCTTCAGGCGATCTAAACACAAAGGTAGGCGGCTTCGCCTCGGAGAAGCCTGAAATTTCCGGATGGGCACCAGTTACAATCATTTCGGCGACGGACGGTGCCGTCACCAGGACGGAGCCAGTGCCAGGAATATCTCCGCCTTCGCCTATCTCCAGCGGCTTCATAACGATGGAACCTGGTTCCCTCGCCTTCGCGATAATGTCGTCGAAGCGATCGTGAGCGATGACGGTCAGCCGGTCCACGGCCGCGAAGTCGTCATCGCCTCCTTTCGATACTCGTTTGCCGAAGGGCAGGCGCAAGCCACGCCCCAAGGTCTGCTCCGTCAGGATATCAGACGCCGAAGCACGCAACGGGACGATAGTATAGAGGTTGCTCACGTCCCAGCCTTCTTTCAGCTTATTGACGTGAATGACGATTTCGGTGCGCCCATCCGTCTCCAGAGCCAGAAGTCGTTGGGTGGCATCGTCGCTTTCCTCACCGCGCAGCGCAGAATGAACCTCGGCTACCTTGCCTTTAAAGCGCCTCTTGAAAAAGTCTTCGGACTCGATGAATGTGCGCAGCCTACTGGCATCGGCTGTGTTGACGGCCACTACGAGGATGAAGGGCTTGATCTTCGGCGCACCGCTCGTGTGATGATAGCGGTCCAGCTCCACTGCTACATGATCGTGATAATGAACGGCGTCTTCGAGCTTGATTCGCTCAAGCTCCTGCTCACTCACAGAGCGGGGGTCGAAGTCCTTGCGCGTGGCGACAGCGGGTTCCTTCACGAAACCGTCGGCCATTGCCTGACCCAGCGTATAATCATAGATCACATTGCGGAATGGGACGGAGCGTGCGCCCACCGTTTTCGGCGTTGCGGTCAGCTCCAGTCCAAGGATCGGCTTCAGGCCGTCGATGGCGCTGGCCCCGGCGCTGGCGCGGTAGCGGTGCGCCTCGTCCATCAGCAGGACCAGATCATCGAGATGGGAGAGATAGGCGTAATAACTCTCGCCGATGGTCTCCTGAAGGCGCTTCATACGCGGTTTGCCACGCGGGCCTTCCTCCTTATTGATCTTATCGACATTGAATATGTTGATATGCACATCGGAGAAAAATTCACCCTGTCCGCCATAGGAGCTATTGCTGTTGGCATCAAAGCGAATGCCGATGCCGCTTTCATAATTATCGCCTGTCACGATTAGCGGTGGCTTGGCGGCAAACTCGGCAATACCTTTAAAAACGTATTTTGGCGTCCCGGCCGTGAAATCTGTGATCAGCTTGTCATAGATAGTTTTGTTCGGTGCCAGTAGGAAGAAATGGCGGCTTTTGCCGGCGAGATAAAGATAGGCGATAAATGCACCCATTAACCGCGTCTTGCCCACGCCGGTCGCAAGTTCGAAGCAAAGCGACGGGAATGCATGCTCGAAAGATTCAACGCGGGAATAAGTGTCGCGAATAACCTCAAGTGCGGCGGTGATGTCTGAGTCTTTGGACAGCACCGTCTGCTTCAGCACATCGGCGAGGATTTCGAGTGAGTCGGTTTGAGGCTTACGAAGCGAGAGACGCTGGCAGATGCTCCGAACAATGCGGTCGCTCACTTGTTTGCCTCCCCGCTGAACAGATCGTCGATCGAGGCGGCCTTGGTCCCCTTTTTCTTGCGAGGTTTGGTCGTGATTTCTGGGCAATCTGTTACGCTTGGCTCCTGATGAGCTTCGGGCAGGTTAGCGACGTTGAGGCTATAATCATCCTTACCCCATTCGCATTCGCGCAGCATAGACTGAGGAATTTTGCGGATTGTAAGATTGGGGAAGGCGCCAGACTTGGCATGGAATGCCTTACAGCAGACGAGCAGGGTGCGTTCATCCCCAACCTTCTCTGCCAGAACTGCAAGCTGTTCATAGGTAAGGCTCTGGGTGGTGACATAGATGAAATCGGTCTCCGAAGAGCGGCCCTGCATCCAGTAATGGGTCTCGTCTGGCTGATAAATGAAGCCCATGAGCTTGCATATGGCTTGCGCGATCTTGGGTGCATCATATTCCTTCGAGATCACCCAGTTATCCCAGGCATCCTTTTCCAGTAACGATGGTGCAAGGCGGTAGTAACGGAAGCCGCCGCCGCCCTTCCAATCGACGGTTTCGGTAATACCGCCCGGATCTTCGCCGTCAATCACCTTATACAGGCGTGGCACGATATGGGTCTCGCAATGGTCGCCCAGTTCCACCATGATCCAGCGGCGGCCCATTTTATGGGCCACCGCGCCGGTAGTGCCGGAGCCGCCGAATGAATCAAGAATTATTTCTCCAGGCTTAGAGCTGAGTTCGATAATGCGAGAAATTAATGGCTCCGGTTTGGGATTTTGAAATATGGGGATGTCGGAAAGAAGATTCTTTAAATCTATGCTTGCCTGCTTGTTGCTGCCCACGTCTTCGTGCGGCCACCAAGTTGTAGCGGTTAGGCCATTATCCATTTCTCGCAGGAATTTTTTTAGCATTGGACGGCCATTTCCGGAAATTCCAAAAGTAATCCGGCCGTCTTTAAGCCAATTGAAATATTGTTCCTCGTTGCAACGCCAATATCTCCCTTTGGGCGGTAGAAATTTTAGGCCTGTAGGTCCTCGGATTTCGAATTGACCAGCGGCGTAGAATTTTCCAGCTGAGAGATTTTCGGCTTTCCAGGGCCCTCTTGTGTCGTTGTCTGGATTCTTAAATTTTGCTTTTTGATCCTCAGTCCTCGAAATTTTCCCCATTTCAAAGAGAGATGTGTTCTTGGCATATACAAGAATATGGTCATGCACGTTAGAGATATGCATGGCGGTTTGGTTTGCGGTGTAAGCCTTTTGCCAAACAATATTTGCAACAAAATTAGACCGGCCAAAAACTTCGTCGCACAATACCTTCAAATAATGTGCTTCATTGTCATCGATCGTGATCCAGATAGAACCATCCTCCGATAAAAGACGCCGAAGAAGTTCCAGTCTGTCTCGCATTAGCGACAGCCAAAGCGAATGCTCTACCCCGTCGTCATAGTGCTCGAAAGCGCTGCCGGTATTGTAAGGCGGGTCGATGAATACGCATTTCACCCTACCAGTGAACTCCTGCTCCAATGCCTTGAGCGCGAGCAGATTATCCCCGTGGATCAGGATATTATCGAAGATGTCGTGATCGGTAACGCGCTTCTTGGTATAGTAGGAAAGGTTGTCGTCTTCCAGCAGTATGCGCGGTTCTAGGTGTGGACGCTCGTTCTTGCCGATCCATGTAAGTTCTAGCCGCTGCTTTAGCCTACTCACGATGCCTTCCTCTCTTCGCTTTTTAATTGGTCTTCGTAAGTTTCCATGAGGAATTCACTGATCGTGAAAGCCACGTTAACGGCAAGTCGCGCATGATGGCGTCGTGCTTCAAACTCGCAAGCATGGCGGTCTCCGGCCTTATTAGCGACATTATATAGACCGGAAATCTGACCTCTTATTCCTTGCAAGATGGCCTTTATGTAGCCTTCTATATTTTCACCGGCAGGATTCAAATTCATCTTGTCGGAAAGTAAACCATAAAGAGCTTTGATATCACCTTCTCCCTGCGCATATTGTGCCCCATAGGAGTCAAGGAGCTTTTTCAGAACACTCTCAACTAGAGTATAGCTGCTTGTGATTGCCCCTGAATAATCTGCAACGTCCAAACGTTCGCGTGCTTTATTGACATTGTTTATGAAAATTATTTCTTCTGGTTTGGTCAAAGTTGGAACCGGAACCAAGTCAGCATCAATGGTTTCGAGCAAGAATGGAGAACTACTAAATCCTGCCAAGGTGGAATTGTTTTTCTTTAATCTAAACCGCATGGGTTTAAGAATTTTGTTTATCTGAAACGCTATGCTTGCTGGGCTATCGTTTCTGTATTCATGACTTGCGCAGAAATCTGGAATAGCACAAATCAATCTATCTATTTCCGGAGTGCCATTAACCTCTTCAAGAAATTCTATAATGTATTCCGTCACCTCTGACGAACTCGGGTCTTGTTGCGGATATAGCCCATCGCCACCAAATTGCTCAAAGAACTGACTAACGTGGCGAACGGAAAACTGACCCGAAATCGGTTTTGTCATTCCGGGCGGCGTGATGCCCTGAAGAACACACGCAATGATTTGTTTGCAATTCGACGGGATATTCATTGGACATCCCATCGGATTGTAAACAGATCATTGTATTCCGGCTCTAATTTTAGACTTTCTTGGATTTGATCGAGCATTGCCTCGACATCGGCTCGAATGGTGGCACGGCGATCGAAGAACTGCCCTTTGAACTTATCGCGCTTGCTTTCTAAGGCGCTAATGCGACGTTTCTCAGCGAGCTTCTCCGTCATCTTCAAACTTGAGCCGCGCAGGGCTCTCTTGGCCTCACGAATTTCGGCTTCGATGGTCTTTATTTCTGTTTCGAAGGCCCGTTCTAGATCCTCAGCGTAGTTATCAAGTTTCTCGCTCTCGAGGTCGAGCCATTCGACATTCTGCTGCTCGGCCTCATCCAGAAGTGCTTTGCATCGCTCCTTTGCGGCTACTTTCAACTGTTCATCAGGTAAGCTTGTATCTACAGGTTCGTTCCTCGCGGGCACGCGCAATAGGCGCTCGAAGGTTTCGGGATCAACCGCGATACCATCATCGGCGACTACGGAAATCACTAGATATTCGCGAGTAACACTGGGCGTTTCGATACGCAACTTACCCACGCGTGCCCATCCCGCTTTCCCGCACAGGCGCTCCACGTCGGCCAGTTTTCCACCTGGATAGGCGGCAAGGTCAAAGTGCAGGTAAGACGGTGCGTCGAAGCTGCGTTCTTTGGCGGTCGTAATAAGGTCCGTTGCGAGCGTGCCTTCCAGCAGACGGAAGAACTTCCACCCTTTTTCATCCGCTAACGGCCATTCCGTGGTGTAGGTTTCACCACGAAAGTCGAAACGTCGTTCGTTGTCACGGTGAAAGTGTGCATCAGGGAGCTCAGCTCGCGCCACGCAAAGAAGCTGTCGGTCGAAATCTGATAATCTTTTCCCAATCTCTGAGTCACGTTCTTTAAGACGTTCGATGACTTTTTCGTCCACTGTCTCCAGAAGGCGCCTGCGAGCATCCAGAATTTGTTCACTGATTTGCGCTTGCAATTCGTCCTGAAGTTGGTCGAACGCCACGTCGATCTCTGTTTCGCTGCGGGCATTTTGCACGATCTCGAAAATACGCCGCTCAATATCGACACCACGTTCGATTACGCCCAATACTTCGTCGCTTGCCCCAAAGACACCTTTAAAGAGGTTAAATTTCTGGTCAAGAAGCTGATGTACACGCTGCTCAGCATGGTTCTTTAAGTTAAGAAAATTGACAACGACTACGTCAATTTTCTGCCCGTAACGGTGACAGCGTCCAATGCGCTGCTCTACCCTCTGTGGGTTCCATGGCAAGTCGAAATTGACAAGCAACGAGCAGAATTGAAGGTTAATACCTTCCGCTCCCGATTCCGTAGCAATCAAAATGCTCTTGTCATTTTTGAAGGCTTCGACGATGGCAGCTTTCATATCGGCAGTTTTTGAGCCAGATACAGCGTCAGATCCTTTGTGGCGCGCTAACCAGTCTTGGTAAATTCTCTTACTGCCGGGATCGTTATTATGACCATTAAGCAGCGCGATGTCATTTTCGTAGCCGTTGGCAGAGAGGAGGTCTGCGAGATATTTCTGCGTGCGCACTGATTCGGTGAAGATTACCGCTTTGCGCTCACCTCCCTTGTCGACGATTTCATCCAGAACACGCGGCAATGCCTCGACTAGCTTGATACCTTTGGCATTGTGACCAATGGCAAGGGCAAGCGTACGATAGCCCTCAAGTTCAGCGATCTCCGCATTCAGCTTTCTAAGGTCAACAGGCGCGTCAGCGTCCAGCTCCTCCCCATCGTCATCATCACCGAGTTCCTCGGAATCCTCATCGATAACGTCGTAATCAGATACCGTTTCAAGATTGGCGGGTCGCATCTGTTTGAGACGGTCGATAATTCTGGCTAGCGTATCAGCGACTGCAAAGGTCGAAGAGCCGAGGATTTTACGCAGAACCATCATTACAAGCGGGTTTGGCTTGCTTCCAAAGGCGATGGTATCCGAACGCTGCAAATAGCCTGACATGTCTGTATAAAGGAGCAATTCGTCCGGTGACGGCTCGAACTGCCAAGTAAGCGGGAGGCGTTCGGTATAGCGAATGAGGCCCGCTTGCTGAACCTGACGGCGTAACGTGCGCTTGCAGATAGATTCTAACCGCTTGCGCAGGGATATTAGGCCTGTTTTCGCGCTTGAGCCGGTTACATACTGTGAACGGAATGATGCTTCGTCACCAAACTGGTGCTCGTCTAAGATGGAAACGAGACCGTAAAGCTCCATGAGAGAGTTTTGCAGAGGCGTTGCAGTCAGGAGTACCTTGAAATAGGATTTGGTTGCCTCTCGCAGACGTTTGGCGCGAAGTGAACCATCTTTCTTGTAAACATTGCGGAGGCGATGTGCCTCGTCGAATACGACAAGATTCCAGCCACCACGGGCGATTTCAGCATGTTTGAGAGCGGCGAATTCATAGGACGTAATAACAATTTTGTCTGTCTGGCTGAAAGGAGAGGGTAGCCCAGCCTTGCGCGCCGCGTTGTAGGTCTTACTCTCCACAATGACGGAAGGCAGTGAAAACTTGTCGTAAAGTTCCTGGCTCCATTGTTTGCGCAGCGATGCAGGAACAATCAGCAGAATACGGCGGCGGCGTTCAGCCCAACGTTGGGCGATGACTAGACTGGCTTCGATGGTTTTGCCGAGGCCGACCTCGTCCGCCAGCAACACACCCTTGGATAACGGAGACGCTAATGCGAACAGGGCCGCGTCTACCTGGTGTGGGTTCATATGGACACGGGCTGTGGAAAGTGGCTGTGCCAAAGCATCCTCGCCCGTGCCTTCCAACGTCAGACGATGCGCAAAGAAGGTTGCTTGCTCCGGAGAATAATAGGCGGAGGCAAGTGTTGCTCGGTCGTTAGGATCAGTTTCCAAGCTATCGATACCCAAGGCCGTTTCTTTCTCGATCCAACGCGAAATAGTCGCGTGATCAAAACGCCATGACCCTCCGACTTTGAACCCCGGGATTTTCGCATCCGCGACTAGCTTGTAAACGGTCTTCTCGTTGATCTTGAGAAGTTCCGCGACGTCCCGAATTGTTAGAATATTTTCCGACATATGAAAATTGTGTCTCAATTCCTGGTGTCGATCAAGAGAAAATTGGAGAAAATAACGGAAATTTATATATTGGATGAGCAGGGGATGTTAGCGCGAAGTGGTTACGGAGGGTCCGTTTGACGATCAAAAATCGCGCTCTTAGGGAGACGTGTAAACTCACTTTCCATTTTCATGATTGACCAATTGCTGTGTGGGCGGTGTCATGACGGCGTCACTGATCACTCTCCATGGCCATGCTTCCACTACTTTCTTTTGATATCCAATGACGCCGTCATGACGCCGGTGGAGATGGTGTCATACGTTCGATGACACTGTCATCATGCACCATATCTGCCGTCATGGCGGTGTTATGACATGCGTCATGCAAAGCGTCATTGATGTCACATCACGTGGAAAATGGCAGAAAACAGCCATTTTTCTTTTTCCCGCTGTGTCCCGGCTTTTTCGGGTGTGAGGGCACGCTACCTCAATTTCATACGCATGCTTCGCAAGCATATGAAATCGCTACGTTTTTTTGTTCTATCGCGGCATTTTTGCGACGCAAAAATCAAAGCCGCTCTTTTTCTCCGCTTCCAGTGCTCTTGCACCTGCAGTGCGCCCTGATGACGGGGTGTGAAGGTGTCATTTTTCGGGGTGGGCGTTGTGAGGCGCATGACCCCAAATTCCCCAGAGGATTTTGTTCCCTGTATCGTTGGAGAGTGAGGATTGGGGTGGTGCGTCTCGTTCCTTCACAACCTGAACGAGAAAATCAATGTCTGATCATACAACCATTTCTTCCGCCGTGGAGGCGGATCTCATGCAGCTCGTGGCCCTGCACCGGCTGCTTGATTTTGCTGTTAGTGAGGCTCTTGCCGGTAACGTGGATGACAGTGTCCTGGAAGGCGTGGTCATCCTGACACGCATGGTTGGCCACAAGGTCAGGCTGGTTGCCAACAGGGTGCTGGGGAGTGATGCCTCTTCCCGCGATGACTGAAGCCAATGCTGCGAATGAGCAGTAAGCCGCTACAGCTTAATTTTCCCTTTTCATAATACACGCATGTTCTCAGAATGCTCGCTGAGTAATGGGGAACGTGCGTCCACATTACGGACACTTCAAATGACACCCGCTTTACCGAACAATGATCGTTTTAATAATGCTCTTCCAGCTTGGATGTTCGCTGGTTTTTTCCGCCCGAACGACATTGAGCGTTACGCTCAGCTTTCTCATGATCTGCTGGTGACGCCGACGCCGCAGATGCTGGAGTTCTGTGATGGAGGCCCCGAACTGGTCGCCCGATATAACCGTGACAAGGCCTTATGGCGCGCCTTTCGTCAGCGTGTGGCAGCGTATCACCGGAATCTCCCTGCCTGGCAGGAGCAGGTTCGCGTCAATAACTACCGGATCGGCTCCATTGTGGAACTGGCTGTTTATCGGCGCCTGATGCAAGCACAGGAGAGCGGCCTCAATATTATGGTTCAGCCACCCATTCGAGAATTGGGAAACAGAGGATTTGCGGATTTCGGTCTGTATTTCAAAGGACACCCCACAGTCTACATTGAGGTTGCCGGGACCGTTACGAGTGCCGGGCAGTCGGTCTCTGAAAATGCTGAGAAATTCCGTATTGGCATTGAGGAACGTCTGATGCGCTACATGGGTGTTGCACCTGTAGAGGTGATCCATATCGACGAGGTCTGCGATGTGTTCGTCCAGACAGAGCGGGTTCGTCAGGCTATTAAACGAGCAAAAAATGCATAATTCGTTTTTATCTAAAAATGAAATACTGAAAGAAAAAAGAGACATTAGCGGATAGCGCTTATCCAGTGACACGGGTCAGCCCATGACGGCTGGTCCGTTTCTTTGGAGGGTCGAAGTTTGTTCTAAATTTCGATTTTTCGATGACGTGTTTCATAACGCCTGATAGTCGCGAAAAAACGCGCAATATGCTGAAAATAAAGACAAAAAATATCAAGAATTTTTGATCACTTTTTCGTGGCGTATGAAATTGAGGTAGCGTGCCCTTTTGAGGCTGCCACAGGCTGGTGTGCAATAGTGATGTCACGCTTTTCGCAGGGGAAAAACAGTGACGCAGACTCATGAAAATCCCACACCGGATCTGATATCCGCAAATGACAATCTGACACCAGAAGGTGTCGAAAAAGCCGCTCAAGCAGCGGTCTATGCAGTTGCCAGGCTTATCGGTCGGAGAATGGCACGGGAGTATTTCGCCTCTTATCGGGCAGCTAACGACAACGGCGCTTTGTCCGATAATTCCCAGAAAATCGAGGAAACCCTAAAATGACACGTGTAGTATACTATGCGCGGTATTCGACTGATAAACAAAGCGCCAGTTCAATCGAAGATCAGTTCCGACTTTGCGAGCAACTCGCGATGCGTGAGAAGTGGGCGGTGGTCGGTAGTTATCATGACGCCGCCATCTCTGGTTCCGGGATGACTTTAAGGCCTGGCATTCAGGCTCTCCTGCGCGATGCGCAGGCGGGAGCGTTCGATGTTGTACTGGCTGAGGCGCTGGATCGCATTTCGCGAGACCAGGCGGACGTCGCAACATTGTTCAAGCGTCTTTCCTTTGAGGGTATCGCCATCATTACTTTGGCGGAGGGGGAAATCAACGAACTCCATGTTGGTCTCAAGGGAACGATGAATGCTCTGTACATCAAAACTATTGCCCGGAATACGCACCGTGGGCTTTTGGGCCGGGTGATGAAAGGCAAGTCTGGAGGAGGTCTGTGCTATGGCTATCGGGCGCTCAAGAAGGTTGATGCTAATTTCGAACCCGTCCGGGGTGATCGGGAAATTATAACTGAGGAATCTGAAGTCGTTTGTCGTATTTTTCGAGCTTTCGCGGCAGGACGAAGCCCCAGATCTATTGCGGTGGAATTAAATGGGGAGGGGGTTCCTGGTCCGAAAGGCCGTGCCTGGAGTGACACAACCATCCGAGGTCATCTGTCGCGGGGAACCGGGATCGTAAATAACGAATTATATGCGGGAGTCATTGTGTGGAATCGGCAACGTTTTATCAAGGACCCGATTACCGACAAGCGCGTTTCCAGGCCCAATCCAGAACATCTGTGGATCAGGACCGAAGTGCCGGAACTCAGGATAGTCCCTGACGATCTGTGGCAAGCCGTGCGGGCGCGCCAGAAGGAGATTGCTGCCAAAGTCGGTCCGTGCCTTGTGAATACGCGAGAAGGTCGAGCACGGCGGTTGCACCTGGCAAATCGGCCTATGTCGCTCCTGTCAGGGTTGCTCTCATGCGGGTGTTGCGGTGGAAAGATAGGAATCATCGTGAATGGCCGGTTTGGGTGTCTGAATCACCCGCGTCGGGGAACTTGCCAGAATAATCGGACGATCTTGCGGGAGAAGGCAGAATCTCGGGTTCTCGCTGGGCTAAGAGAGCGATTGGTGTCTTCTGAGGTGATCGTCGAGGCCGTTCAGGCTTTTGCAAAGGAAGTGAAGCGTCTTAACCAGACATGGCGTGTGCAGAGTGCTGCTGATCGTAAGGCGCTCGGGAAGGTCGAGCGAGGCATTGCCGGAATTATGGCGGCAATTGAGGACGGGATGTATCAGCCTTCGATGAAGGCACGACTGGCCAGCCTTGAGGGGCAGAAGGCGGACATAGTTGCTCGCCTGGGCGGCGCCCCGCCTGATGTTCCCGATGTGCATCCCGATATTGCCAGTCACTATCGGCGGAACGTCGAGCGGTTCACCGAGGCGCTCGATGATCCGGACGGCGGAAAGGAAGCCGTTGATGCTCTGCGCTCGCTGATTGGCGGGATCGTCTTCACCCCAGGCGAGAAGCGGGGAGAAGTTCATATTACATTACGCGGCGAGCTGATGGGTATTCTCGACGTTGCAAATGACGTCAGCGGCAAAAAGGAAAGTCGGCTTATGACAGCAGGGGAAGCAGGCCCCCGCAACCATCCGAATCACAGTTTCCGAAACCCCCGCCGTCTTGATGAGACAGCGGGGGTTTTCGCGTTTTGGGGGGGAAAGAGAGGTAGATGTATTATTTTGATGCCTGCTTCCAGATGTTTGCCGCGGCCTCGTCCAGAATGATCGTGGCCTTGTCGTGAAGCCGGATGGCGGTTGCACTCACGTTCTCGCTGATGGGGCCGTTCAGGGCTTCATTGATGATGGAGGCCTTGCCTGCTCCAACGGCCACCAGCAGAAGGCGTCGGGCTTCAAGAATTGTGCCGACCCCCATCGTCAGGGCGCGTGACGGAACCCGCTCCGGGTCGTTCCCGAACATGCCGCTGTTCTGACGTCGTGTGATGGCATCAAGTCGATGCTCGGATGGCCGCTTCATAACCGGTACATTCGGCGTCCAAATCCGGAGCAATGCCGTCTGGAACATGAATTCCACTGAGGCGCATGTTCACATGCGCGAAGAGATGCTCCTGCATGTAATGGCGATATGAATTCGGGTTCTCGGGACCAAGACCGACATATTCGTCCAGATTGAAAGACGTTGTACTGGAAAAATCCAGGGTCCCGGCCTTATGCTGCCGGACTAGGAGCCGGTAGATGCTTTCCATTGTGCGACCTGTCGCCAGGCCCAGAACCGGCTTCCGGGTTGCGCGGATTTCGGCTGCGATCATGTCGGCGGCGCGGTGGAAGGCCTGTGCGGGACTATCGGTGACGATGACATCCATGGTGCATCAATCCTGTTTGGTTTTCATGCCCGGCGTTCGCCGTTGACCCAGACTTCGATGACCTGAAGTCTTTTATCAAGAACCGTGAAATCAGCCAGCAGATCTGGCGCAATGGCGCCACGGTCATGAAGGCCAAGATAGGTTGCGGCATTCGTGCTCACCAGACGCGCGGCTTTTGGCAGGGACATGCCGGCATTAACGGCATTACGCAGGGCCTGGTCGAGAGTCAGAACACTCCCGGCGAGTGTGCCGTCCGGAAGACGCACCACGCCGTCCCGGATCAGCACATCCTGCCCCCCAAGCTGGCTGGGGCCATCGGGTTCGCCCGTGCCGCGCATGGCGTCCGTTACGAACAGCAGCCGGTTTCCCATCATGCGCTCTGCCAGACGGAAGCTGGCGGGATGAACATGATGCGTATCGAAGATCATCTCTCCATACGCCACATCGCTGCACATCAGGGCTGTGACCGGACCGGGACGACGCCCCTCGATAGGAGACATGGCGTTGAACAGATGGGTCGCCCCCACCGTTCCGCCGGCCGCACAGACCAGACAGATGGCGCGCTCCGCACCGGCATGGTCCGTGGTAGTATGTCCCAGGCTGACCCTGATGCCTGCATGGGCAAAGGTTTGCATGGCAGTGGCGGAGTGTTCGAGTTCCGGCGCAATCGTCACGACGCGGACGCAGCCGGTCGCGATTGCTTCGGCCACGCGGTCGGCTGTCGGTTCGATATTGAACGGCGGCTGTGCTCCCAGTTTGTGGGGGCTGACAAAAGGCCCTTCCAGATGCGCGCCATGAATGCGGGGGCCATTTTGTACGCCCCGGTCACAGACATCCGCCACGGCCCGAAGGGCATCCATGACCTCTGGCCACGGGGCCGTGATTGTGGTGGGCAGGATGGTCGTAGTGCCGTGCCGCAGATGGAAACGGGAGAGAGTTTCGATGGCAGCTACGCCATCCATCGTGTCAGCGCCACCACCACCATGGACATGACCATCAATGAAACCGGGCAGGATGTAGCGTTCTGCCGCCTGGGACAGGGGAGTGATGTCGCGGATATGGCTGTCAAAACTGACGCGCCCGGATACGACGTGGTCATGCAGGACGATCCTGCCATCCAAATGGGACATCATGACTCCTGATCCAAAGGTAAAAGGCCGGTCTGACCATAACGGCGGGCATAGAGCAGAATGACAAGATAGGAAGGCAGGACGAGCATCGCGAAGGTGGCCTGAAAACCGATGAAAGGTTTCAGCGCGACATAGATCTGCGGGATGATGCCCCCGCCGCTATACGCCATTACCATCAGGGCTGAAGCCAGTGGTGTCCATGCTCCTGCCCCCCGTATGGCGATCGGAAAGATGGTGGGCATCAGCATGGCATTGGTTGCTCCCAGAAGCGCGACACAGAGCACGGAGACATATCCGTGGGTCAGGAAGGCTGCGATGGTGAGCATGGCGCCGATGATACAGGACAGTTCCATGAAGCGCTCCTGCGTCAGGACGCGGGGAACGATCATGAAGCCGGCGAGATACCCGCCTAGCATTGCGGCGAGGGTCAGGGACGTAAAGAATCTGGTCTGGGTAAGGGGAAGGCCAAAGTCCTGTCCGTAAGTTCCGATGGCATCACCGGCCATGACCTCAATGCCGACATACACGAACATCGCGGCAATTCCGAATGTTAGATGAGGTCTGAAAATACGACGGCGGTCGGCTGGTAGGCCCGGCAGTGGAGGGGCCTGCAAATCGGGCAGTGGAAACATCGCCACACCTATCGCTGCCGCAAGCAGGATTACGGCCATCGTCATGTAAGGAGCATAGATGGCGTGGACAAACCCGGTCAGTAAGGCATTGCGCACTGTGGGATCGGTCGCTTCCTGCAGATGTTGGGAAATGCTGCCGATATCTCCCATGACGACGGTTGCCAGAACGATCGGTGCCAGGATACCGGCGCATTTGTTGCACACGCCCATGATGGCGATGCGCTGTGCCGCCCGTTCAGATGGGCCGAGCAGACTGACAAGAGGATTGATGACCACCTGCATCAGCGACAGCCCTGCTCCCATCACCAGCAGACCGGTCAGGGCCCCCGCGTAGAGGCGCATGGCAATGAACTGTCCGAAAAGTGCCACGCCTGCCGCGCAGAGGAGAAGGGAGGCGGAAAGTCCTCCGCGCAGGCCCATCTTGCGCGCGAGGAAAGACGAAGGCAGGGAGAACAGGAAATAAGAGACGTAGAACACCATCGGGACAAGGAAGGCGCTCGTATCGCTGAGGTCGAAGGCGACGCGGACGAACGAGATCAGCGGCCCGTTCATCCAGGTCACGAAGCCCATGATGAAGAAAACTGCCGCTGCGACACCGAGCGGCGCCAGGCCATAACGGCCGGTCAGACCATTGGTCTGGACCGGGGACGTCACGATGTCAGTCCGGCATTGCGAAGGGTATGGGATGTCTGGTCGATCCAGCTGTCATCCGGCTCCCACCCAGCCATGCGCGCGGCCTGAAGCAGGCCTCCGCCCACAGGGGGAAGGCGGGGCTGGACGGGAGCACCATGCCGGGCCGTGATGATGTTGCGGAGGAGGGCACTCTGGAAGGTGCCGCCCGCATAGCTCCAAGGTAATGGAGTTTCTGGAAAGTGGCGGCGGGCCGCGTCGATATGGGTGCCGAGATGGTCCGCAGCTTCGCGCATCAGGCGTCTGGCCGGCTCAAGTCCCTGCTCGGCCAGGTCCGATACATTCCGGGCCAGGGCGGCGACACAGGCCCGGGGATGCTGGAGCGTTCCATACCACTCCAGAAGCGCCGCCCCACACGCTTCCTTCCCGACCGGAAGACCCATCGCGCTTGCGAACGGAGTGAGAAAGGCTAGGTCCTCTTGGTTGCGCCCATCCAGCAGCATGGTCAGAAGAGACAGGGCCCGACGCCCGATCCAGAAAGCACTGCCTTCGTCTCCGAACAGCCCGCCCCAGCCACCGACCTTGATCTGTCTACCCATGCCATCTGTCGCCCATGCGACAGATCCCGTGCCGGATAAAAGCAGGACCCCCGCGTGTCCACCGAATGCTCCGGTACAGGCCATTTCCACATCACTGGTGAAGCTGAACGGATGAGGAAACGCTTTCGTGACGATTTCTTCCTGTTGGAGACCCAGGGTGAGCGTTTCATCATATCCTGCAAGCCCGAGCGCGAGAGCCGTCGTGGTGACGGGAATCCGGGCGAGCAGGGATTGCAGGACGCTTTGCCAGTCGCTCTGGTCAAACGGATTGGAACCCGCTGCCCGGACTACAGACCCCAGAGTTCCGTCCCTGCCGAGAACGACCAGAAGCGTTTTGGTCCCCCCGCCATCTATCGCCGCGATACAGGACGTGGATGCGGTCGTTTGTGAAGCTGGATGCCGGTGCTGCAAGGGGCGGTGTGAAGCTGTCATGTTTCGATGTTTCATTTGGAGCGGCAGGAGCGGAGAGGGAGTTACAGACTGTGCGCAGTGAACATGGGGCTATCGGGCAAGAGTAAACACGAATCTGGAAAAGTCTCCTGCGTCATAATGAATTGTGACGCCTTTCGGTTTTTTGGTATATTTTCATTGCAAATTTGGAGCGGTTTTCTATTTTTTTGATAGGAAATGAAAATATAAAATTCATGAATTGCAAATAACATCAATTATATTTTTGTGTAATTCAGCGGGGCTGAGATCCTGTTTTTTCATGATGTTGCCATCAGAAAAGCCATATTTGTGGATAAAATAGACTGTCTCTTTTGACCCGTCTGGTTTGCTGATGTCAGGTATTGAAGGGCGATGGTCGCCGTAAAATATTAGTACGGATTTTTTAGTGCTGGATTTTAGCGCTTTGTCGAGAATGCCTAGCATATGGTCAGCACTCTCGAGATGTCTGCAATAGCTTGCGCAAGGGGAATTTGTGTCGGTTCCTTCTGCGGACCATGGGCCATGATTTTCCATGGAAACGGCATAGAGAAGCGTCGGATCTGCACTATTTTCGTTCATTAGAGACACGATTTTATGTGCGAGCGCCTCATCGCCTACATAGCGGCCGCATAGATCTTTTGGGCCAAAAACCTCTGGCCCCAGTATTTTGTTAAATCCAGCAGCTGGCATAAGGCGATCCCGCCCATAAAAACGCAGATCATGAGGATGAAGAAATATTCTGTTTGTAAAAATATTTTTTAAACGATTGGCTAGAGAAAATGACAATTCTTCTTTGGCTGTTAAATAAGGGTCGTATTTTCTGAACCCAAGCGCTTCTTCGTCTCTTCCGAAAAGGACACCATATTCTGAACGCATGGTGTAAGCACCAAAGTGATTGACGAGATATTTTCCACTCCGAGTAGCCGTGTTCATCAGTCGAGAAAATTCTGGCATCTCGGGGATCGCTTGAACGTCTTCAAGGTCGGTAGGATCCATGAAAGATTCGCACTGAATAATGCAGACGAAGTCTATTTCTATGGTATTATGAGGTTCGATTGGAGTTTCTTTCGGGGGATTTTCTTCCATCTTCCAACGTAGGGCATAGGCCCAGAGTGTTGAGAAGAGACCAAACTGCCGCACGTCATCAATCAATGCTGGTCGTTGCATGAGGGAATGTTTTCCGCCATGCAGGATTACTCTTCGAAACAGCGTATTTCCTGTAAGTCCAAGTAGTATTCCGATAGCCCGTCCTTCGGGAGCCAGTGCCATGCTGGAAAATAGAAAATAGCCGGAGATTGTTATCAGGCCGATAATGGCAATGCGGGCTGGAATCGAAATTGCGTCCAGATAGAAGCGTGGATAGCGGATGAAAGATGACACCACGACAAGATCTGAAAAAACGAGAGGTTCTCCCAAGGTGCGTTGCTTGAGGGTTGAGACGGCTATGAGCAGTGTTGCCAGAGCGCAGGATAGTATGGCTGCTGACAGTGGCTGTCCTGTTACGACAAGCGAGCCCCCAAAGACTGTCAGTGGAATCAGGCAACGCGGGCCTAACGAGGCCAAAGACGGTGCTCTTCCTCTTGGGAAGCTGTCTATGACTAAAAAAAATACGACGGTCGCAATGAGCGCCACAAAATAGCTTAACACGGGAAAGATGATAGCACGTTCATCTCATGGGTGAAGCTTTCTGGATCTGAAAAAGATTGTTGCTGGAAAAGAAGGGCGTAACAAGAAAGCCTCTAAGGTTTACCTTGTGTGACCACCAATTCCTCTCCCTGACGTTGCCAAGTAATAATGCCACTTTTATGATCATCAGGATCGGGTTTGTTTTTCTTCAAGGATCTGTTTGTGGTGAGTGACCTTATCGAGATTACCGATACCCCACTCACAGGCAACATGACAGTGCTTCTGGTTCTGCCGCCTGGGCGACGGAGGAGTACGCCTGCTTTGGGGTGTCCCAAAGTCGATCTGAGAGACCTTGCCCCTTCTTCTGACCTGTCTCCGCTTGCTCTACTGCGTCGCTATAAGGTCGGTGGTCGTTATTGGGGGACGGCTCTTCCATCAGATGTTTCCTATGAATTTGCTGTTTCCGTCCATAACGATGCAGAAGCAGGACTGCGGTTGTGGCGTCATGCGATCAAAAGCTACCCCGCTGGGCAGGGGCTTGTTGTTCTGGGCGCGTCTTGTGATGCGCAGCCGTTTACGCTCCGGGGGATTCCCTGGGTGCGTGATGTGGAGCCTCATGGCCTGGTTCAGTCAGTCTCGGTCATATTGTCCGACACAGGCGATGATTTTGCTGTGTTGGGTGCGGCATATGGACGTTCTGTTCTGATCGGTCAAACGGATGGGCCACTTCAAGTGCTGACGCCAGAATACGCAACTGCTTGGCTCGTTTCTGGGGTTGAATGGCAGAATCCGTTTGATGGCAGGAGCATGACGTTCGGGATGGCTGTTGAAATGGCCACGGATGCCCGACGCGCGTGGCTTCGTTTCCAAGGCATAGCAGGGTGCCTGGGTATCGCGTGGTGGAAACGCGATTGCATGGCGCGATTTCTGGATCTGCCGGGAAATAATGTCCGTGTTTCCGGTGATCCGCGTAGAATCGTGCGACATGCCATTGAGGTGGCCGGGGATATTGCCGTATGGACCAGCCGGCCGCCGAAACGAGGCATCAGGCAGTATGCTCGGACCGGAAATGTTTCATTCTGTCTGATTGAAGATGGGTTTCTGCGCTCCGCAGGGCTTGGAAGTGATTTGTTCCCACCCTTTTCAATCGTGATGGATCGTCGTGGAATCTATTTCGATGCGTCCAAGGAGAGTGATCTCGAGCATATTCTACAGACCACGACGTTCGATCCGGAAATCATAAAGCGCGCCCGGCGACTGATTGATGCCATGATTGCCGGGCATGTCACCAAATATGGCATTGAATCCAGCCCGAATCTTCATATTCCGATCCCACCGGGCAAGACTTCTATTCTTGTGCCGGGGCAAGTGGCAGACGATCTTTCCGTTCGTCTCGGGAGCCCAGAAATCAAGGGGAACCTTGAGTTGCTGAAGGCTGTGCGACGCCATAATGCGGAAGCTTTCATTATTTTCCGACCTCATCCGGATGTTGATGCAGGGCATCGGGCGGGACAGATCCCTGATAGAGTTGCGCTGCAATATGCGGATCGGGTCGTCCGTGGTGGCAGTATGGCTGGGCTTATCAATCTAGCCGACGAAATCCATACCATGACCTCCCTGGCAGGATTCGAAGCCTTGATACGGGGTAAGTCCGTCGTAACCTATGGCTTGCCGTTCTATGCAGGCTGGGGACTTACGATTGATCATCTGAAATGTTCCCGTCGCAACAGAAAACTATGCATCGAGGAACTCGCAGCTGGAACACTTCTGTTGTATCCCGCATATCTCGATCCGGTTACGAGCCTGCCTTGTGGTCCTGAGGTGCTGATTAAGCGCTTGTTGGATCCTACGCTCTGGACGCCCAGATTCAGCACCCGTGTCCGACGGTATCAGGGCCGGTTGCGGCGCCAGTTTGGCAAGGCTCTCATGTACATCAGAAGGCAGGCCTCTTGAACCAGTTCCCGACATCCACCCGCGACTTTCATTCTGAAGAGACGCCAGTCAACCGGCGCTTTCTGTTCCTGCAGGGGTTGATGGGACCGTTTTTCGAACGTGTGGGCCAGGATCTCGCAGATCAGGGGTATGCGGTTTTCCGGATCAACTTCAATGGTGGTGATCGACTGTTCTGGAAACTTCCAGGGGCAACAGATTACCGGGGAACTTTCAGGGACTGGCCTGAGTTCCTGCGGCGTTATCTGAAGCATAACTCTATTACGGATATTCTGCTTTTTGGAGACTGCCGCCCTATGCATAAGGCTGCGCTCTCTGTCTGCCGCGATGAAGGTGTTCATATTCACGTTTTCGAAGAGGGTTACATCCGTCCGGACTGGGTCACGCTTGAGCCGGATGGCGTCAATGGACACTCCCAATTACCAAAAGATCCTGAATATTATCGTCGGGTTGCTGCACAGCTGCCACCGATGCCGCCCCATGTCACTGTTCCTTCTTCCTTCAAGCGGCGTGCTCTGGAAGGTGCGGCGTATAATACCGCTGATATTCTGACGCGTTGGTATTTCTGGTACTGGCAGGATTATAGGCCTTGGCCGCCTCTGGTGGAGGGAGTGAGTTGGCTGAGGCGCTTGGCTAAGCGTAAGAAAAACGTTGCTAGAAGTCAGGAAATGCTTCGGCGCCTTAAAGAATCCGGGCGGCCCTATGTTCTGTTTCCCTTGCAGTTGGATGCAGATGTCCAGATCAGGCTGCACTCTGATTTCCGGGGCATAGCAGACGCCATAGAGCTCGTTGTGGAGTCTTTCGCGCTCAATGCTCCAAAGAATCAACTCTTGGTCATAAAGGAACATCCCCTGGATAACGGCCTTACGGACTGGCGTCAGGTCGTTGGGAGATGCGGGAAGCGGCACGGTGTTCTGGAGCGTATCGCTTACGTTTCATATGGGGAAATTGAAAAGCTGGTGCGTGAGGCACAGGCAGTGGTCACTATTAATAGCACCACTGGCACGCTGGCTCTGGCTGAAAACGTGCCAGTTTTCTCGCTCGGGCAGTCCATTTATAACATTCCCGATATCACGCATCAGGGTGATTTGGCTGGTTTTTGGCAAGCGCCGACACCGCCGGATATGGAAACTTTCAATGCTTTCCGGCGTGTCTTGATTGAATATTGCCT
>NZ_BJNM01000029.1 GCF_006539685.1 Gluconobacter oxydans
TTAGGGATAATGATTTTCATAACTACTTATGCAAGATGAATACCTGTTAGAAGACCTTCTGCTCCCCCCGTTGCGGCTAAATCCGCCAGCAAATCAGTCTTCGATCAGAACCCCATCGCCTCTCTCTGAGCCTGCCGATTGAAACCCGTTCCCCGTTGAAACGCGGGACGGCAGTTGAGATTTCGCCCCCAACCGTCCCGCCGCGCCTGGAGCGGGATCTCGTCGATGAAACAGCTCGGACTGGCCTGCTCGCCCCGACGAAACTCGCACCAGGACACGCTAACGCGCTGGCGGCCTCGGGTGAGTGCGACATAGGCCAGTCGTCGCTCTTCCGCCGGATCGATGTTCGTGCGCGACGGAAACAGCGTGTCTTCCCAACCGATCAGAAAGACATGCCCGAACTCCAGACCCTTTGATCCGTGAATGGTCATCAGCTTGACCCGGCCGACACTCTCATCGCCGCTGCTTTCCGAGCCAAGGGCCGCATGGTCGAACAGCTCCTCCACCGAGCTGAACTCGTTGGCGAGCGATAGAAGCTCGTGCAGGTTTTCCAGCGCCGTGCGGCCATCGTCCCCGGCTGCCTGGTGCATCGCGAGATACCCGCTCTCTTCTACAAGAACCCTCAGACGCTCTCCCAAACTGGGCTCGCCACTGCGGGCGCCTTTCAGGATCACGTCCAGAAAGCCGCGCAGCTTGTCAGCAGCTTTGCCAGTGCGTCCCTGCACCGTGCGCTCGGCTGCCTCGTACAGCGAGATCGCCTCCTCATCCGCGACCTGTTCGAATGTCGCCATGGCCTTGGCCCCGATCCCCCGGGCGGGCTGATTGACGATCCGGCGGAATGCCTCATCTGACTGCCGCTCATACGGAAAACATGTCAGACGCAGGAAGGCCAGCGCGTCCTTGACCACGCCGCGCTGCCAGAAGGCGGTATCATTGACCAGCTCGTAAGGGATCCTTGCGCGCAGCAGAGACTCTTCCAGCAGCCGGGAGAGATGGTTGAAGCGATAGAGCACCGCCATGTCCTCGTAAGGCACGCCTTCCAGGGCACGACGTCCGATCTCGGCAGCAATCCCGGAGGCCTCGTCCTGACTGCCGGTATGCCGCAGAATATCCACTGGCTCCCCATCTCCGGACGCGGTATACAGTGTTTTCTCCAGTCGGTTAGCGTCGTGAGAAATGACTGCGTTGGCCGCTGACAGGATATGACCGGTCGAGCGGAAGTTCTGCTCCAGGGCAATCATGCGTCCGGTCGGAAACTCCTTGAGAAAGCTTCGGATAATCCGGACATTGGCCCCACGCCAGCCGTAAATCGACTGCGCATCGTCGCCGACAACGAAGAGCTCGTTGTGGTCTTTGGACAGGCATTTCAGCCAGAGAAACTGGAGGCGATTGACGTCCTGGAACTCATCGGCCAGCACGCAGTCAAACCGGTCCGCCCAGTCCCGTCTGTAGCGTTCGTCGCGGAGCATGGTCACGGTAGGCCACAGCAGCAGGTCTGCAAAATCCGCGCGATTGCTTTCGCGCAGCATCGCCTGATACGCAGGATAGAGCACGGCCGCATCCCGCCAGACCATGATGTCATCGCCTTCGGTGATGGCATCCGTCGCAATCCGTCCCTCGACCCAGGCCACGGCATCCGGGGGAAGAACCATGTTTTCCTTGAGCATGGCGATGTGCGAGCTGACGGACTTCACACGCTTGCGAAACGTCTCTCCGTCATCGGCATTCATGACGCCTGCTTCAATCGCCTTTTCCAGGAGCCTGCGCACGATCTTCGTGCTGTCTTCGCTGTCACAGACGTCGAACCCCGGACGCAGCCCGGCAATGTCGGGATCGGTCCGCAGCTGACGGCGTCCGTGCGCATGGAAGGTGCCCACCCAGTACGGGGCCTGCGCGATGTTCAGGGCCGCCGCGATCCGCGTCTTCATCTCCCCGGCCGCCTTGTTGGTAAAGGTCACGGCCAGAATGCGATCGGGCGACATCCGGCGTTTGACGACACGGTCGACAATACCGGCCACAAGCGTCTTGGTCTTTCCGGTCCCGGCACCCGCCAGAACAACAACCGGTCCTGTCTGACGCGCGGCGTCTGCCTGGGAGGGGGTCAATCCTGAGAGATGATTATCCACGACCCCGTCCCTGCTCCCGGGTGCCATGAAGAACATCGCACCGCGTCGCACGGCGGCCATCAAGGCTGAGGATCATGTCCGGCTCGACCATCAGGTCGAACTCCTGCCCGAAGTCCCATGTCCCGTCCGCCAGGACCGTGCCTCCGACCACGAGACCGCGCAGCACATCATCGCCGAACGCGATCTCGGCGTAGGTCTGCGGGAAAGGCGGCTGATTGTGCAGCAGGGCCCAGGTATGCCACACGCGGGTTGTCTCGGCATCGGCATGCCAGGCGGCGGTCAGTTCTGCGACATGTCCCAGAAGCGTGACGGCATCCGGACGGTCAGGATGAGGCGTGCTTCCGGGAACGGTGCCAATCAGGACAAGCTGCTGCTCCCCCGCCTGGCAAGTCAGGAACCCACTGTCTCCGGTTGGAGACTGAACAAACAGGACGATGCGTCCGGAGAGATCCCAGCCTGCCGCACTCCAGCGTCCGCCAACCACGAGACCCTGACGCCGATCCGTCTCAGGACCGTATTCTACCAGCGCCCAGGGAATACGACATCCGAGGTCTGGCATCCGGCGCAGATAATGGTCCGCATCCGGGTGCGCCAGAAAGGCCGTTCTCAGAGCGTCATTCTTTTCATGCCCGGGAAACAGCGCCTCCATTTCCCGTCGTGCCTTGTCATTCGTCATCAGTCTCTCCTCAGGCGGCGCGGGCGGCGGCCACAACAGTCTTCAGGGCGTCGTTGAAATCTTTGCAGCCACCGTGGGGAATACGGCGGATCACGCGGACACCGGCTTCGCGGCCCAGCTCTGCAAGGCGCGCGGCGTAGCGGTTGCCGGCGTCATCATGATCGGTTGCGGCCACCAGAACGGCAGCCGGATCCTTTGCCATTTCAGCCAGCTCGGCCGTAAGGGCTTCGACCGTCTCCGGTCCCATGCCACCTGCGGTCGAGCAGTACAGGGTTTCGCGCGTGCGCTCGCTGTCGAGGGCGGCGTAGGACAGGGCATCAATGGCGGATTCACTCACCACCAGGCGACGAACCGTGCGAGCCAGACCGGGCTGGAAGCGGAACAGCGTTTTGACCGTACCCGACAGACAGATACCCTTGGTGTCCGGACCACGCAGTTCCGCACCACAGATGGCTCCCACGGCATCCCGGTGGCAGAACCAGGCGGCGTGATAGCCGTCCCGGATGCAGCCGGTCATGATGGCCCGACGCAGAACCCATTCCGGAAGGCAGCGCTCCTCGGTGAGATATGCCCAGACCTTCGTGCCGGATTTGAGCTCTTTCCTGGCCTGCCAGCGCTCGGCCGGAGCAACGTCTGGCGTTTTGGCCTGACGCTCGCGGACGTATTCTGCCCCCTTCGGTTCAATGCCCACCAGTTGACCCAGCTCCCGACAGGCATCGCGAAACTTCAGACCGGGCGTCAGGCGCTGGATCAGGGAGAACACATCCCCCTTTTCGTCCGATCCCGTATCCCACCAGCCACGGCCTTCATGGTTGACGATAATCGTCTCGCCCTTGCCCGCACGGTATTTCAGAGCGTTCCGCGTGCTTTCGGGCTTGTCGAGGAGGTAGCCATGGCGCTCAAGCAGCAGAGCACAGGAGACGCCTTTGACAATGTCGGTCCGGTCGTCGTCAGACAGTCTGAACGGCTCAAAGCGTGCCATGATCGTCATCCTTTCTCGCTTCGGGGCGGCGCAACGGTCAGAACCGGCCTCAACGCCCCTGTGATCTGGGTTTAATTTAGAAGAAATTTGCAAGTATTGCAAGGAAAAACGGCGTTTTACTGCGGCTTTCATCTATTGTTATTGTCGTGACTTGCCCATATACAAACATCATCGCCACACACTTAACGAATACTTAAACAAGCCTTTCGTTCGACCCGTGCCGGAGGCAAAAGGGGCGAAAGCAAGCGCAGCGACGCCTTTCGTCCCGACACTGCCAGGTCCGTCACAAACGCAGCGCAGGACACGATGCCTTCTCAGGGGACCCGGCTGCACGGAGCAACCGAAGGGCGCGGAGGAAGCTGGGGTGGAAGGTCGTCTTGTCCGGAGTGAGGCTTGTGGCACTCCAGACCTTCCCCGCCAGACGCTCTCACACCTTCAGGCACAGTCCCGATCCGCAAAAGGATTTGGAATCACGCTGTCCTCTCGAGCAACGCGCGCGCGATCCGGAAGATGGGCCGATCCTTCGAGCTCGCGCGCAATGGCGTCGATCTGAGCCTTCAGGGCCTGAATATCCTGCAAACCGATCCGGTCCCTTCGGATTTCAAGGCGTCCGGACACGGCGATGCACTCTGCACCATTTTCGATCGCCAGATCATCGATCTGCAGGCGCGCGCGCCCCTCTTCAAACGGAAAGAACGTCATGGCCTGGCCTCCGTAGTCGCCCGTTCCGGATCGGCCTGGGTCCTGACGGCATAGGGGCTTTGCCGGGGACGAGGGAGGGCCATGGCCGTCTGACGGATCTCATCAGGCAGGGATGGAAAGGGGTTTACCCCCGTCGCCTGGGTCAACGCGCCGATGCTGATGATCGTACAGGTTGGTTGGCTGCTATTTTGACAGAAATACGCGCCTGCTTCGTCCTCCGCGGGATCGTAAACAGCCTTCCAGGTCGCAGAGGGCACAAAAACCCGATGTGATCCGATGGTCTTGACCGACGCTCCAAATGCCGGACCGGTCACGACGTAAAGCTCGCCTTCGCGCTGTGCGAGGCGACGCACCGCCATTTCCACGCCCGTCCAGATGCCTTCATTCAGTTCCGGGGTCTGGGGGACCACATTGGACAGCGCAAAACTCTGCTCCTGGGCGCGACGGCTTGGCTCATCGCCCGAACAGGCCATATGGCCGCGATCATAGTCCGACGCGCGGTAATCGCTCAGCTCGGCCCGGTCCTCAAAGGACAGACGGGGATCGGCATGAAAGAACCGGACGACCCGGCCGATCTGCATGCTGCGCTCCAGGTCTTCCTCGGTCAGATGCTCTGCCGTCCACAGGGGGCCATGACTGATCCCCGAATGCAGGACAGCAAAGGCGTCATTGCACAGAAGCACGGTCTGCTGCCCAAGCGCCTCGCTGGTCAGAACCGGAAGCTGGCCGTCTCCGCCAAACTCGGCACACCCGGCCGGTGCCGCCTGACTTGCGGTGGCCCAGAACAGGGCGCTCAGGGCAAGCCCTGCTCTGTGGTGTCGCATCGCCATTCCCTTTCCTCCCGGATGCCTGTGGTGTGCATGCCAGGATGACACGGCCTGTTGTGAGTGAAGGATCAGGGCTGTCAATGGGAGACACCCAGCAGCGTGCGTTGTGCCGAACGATGGGCTGCACTGGCGTCACGGCGCAGTGCGGCGCGTAACGCCGCGCCAAGACGGACGTCATTCGCGTCGTCAGCCAGAAGATCCGCTTCCGCGTAAAAACGCCGTGCGCGGCCAATGGTCTGGCCTGCGGAGACGGCGCGGTGAAAGACAGGCGCCTCAAGCGCAGGAAGAAAACTGGACGAAGCTGTGAGGGTCTGGACCTGCACGATGCGGTTCCTTTCTTGTATTTTTTTGCCGGATGCGGGCCGCGCTGCGGCCCTGATGTCAGTGGAGGAAGGAGAGGATAAGCGGGCCTGATCTCAGTCTTCCGTCCCAGGCAGGGAAGCGCGCTTGACGGCCCGACCGTCGCTCGCAAGGCATCGCTTTCCGTCGTGCATGTAGTGGTTGCGGCGAACCTTTCGATACACGGCTCCCAGCTCTGCCCCAGCCATGCGGAAGGCTTCTCCGAGTTCAAGATCTGCAAAGAGAACCGTATCCGGCCCAAAGACCTCTGCCTTTTTACGGGCTGCTGTCAGATCTGTTTTCCTGCGCTTGGACATGCTCTGCCTCTCTCGGTTTATTTCGTTCCCGATCGGCAGCCTCGTGGGGCGGGCGGCGTGGCAAGGGCGGCGCTGTGCGCCGGGAGCGGAGCGACGCACCCTTGCTGCGACGCCTGCCCCATGAGAGCCCCTTCCCTCCCTCCTCTTTCTCTTTCCCGCGCGTCTCTTTTCTGCCCCCCCAGAGGTTTTCGCGAGGGCCGAATGATGCCGGTATCTTATTGTTTTTGTTGACTTTTATTTGTGGCGCGCTTTACGCTTACCGCACAACGACAGGAGGACACCGATGAGTGCACAGACAAATCAGACCGCCACGGTGATCCGCTTTCCGCAGGAGCGGCGTCGTGCGCCGACCCTGGACGCGCTCACCGACGCAATCCTGCCCGAGACGCAGTTGCGGTCGCTTGCCGAAATCCGGGCCGTGACACCGCCCCGACAGGTTGAGCGCCTCCGCGCGTTCGGACGCGAGAGGGCGCGACAGATTTTCGGAGCCACGCCGTTGCCCGACACGCGGGAGGGTCGTCAGCGCATGGCGTCTGACTGGCTGACGCTTCTGGTCGGTCGGGCACTGGCCCGGGTTTCCGACGCACGGTCCCTCACGGAACAGGCAGAGCGGCGCGAGATCGAAGATCCGCAACGCGACGGCATCTATGACGATCTTGCGCAGGCGCTACGCGCCGAGATCGTCGCCTGGGAGACGGCCCAGAATATTCTCGGCGGATGGGAGATCGTTCAGGGCCTGATCGACGATCCGGACTCCTGCGCCGTCACGGACAGCGCAACGTGTCAGAGCAGACCCATCTGAACAGGCTGCTGCCGCGACAGCGGTGCAGACAATGCCGGAGCCAGCGAGATGCGGGCTGCATGATCGGCTGGCACACCGTGACGGTCGATCAGCCTGCGCAACAGCGCCTGTTCGCCTCGGAGCGTTTCCTGACGCAGTTCAGCGTGGTACAGGTCGAGCACCTGATGCTCGACCAGGAGAGCCGCGATCCGGCTTTCCACGTCTGACCAGGTCCAGGCGGGATCGCCGATCCCGCCACGCGCAATGATCTGATCGAGGAAGGCGAGACGCCCCTGCGTTGTGCTGAAATACCGGCCCGCAAAGCCGTCCCGGTTAAAGCAGGCGATAAACCCCCACATCTGGCTGACGCGCTGGTACAGCGCCTTGCTGAACCCCTCCTCCGGCAATCCTTTCGCAACAAAGGCGAGGATTGCATTGGCCAGTTTCGCCTTGTCCTGCGGTGAGCTCCACTGGGTGGCCGTCAGGCCCTCGGCCTCAATGCGGGCGCGCCGCAGGTGTGGCAACAGCAGGCTCATGCGGTGGCCTCCTGCGCGAGCGCGGACAGAGCCTCCGCGACAGCGCCGGCAAGATCGGGCCGCCGCGCGATCAGCCAGCCCGTCAGTGCGGTGCGATCCGCCGCGTCCACAAGGGAGACGACGCGATCGACGTCGCAGCGTCTCAGCTGCTCCACACTGTCAGCGGCCACCGCCACGGCCGAGGCCCAGATCTGGTCGCGCGACTGCGGACCCGCAGACACCGTGTCAGGCGTAGCATCGGACATTTTTCTTCTCCTGAAGGATTTCAAGGACGGCCGGTCAGGCCAGAAATTCGAGGGTTTCCGGGGTGATGGTCATGCGCAGTGTGTCGCCTGAGGCCTGCCTGAGGGCCTGCCGCACAAGCGACGCCTCCAGGAACTCGCATCCGTCATCCCCGCCAAAAGCCTGGCGTTTGACGTCATGAGCCCTGCCCGCGTTCTGTGCCGGGTCCGCTTCGCGTGCATACGCGCACAGATTGGGCTTCTGACCGTCATCGGACGGCAGAAGGGGAAGCCCGTTCGACATCATGTAGATCCCGTGATCTCCAACCAGCCACAGACCCGCAGGGATCTTTGCAGGATCGACGTCGTCCTGACGGCCCCATTCGCGCGCGCCATGCCCGGGCTTGCGCAGGCTCTTGTCAAAGAGCTGCGTCAGCGTGGCACGGCGCTCGGACGCGGCCTCGGCATGGGCGAGAAGGCGCTCGATCAGCGCGCGGTCGAAAGTGACGATCATGGGATATTTCCTCGGATCTGAAATGAAAAAACCCCGCACGATGGAGGGGCGTGGGGGCGTTCGGAGACGTGGAAGCTTCAGCCGCGAGAGTGGGCGCTGTGCGTTGCCGAGGCGAGATAATGATGGGGCACCGGCCCCGCCAGAAAGCTCGGCAGGCACGTAAAGGCGAAGACCAGGGCGAGAAAACCGAAGACCCCACCGGCCAGTCCGGCAACGTCCTTGATGTCCTGAAGGGTCTGCTGGGAAATCTGCATGAAAGGTCACTCCTGTTGCCGTCATCTCTTTTCTCTGATGACCTTTCCGGCACAGGCACAGGATGGCTGCGATGGCACAGGCGCCGCGCAGCGGCGGGATCTCCACGACCCGGAGCCCGTCAGGGCGAGGACGCGTGGAGACCCACCCTTTGCCAGCGCAGACAGCCTGTGCTGCCCCCTCTCTCCTTCTGCGTCTTTCCCTCTTTCTTCTTCCTGCTCTCCCTCCACCCGGCTCGCGCGGGTGACGATACGGGGTTCAGATGTGTCCATTTTGGCGCGCGACCTGCATCACGCCAGTGTCCTCCACGAGGCGGTAAGGCGTCAGGGTTAGTTGCCCCGTCCAGCGATGCTTCATTACGATCATGGGAACACCCTCGACCGTGCCATGCTCCCCGCGGCGGCTCGCCTCGGCGATCTGGGCGCGCGTGACGCGTGGCGGCTGCGTCCGGGTTCGGAAATCCGTCTCCGCCGCCTGTCGGTCCGAATAGGGCCCGTGCCAGTGCTGGGCGGCCTCTTTCGGCCAGAACGACGTCACGCGCAGATAGACACGCCCATCCGGTGCAACGCCAAGATGGACCTTGCGACGATCCAGAAGGCAGGTCTCGATCTGGAGAAGGCTTTCATCGATCATGGAAAACTCACTCATCTTTTGGACGGTAGGATCTGGCAGGGGAGACCTGGTCCGCTCCCCTGCATTGGCCTCAGGCCGCCAGTTGGTCCGCCTGTGAGGCCGCAATCAGGACGGCGGCGGCCAGGGCAGGATGCTGGTGGGCGCGATAGCGCGACACCAGAGCGTCCCAGGTCTCGCTGCTCAAAGCGGCCGCAGGCGCGCCTCTGGTTTCGAGACTGGTGGCGACTTCCGCGGCCCATCCCTTGAAACCAAGATGGCCGTCGTCAGACAGGCGTTCGGCCTCGGTGAGCGAAGCTTCGCGCGGCTGTGCACCGTCCATGCGGAATGGCGTGTACCGTGTTCCCCATGAGGCCACACCTGCCATGCCGTCGTGGGGAACCGGGTCTGCAACCGTGGTTTCCAGCCATTCAGATGTGCCAAGTGCTTCTGAATCGTAGGCAGCGTCGAAGCCACGCGGCTTGCGGCTGCCACGATTGACAGTGACCATGATCTTGAACGACTTGCCGGGGTGCTGCAGCGCGGTGTCGCGGCCAAAGCTCAGAATGAGCGGCTTGAGGCCATCTACCGACTTCGCCTCGACAACGCGCCGCTCTCCCAGATGGGACATGAGCGCCATCGTGGTGCTGGTGAAATAGCCCTCGCGCTTTGCGGTGGCGGGCGTAGCACTGAGCGTAAAGAAAGCCATGTCAATCTCCAGATATGACAAAGGCCGCCTCGCGGCGGCCTGGAAGAACTGTGAAGGGGCGAGGTGGGGTCAGAAGACGTATTCGGCGCTGCCAAAGACGTCCTGCCAGGGGCTCCGGCGCTTGGAATGGCAATCCGTCACGTCGTCATAGAACCCGGATCTGAAGCGTTTTCTGATGTTAGAAACTGTCTCGTGTTCCGTATCGTCCAGCGGAGCGTCGCAGCTGATTGACACCGACCCGTAGGAGGTTTTGCGCACCCGGAATTTGTGGTTTGGCAGGGCGGCTTTCAGCAGGCGGCGGATGTTCTTTCCTGCCAGCACCCCGCTCTGGTCCGATCCCTGCTCCAGATGGGCGTACTCGGGATCGGTGCGCAGACGCTCGATTTCAGCCGCATGGGCCGCCGCAGCCTGATCTTTCCGCGCCTGTTTTTCAGCACGGCATGCTTCGGCATGAGCGTGCAGCTGCGCAATTTCCTCCGGGCCAGCCTTGGGCTCGTCGTGGAAGATGGTCCACTGCACGCCGTGCAGAATGCTCTCGGGCAGCTTCTTGCTGATACTTCCGCAGGCAAAGACGATATCAAAGCTGGCACTGCCTCCCGCCGCGATGAAGCCACCAGCAAGGCGTCTGATTGTCTCTGGGCGAGGCGTGCCATGGACCGCAGACACGACCCCCCGGCCTCTGTTGTACAGGATGGTGCTGACGCGGGTGCCTACGGTGACAGTCGGGTGTTCGGACATGCTGATCTCCTTCTCTTCATGTCTCTTCAACTGTCCTCTCCGGGGTCAGGGCCTGACTGGCGGGGCAAGGGCGACGCGTCAGCGGCGGTCCCGCAGGCGTCAGCCGAGGACACCACCCCTTGCGGCGACAGACAGGCTCTGGCACCCGCCCCTCTCTCCTCCTTCTTTCTCTTTTCTCTTCGCTTCTCGCCCTCGCGCGGGCAGGCTCTTCCCCTGTGAACCCAGGCACCGTCTCACCGCACGAAAAAGGGCGGAGCCATGCTGACTCCGCCCTTGAAAATCGTAACCGGTTCGTCCAGGTTCAGAGGTGAGCCGTGAGGGGCTTCGGGAAAAAACACCTCACGGCCCGGTTTACCTTAAGTGATTTACTCGGAGAGGCTCTTCAGTGCGGTGGCCACCGCCTGAAGGGTCTTCTTCGTTTTACGTTTGACGACTGTTGGAAGGTATCCCCACGACTCCCTGTTAAATCAGACGTCACTCGGCTTTCTACGCGCTTCAGGCCAGACCTAAAAACAGGGCCAAAGCGCGATTGACAGAGAGCATGACCGTATCGCTGGCGATCCCGAAGGTTGGACCGATCTTGTCGCGGGAGACAGTGCTAGGTTTGTCGATCATCACCTGAGACGTCTTGCGCAGCCCGTTTCGCTCGTCCGGTGTTACCGACAGGCGAAGCAAGGGCGCGTCTATGAGCGTGCTGGTAACAGGGAGTACGGTCACAGAGGCCGTCGTTTCGAAGCGGTCAGCCTGGACGATTAGCGCGGGACGGGGTTTTCCCAGATCACCCTGGAGAGCAACGGTAACGAAGTCTCCCCGGTTCATGCATCCCATCCGTCGAGATCGCTGGCCGCGCTTTCAACGAAGGACATCAGCGCGGGATCGTGCCGTTCTGCCTCGGCCACGAGACGCGCCTGGCGCTGGCATTCTGCATCAAAGCCAGGTGTGCGCGTATCGGGTACCCAGATCTGGACGGGGCGCAAACCGGCCTTACGAAGGGTGTCACGGCGCTTTTGGACGCGAATGGCAACAGGGGTCATGGCTATTTCTCCTCCCGTTACATGTAACAAAAAAATTTCCTGTTTTCTACTAAAAAGCGCTCGGGCTGCTCCTCCTCCCACTATGCGTTGTAGGGTTCCCTAAGCGTAAGCGCTCTCGCACACGTCTCAACGCTTCGGAATGGAATCAAGGCTGAGAATTTTGAATAGTAGTCTGCCATAGGGGCGCTTTCTTCTGTCTTCTTACAGAAAAGGCGGCACTCAGAAGAGCGCCGCCTGATGTCAGGTCTATTCGTGGCCGCGTGCTGCCTCAGACCCGAAGGATCTCCAGCCGGCCTCCCATAGCGGCCTGCATGGCCACCAGTTCCTGGGGCACCACGAGGTCCGGTTTTTCTGCCGGCTCGTCCTCCGTGACGTCAGGATCGCCAGCGTCTTCTCCGCCCTCCTCGTCCATCACGTCTTCCAGATCCTCCGGATCAGCACACTCCAGGCCGTCTTCATCCTCGGCTTCCAGATCGTCTGTCAGGGCGGCCCACTTCGCGCGGCGGGCCTGCCTGTTTCGAACCTCCTCGGTCCAGACGCCAATCGCCTGCGCAAAGCCTGCGGCCTCCGGAACCCAGTGCCCGTCTCCCACGGCGTTCAGCAGGGCGGCCCGCATCTCCTTGCCTGTGTTGAGTGGTGCAAGCCCATGCGCCTGAACCGCTTTGGTGATCCCGGGCTTGCTGTAGGTCTTCAGAAAGTCCTCATCGGCCATGCTCGGCATGTGGGTATCCGCGTCGAACAGACAGCCCAGCAGTTCCGCTGCCATGCCGGAGCCGGACTGCATGCTGACCTCGCAGTTCATGAAGCCTCCGAGGCTTTCCAGCGCATGGCGGCGGATGAGCGCTTCATCACGCACCAGTTCGCCTTCCGGAAACAGCGCTTCCATGGCGGTCTTCACCGCGTTCTCCTGAGGCGAACTGCTTTCGCAGCCGTAAATATGGACGTTGTTGGCATTCAAAGCGAGCAGCAGGCCGGCCACCAGATCCCACGGATCCGCATTTTCGCTTTTCGCCTCCAGCGCCTTCTTCAGCGCGAGAGTCCGCACGGAGCCGATCATCTTCAGACCCGTGCCGGAGATCTCAGCGCGCTCCTTCTTTGGGGGTGGCGTCTGCTCCACCACGCGCGGTTCGGAGCGGACGGTTTCTTCACCCGTGTAGCGGAACTTCCGCTCTTCGACTTTCAGGGTACTCCGATTGAGCCAGTATCCGACAACATCGGTCTCCTGCTGGCCCATCCAGTTCGTGACGAAGTTATAGCCCTGAGGGCGGAGGGGAGACCCATACTCGTCCGTCTCGATCGCAAGCGTTCCTTCGGGGCGATGCTCGGCGATCCAGTCTTCCTGCGCCGCCCGAAACGCCGTGGCATCCGTGACGTAGCGATTGTCCTCACTGCCCTGCCCGAACAGATCTTCGGTCCAGACGACGCCATGCTTTTGTGCCAGCGCATCGTCAAACCGGGCATCACGCGCATACCACTCGTCCTGACGCAGGTGCCAGGTGAAGTCACGCCAGTTCACGGTATCATCCGGATCCTCGGCGTTGAGACGATACCCGGCCGGGTCCTCTCCCTCCTCCACGCTCTCGGCAAACATCTCAGCCCAGGCAGCGGCCTGATCCTCCAGAGACGACAGGGCCAGAGTCCGACGCTCTTTTTGGTCCGGGCCACGGCCAATTTCGATAGCGTGCAGGATTGGCGGATGCAGCCTAGCCAGCAGAGACAGGCCCTTGAGGTAGGCTGGTGTCACCATGAGGGCCATGCAAAGCTGCTCATCCGTATAGCCAAGTTCCTCGCGCATCCGGGTTACGGCACGCCACTGGTCCGGCTCGGTCATGCCTTCGCGGATCATGTTCTCGCTGGCCGCCGCAAGATCCTCAAGACCATTATCGACCTTGGTGACGTGGACCTGCATTTCCGTCAGGCCCGCATAGATCGCCGCTTCCGTGCGTCGATGGCCCGCGATAATCATCAGGCTGCCGTCCCCCAGCTCGCGCACGCGCGGCGGATGGACAAGCCCGACTGCGCGGATATTCAGCGCCAGCTGGCGAATGCTCGCCTGACCGGGCTTCGTCTGCCGGGGATTGTTCGGGTTCGCGATCAGGGTGTTAGGATCGACAAGGCGCAGTTCGTCCATGATGGGTTCCAGTGATGTCGTAAGGGTGTTGAAAAGGTGTCGTGGAGGGGAGAAGTCAGGCGGTCAGGCTGTGCGCGAGGTGGGAGACCACACGCTCGATATGCTCGACCTCCAGCTGTCGCGCTTCCAGCGTCAGCGCGGCCGTGCCGTAAGACCCATCTTCATCGTTGTCGAAATCGGCCTGCACGCGGCGGATAACGGTTTCGACGCAGTGCCAGACCACAAGGTCAAAGCTGTTCGGAAACAGAGGGGCAATCGTCTGGTCAGGTCCAAGCGCTGCAACGGCCTTCTCAAGGGACAGGTCTTCGAACAGATCCGGACTGTCGTCCGCTGTCACATGAAGCGTTGTCCACCAGCCTTCTTTGGCCTCGTACTCAACTTTGACCGTCTTCACGCCATGCGTCTGCATCGCGTCAAAGATCAGCGTCAGGTTTGCTCTGAGCGCCACTTCGGCCGCGGGTTGTCCTGCCGGGTCTGACACGCCTCTCTCCTTTTTTCTGTCGTGATGATCTCGGCGCGGGCACGGGGCGTGGCTTCGCGCAAGGCCGCGCGTCAGCGCGCCCGGCCTGAGCCTTGCGCGGAGCCGCGACCTGTGGCGGCTCCCTCTCTCTCTTTTCGTTTGCTTTACAGCCGCCTTCTCTTCTCCCTGAGGCAGGCAAGGCGGTGGCGGTTCAGTCGTAAAAAGGCAGAGTCTCGTCGATCGACCCGTCCCGATCGAAGTGGATGTAGTGGCAGTCCTGCTCTCGCGCCTGAACCATCAGGGCGGCCAGTTCGGGAGACACGTCCTGCGGGGCGTCCTCCGCCTCGGTGGGAACGTAAATCATCCAGCCATAGGGCCCGCCAAGACAGCTTCGCCCTGCTGTGCCCCCGCTGCTGAGATAGAGCTCGCACGCGTCGCGCTCTGCGACCGGAAGATGCCCGGTACTGAGATCCAGGTGCCGGCAGACGAGGCCTGCGGTTGACGGTTTGGCCTTGCTCATACCTGCCCCTCGGGTCTGACAATGAACGACGTCAGACAACTGCCCCCGGTCCAGCGATCCATGGTCAGCATCATCTCGGCACCATCACGCGTTTGCGCAATGGTACCATTCAGGCGGCCCCGCCGCAGATCCTCCGGGGTAATTACGGGCGGCGCGTGACGGTCCACGAAATCGGCTTCCGCGCAAGCCGCATCCTTGTATGGCCCGTGCCAGTCATTCCCGTTGACGGGATAGGTGTCCACGGTGCGCAGCAGGGCTTCACCATTCGGATAGGTAAAAATCTCCACAGTCACGCCGCACAGGACTTTGGAGATGGTTGTCTGGTCCGTCTGGCTCATGCTGCGCACTCCGCCAGTGGGGTCAGTCCTCTCATGATGGCGTGTCGCTCGTGACACGGTCCATAGACCGTTGCACGATTATAGACAGGCGCGTCGTCCAGATTGGAGTATGCCAGAAAGATGGCTGCATCCTTCGGGTCACGCAGCAGGTTTAGCCAGGACCACACCGGGGTTTCGCCTGTCATCTCCGGGGCCTTGATGGCGGACAGCTCGTCCACACGCTTCTGGAGCCACGCTGAAACCGGCCCCTTGCGAAGCGCGATTTTTCCCGTGCAGGTCATGCCGCGGTCGAGAAGCGCCTGCGCGCCCACAGCATCCCGCAGAACAGTCCGGCACTTGCGAATATAGGTCTCTGCCTGCGTCCCGCTGACACCGGAGAGGCGCATCCCGCCACCTTCGCAGGATGCGGCATACTGCACGACTTCGCGCATGATCTCCCAGTCCTGTCCCGCGCCAATCAGGGACCAGCTTCGCGCACGCAGCGACCCGCGCCCCTCATAGACATTATTATCGCCACCCAGTTCCATCAGCAGATACTGATCGGCATGGAAGCTGCTATCCGCAACATGAGGGCGCAGGGTCTCTGCGGGAAGTCGCACGGCGGCGAGGTCATAGACGATACGATAGGACATGCTCTCTTCCTCTGGTCTCTCTTTCAACCTCTCCGCGGATGCAGGGGCTGCCCGGTGCGGCAAGGCCGCGCGCCAGCGCGCCCGGCCTGAGCCTTGCCGCACCGGGCGGGCCATGCCCGCCCCTTTCCCTCTTCTTATGCTGCCGCTTCTTCTTCCTCGCCTTCTCCCCCATTGTCGTTGACGCTCAGGCTCTCCATCGCGGCCAGTGCCTCGGCGGCATCCGCCTCCCGCCGCGCTGTATCCTCGGCCAGATCCGCCTCAAGGCAGGCCATTTCTTCCTCCTTCTCCTCCAGAAGTGCGGCCTCGCGGAACGGCATCCCGTCACGGGCACGGTAGCCGGGCAGCTTGCGCTCCGTCTCGGCAACCACACGCTGCGCATCCGCAAGCTCGCTGTCGAACCGCAGCAGGGTGTTCTCGATGCGGGCGATGAACCCGAGCGGGGCGGTGTCGTGATCAAAATCGATCCCGATCATCCGGTCCTCGGCCACGATGGCGATGGTCGCCTCCCATTCGGTCTCACCCATGAAGGTCGAGCTCCAGGTCTCACACACCAGCTCGAACCCGCCGATCTCGCCGAGTTTCCACCGGCCTTTCTGCTCGGCACGCCTGGCGGTGCGCGCCTGACCCATCAGCCACCTGCCGGCATCCTGCCGCTCGGTCAGCACATCCGACTTGCGCACAAGCTGGAACGCCTCCCCCCGTGTCGACTGGCGTTTCGCGATATCCGCCCGGATCTTCGGAATAACGGCTTCGGCCACCCTCTGATCACGCTCGGCCCGCTCGATCGCGCGACGCACGTTGAACTGGTCGTCGTAATGGGCGGCCTTGAGACGACGCAGACGGGCCAGCTCCGCTTCCAGTCCCGCCTTTTTCATCAGGCGCTCGTCGCCCGAAGCGAGTGCCTTCGCCATGGCAAACTGGTTCGCACTCTCGCCGATATCCTCCAGACGGCGGATCGACCGGTCTCCCGACATGGCCAGACACAGGAAGCGCTGCTTGCGCTCCAGAAGCTGCCAGTTCGTGGCATCCACCGAGCCTTTCAGGGCGTAGGCGTAAATCTGGATGACCGGGTTCTGGTTGCCCTGGCGTTCGATCCGTCCCTCACGCTGGATAATGTCGGCCACCAGCCAGGGCACATCCAGATGGTGCAGGGCAATCAGACGCTGCTGTGCGTTCACGCCCGTGCCCATTGTCGCACTCGAGCCGATCAGGATGCGTTTGCGTCCGGAATTGAGATCCCGGAACAGACCCTGCTTGGCAGCACTCTTTTTGTAGTGCTGCATGAAGGCGATCTGATCGCGCGGCACGCCCATCCGCATCAGCTCGTCGCGGATCCACAGATAGGCCGAGAAGCCCCGTTTCTCCAGCGCCGCTTCCGTGCCCAGATCCGAGAAGATCATCTGCACAGCCCCGGGCAGGTCATACGGCTTGCCGGTGTCGGGATCGGTGTAGCGGTTCTCGCTCGTCGCCTTCCAGATGTCGAAGACCCTCGCGATCATGACGTTCAGCTTGTTGCTGGTGTCATTGTCATCCGAAGGTCGGACAAAGCGCAGATCAATCGCGGCATGACGCGCATCGTTGATCACGGACAGGATGATGTCCTGCCCTTTTTCAGGCTTGCCCTTGCGCTCCTCGATCACCTTGATCCGCGCTTCCAGGTCCTTCTGGTAATCGCGGAAGGCGGGTCCGCTGTCCGCGACGATGATCTGTCGGCTGCCCGTGGCGACCTCGGGAAGTTTCACGTACTGGCGCAGGTCGTCCTGCTGAACCACGTCCGCGAAATGCCGGTACATGGCCATCAGATCGGCCACGTTCACGAACTCCGCAAACCGCGTCACAGGCTTGTACAGCCCGCTCGGCTGAAGCTCGAGTTCCGTGCGGGTCTCCCCGAAATTGGCGGCCCACGCATCGAACTCGTGCAGGCCACGCTCGATCAGGGCGTCGATCTGCTGGAAGCGCTGCACATTGTACATCTCGCCCAGAGTGTTCGTAATCGGCGAGCCCGAGGCCATCACCAGCTCGCGACCGGGGTTGAGACGGCTCAGATAGCGGGCCTTGACGTAAAGGTCCCAGGCCCGCCCGCTGCCGTTGGGATCCACCCCTTTGAGGCTGGACTGGTTCGTACCGAAGCTGAGCTTGCGGAACTGCTGCGCCTCGTCCACGAGGATCTGGTCGATGCCAATCTCGCCGAGATGCACCAGATCGTCCTTGCGGCTGGCCAGCCCCTCCAGCTTGGCCTCCATCCCTTCCTTCATGCGCTCGATGCGCTTGCGCGAAACGCGATCGTCCTTGTCCACATCGCACAGCAGGCTCTCGTAAGACGCGATCTGTGCCTCGATCATCGCCTGCTCGAACTTGGTCTCGACCGGAATGAACTTGAAGGCATCATGCGTGATGATGATCGCATCCCACTGTCCCGTGGCCGCACGGGCGAGGAAGCGCTGCCGCTTCGCCTTCACGAAGTTCGTCTCGTCCGCCACCAGGATCTTTGCGGTCGGGTAGAGCATCAGGAACTCGCGGGCCATCTGCGCCAGACAGTGTCCCGGCACCACCACCATGGCCTTCGAGATCAGGCCGAGACGGCGCTGCTCCATGATCGCCGCGCACATCGAGAAGGTCTTTCCCGACCCCACGGCATGGGCCATGTAAGTGTTTCCCGTGGCGATGATGCGCCAGACCACCCGCTTCTGGTGGGCGCGCAGCTGGATCGTGGTGCTGGCCCCGGGCAACTGCAGATGCGAGCCGTCAAAGGCGCGGGGGACGAGGTTGTTGTAGGTGTCGTTATACAGCCGCACCAGACGCTCGGCGCGCTCTGGATCCTGCCACACCCAGGCCTGGAAGGCCGTCTTGATGGCGGCGAGCTTTTCCTTGGCGGCCTCGGTCTCCTGGGCATTCAGCTGCCGGTGCTCGCCGTTCTCGTCGCGCCAGGTGTCCCAGATCTGCGGGATGGCCTGATTGAGCGCATCCTCGATCAGTTCCCCTGCGGGACGGCGTTCGGTGCCCCAGACGGACGTCGCCTCGGCCTTGCCCCGGAACGGTCCCTTGTCCAGGGTCCAGGACGCCACCTCCTTGGTGTGCCACACGCCGGCTTCGACCCCGATCACCTCGGCGATGAAGCCCTCGATGTCGGCGGTCGGGATCCACGGCGCGCCCAGACGGGCCGTAATGTCACTGGGCCGCAGATCCTCGGGCTGGGCCTCTTCCAGCGCGGCCACGGTACGGGCAAAGCGGGGATCGGTCTCAGCAGCCTTGCGGGCCTCCGCCAGCTTCGTGCGCACCGCCCCTGACAGGGCTTCGTCGGCCGGCACCCAGACGTCGCGTCCGGGCTGGCTGCGTCCGGCATCGAGGTAAATGGCACTGCCCAGTTCGGCGATGACCTCGTCCTCGGGTCGCCCCAGCAGCTCGGCAATGCGCGGGATCTCTACCACACCCGTCTCGTGCAGGCAGACCGCAAGCGCGTCATGGGCGCTGTGCACCTCCGGCTCCAGCGTCGCCTGGATTACACGCTCGGAGAACAGTGGTCCCTGTGTGCCGACCTGCCGGTCCTCGTCGTACTCCTCGATCGAGCTGACCAGCCAGACGTCCGGATCGTCGTAGAAGGGCTGGAGGTTCGGACGCCGCTGCGTGGTGCTCTCGTCCCCGGTCCTGGGATCAATGCGTGTGCTGGTCAGCGTCAGGTTGATCGGCCCGAACTGTCGCACGAACGTCTGATAGGCGCGCCTGAGGTCGGCCTGGAGCGCGCTGTAGGGCAGGTTCTCCACCTGGGCGCGCAGGACCGCACGGGCGGCATCGCGGACCGGGATCAGGCCTTCGATGATGCGCGCGTGCTTCTGGAAGATGCCGTCCTTCTGCTCGCCTTTCTTCACCTTCACCGCCACCGACTGGCCGTCAATGATCTGGTGCAGCACGCCCTTCTCGATCAGGTAGCTGCCTTCCTTGAGGCTCGCCCCCTCCCCTGCCGTGCCGACATCTGCACGCCGGCTTTCCCGCAGCGCCTCGACATCGAGCGTCTGCGGCACCGGGAAGCGGGCCAGCGCGGCGAGACGGGAGAGCGCGCTCGGAAGCGCATCCTCAAGCATCAGCATCGGGTTTGCAGTGCAGGTGTATTCCGGACCGAACTGTCCGCTCGTCCAGCCGTGCCGACCCAGCACCTGCTGACCGTTCTCCGCAAAATAGCGGTTGATGCTGAGCGGTCCCTCCCTCTCGTCGGTGTCGGACAGGTCCGCAACGTCCAGCCAGGCGGTCTCGCCCGGGCTGTCTCCGATCTCGCGACGGCGCAGGACCAGCACGTCCACGACCACGTCAGTTCCGGCATCATCCCGCATCGCGCCAGCCGGCAAGCGGACCGCCCCGACCAGGTCCGCCGTTTCGAACAGGTGCCGGCGGGCGGTGGCGTCGCGTTTGTCCATCGTCCAGCGTGACGTCACGAACAGTCCCATGGCACCGGGACGCAGGCGGGAGACGGAGCGTGCGATGAAGTAGTCGTGCAGCGACAGGCCAAGCCGCCCCAGCTCGTCCGTGCCGCGCACCGTGCGGTTGCTGAACGGCGGGTTACCGATGGCGAGGTCGAACTGCTCGGCAATCTTCGCCGTGGTGAAGTCTTCAGAGCGCACCCACTGGTTCGGAAACAGCTTGCGGGCGATGCGGGCGGTCAGAGGGTCGTTCTCGATCGCCGTCCAGGCCGTCTTGGGGGCAAGTTTCTCCGGGATCGCGCCCATGAACAAACCCGTGCCACAGCCCGGCTCCAGCGCACGTCCGCCGCGGAACCCCATTTGCGCGACCAGATCCCACAGCGCATGCACGATCAGTTCCGGCGTGTAATGGGCGTACTGCGTGGCCCGCGCCAGTCCGGCCCGCTCCTGCTGGCTCGTCAGCGTCTCAAGCTGCACCCCGATCTCTTCCCAGCCCTGGCGGAACGCTTCGCCCGGACGGGGGAAGAGGCTGTTGGCCAGCTCCCCTGCTCCAAATCCCGTAAACTTCGCCAGCAAAGCCTGCTCGGACGGCGTTGCATTGCGCCCCTCGGTCTCCAGTTCGCTCACGAGACGGATGGCGGCAAGGTTGTCCCGCGCCCGCGCTTTCCAGCCCTGGGACAGGTCACGTGTGCCACAGAGACGGAAGTCGATCTTAGGCGCCACAACCGGGGCTGCAGCGGCTTCTTTCGCGAGGGACGCGGCCTCGTCGAGCGCACGATCTCCGGGCAGGTCGCCCCAGAACAGGGTGTTGCTGCCGCCACCCAGGGCGGAGGTGTCGAAAAAGCTGAGCTGGGT
>NZ_BJNM01000030.1 GCF_006539685.1 Gluconobacter oxydans
CCTTCAAGCTCCTCTTCCGGCGAGACCCGCAGGCCCATCACCAGATCCAGAACCTTCAGGATCAGCGTCGTCATGATAACACACCACACGACCGTCACACCCACGGCCTCGGCCTGCGCCACGACCTGATGGACACTGGCGACCGTCCCTTCCGGGTTGGACGCCGTGGCCGAAAGCGGGCCATAGGCAAACGCGCCTGTCAGGATGGCGCCGATGATGCCGCCGGTGCCGTGGACGCCGAACGCATCGAGGCTGTCATCATAATTGAAGCGGTGCTTGAGCCAGGTGGCACTCCAGAAGCATCCCGCACCGGCGATCAGACCAATGAGGACCGCGCTGCCCGGCAGGACGAACCCTGCGGCCGGCGTGATGGCGACCAGACCGGCCACCGCACCCGAGATGATACCCAGAGCCGTTGGCTTGCCCGTGCGCGCCCATTCGACGACCATCCAGGCCACACCACCCGCAGCGGCAGCGACCTGCGTCGTCAGCATGGCCATGCCCGCGCGGCCATTGGCCCCCAGCGCGGAACCGGCATTGAAGCCGAACCAGCCGACCCAGAGCAGAGATGCGCCGATAATGGCGTAGGTCAGGTTGAACGGAGAGAGGTCTTCCGTGCCGAACCCCTTGCGGCGTCCCAGAATGATGGCACAGACCAGACCGGCCACACCGGAATTGATGTGCACGACCGTACCGCCGGCGAAGTCCACCGCGCCCAGCCCCGCAACCCAGCCGGTCGGGCTCCAGACCCAGTGCGCGACCGGCGCGTAAACCAGCAGCAGCCAGGCCACCGTAAAGAGGCACATGGAAGAGAACTTCATGCGCTCGGCATAGGCACCCGTGATGAGGGCCGGAGTAATGACGGCGAACGTCATCTGGAACATCATGAAGACGCTCTCGGGGATCGTCATCGTGACGGCAGCAGGCGTTCCGGCGCCAAGCGTGAAGGCGGTATCAACGCCCTCATGGAAGTTGTCCGCCACCCCCCGCAGCAGGACGCGCGACAGATCCCCGATCCAGGGCGAACCCGTCGAGAACGCCAGACTGTAACCCGCTACCATCCAGACCAGACTGCCGATGCAGCAGATCATGAAGGACTGGATCAGCGTCGCCAGCACGTTCTTCTTGCGGACCATGCCGCCATAGAACAGCGCCAGGCCGGGGATAGTCATCATCAGGACAAAGGCCGTGCTGACGAGCATCCAGGCCGTGTCACCCGTATCAATGGGGGCAGCTGCCGGAGCGGCATGGGCGATGGCGGGCAGCGCAACAACACCGGCTGCAAGGGAAAGTACGGAGCGCCTCAGCGCAGGGGCGGCCATCAGAGAGCGCCCTCGCCGGTTTCTCCCGTACGGATGCGGATGAGCTGGTCGAGGCTGGAGACCATGATCTTGCCGTCACCGATCTTGCCGGTGCGGGCTGCGGTCATGATGGCCTCAATCACGTCCTCGGCGATCGTGTCGGAAACGGCGACCTCGATCTTGAGCTTGGGCAGGAAGCTGACGTGATATTCGGCGCCGCGATAGATCTCCGTCTGGCCTTTCTGGCGGCCAAAACCCTTGACCTCGGTAACAGTGAGGCCCTGCACCCCAAGCGGGGTCAGGGCTTCGCGGACGTCATCAAGCTTGAACGGTTTGATGATGGCAGTAACGAGCTTCACGAACGGCATATCCTCGTTGCGGTCTGGCAATCTGTATCAGAGTATGCCCCAGATCATGCCAGTCTCATAATGATATTGGCAGTCCGGCCGTGCCGTTTTCAGTGAATTTTCCCTGAACGAATAAGCCTGTTGCCCAAACGCTGCTCCTCAGGAGCGCCCGGGCATCGCTGCGGGCGGAGAAGCAGGCATGTCCGGGCCGCGATAGGGGCCATCCTGCGGGCGATTGACCGGCGGGGCGACCAGATTGTCCGGCCAGGGGCTCTGGTCCGGCGTGCCGGAGACAATGGCGGTCCGCCCGCGCGGCAGACATTCCGGCATTTCCGTGCGCAGACGGCGCAGCATGCGCTCGCGGATGTCGCAGCCCAGATTCCACATCCCGTTCGCATCGGCCGCACCCGCGATCAGACGGATGGAAATGACCTGTGCGTTGGTATCCGCGATCTGGCAGCCGATGGACGTCTTGTCCTGATCCCAGTCCGGGCACTTGGCGAGTTCCTCGAAATAGATTTCCCGCAGGCGCTCGACCGGCGTCTGGTAGTCCAGCCACAGGAACAGCGAACAGATCAGAGACGGCGAACTGTGCGTCCAGTTCTGGAACGGATTTTCCAGAAAGTACGAAATCGGCACGATGTAGCGGCGGCGGTCCCAGGTGCGCAGGACGACATAGGTCGCGTTGATTTCCTCAACCCAGGCCCAGTCCCCGTTCAGGATCAGCATGTCCTCCATGCGGATCGGCTGGGTGACGGCGATCTGGATACCGGCAATCAGGTTCGACAGGGCAGGACGAGCGGACAGACCGACGATCAGGGAGGCGGCACCAGCGGACGCAAACAGCGAGACGCCGAATTTCTGCACCGAGTGGAACACCATCAGCGAGGACGCCACCGTCAGCACGCCGAACGAGATTTCGATCAGGCGACGCAGGACGCGGATCTGCGTCTGGTGCGAGCGCGCGGTGATGTCGTCTGTATGTTCCTTGGCCGTGATGCGGTTGAGATACTGGTCCGTCAGCAGGCGGAACGTCTTGATGATGCCGAAGCCGAGATTGAGAATGAACAGGCACAGGAAAGCCTGTTCCAGAAAGGTCATCGTCGAGGACGTGAAGCCGGTCGTGGCCTGAAGGGCGGCACTGGCGGCGATGATCATCAGGAAGTTGCGGATGGTCGTCCGCAGGCGCGCAATGATCGCATGAATGAACTGGATGCGGCGCAGGCCCGGCAGCCGAGGCAGGGCCTCCGTAATGACGCGGCTGAACAGCAGCGCAATTCCCGCCGCCAGAAGCAGCAGAAGAATCGAACCCAGCGGAGCGGGAAGCCAGCTCAGAAGATGCCCGACCCGGCTCATGGAATTGACGTAGGAATGTTCGATCATGCGCTGTGCGGTTCCCTGCCCCTGCGTAGTCTAAACCGATCCGGTTCCGGACGGCTCCGTGGAGCCGGAAAGCCGGTCTGATGCGGAAAAGGCACATGGCCGTCTTCCGCTGCCATTGTCGTCTGGCGGTCATGGCGATGGAGGACAGAACACCGTCTGAAACGAAACGTTCCCTGTTTTCTCCGCCGCCGCCAGACATTCATTCAGGATTACGACCCTACAATGCCGCCCCGGACAGGAAACGGAAACACCGAAACCGCATTCCGAATCCGGTTTTCTGCCCTTGCACGGCGCTTTTTCGGTCATCGACTGGAAAAATACACTTCGGAATCCGCATTTCTTTAACGGTATAGTTCAGGCACATCGGGATTATTCAGCACAGGTCACACTGATACTGTCACCGGCGCGCGGGAGCAGACATTTCATCGGGCCGCAGGCACGTCTGTAACGTGCGCGCCCCCTTCCGCTCAAACCGCCGCAGGAGTAGGACAGGGGCAGGGAGATGAGTACGATGAAAAAAACCCATTACGACCTCTGCATCAACGGTGCCGGACCTGTGGGCGCCACGCTGGCGTGTCGTCTGGCGGCAGAGGGCGTGCGCGTCCTGCTCATCGACCGTAGCGCCCTGCCCGGCATGGAAGACCCTGCGCTGGACGGCCGGGCCTATGCCATTGCGGAAGGCTCCCGCCGGATGCTGGCCGATGCCGGAATCTGGGACAATCTGCCCAACGTGGCCCAGCCGATCCATGAGATCCTCGTGGCGGACGGACGCCCGCATGAGGCCCCCTCCCCGCTAACGCTGCATTTCGGCCCCGAAGACGCCCCCGAAGGCCAGAGCTTTGGCTGGATGGTCGAGGCGCGGGATCTGCGACTGGCTATCAACCAGACGCTGAAGCAGTATGACAGCTTTGATGTTCTGGCGCCGGATCTGGGGAGCTTCACGTTCCACCCCGATCATGTCTCCATCCGTCTGGCGTCAGGCAGAACCGTGACCGCGAAGCTCGCCGTGGCGGCTGAAGGACGTCGCTCCCCGCTGCGTCGTCAGGCGCGGATCGGCCTGACCAAGATCCCCTATAATGAGTACGGCATCGTCGCGACCATCGCGCATGAAAAGCCGCATCACGGCGTGGCGCTCGAACATTTCCTGCCGGAAGGTCCGTTCGCGCGTCTGCCCATGCCCGGCACGGCCGAGCACCCACACCGCTCCGCCATTGTCTGGGCCGAAGGCGAAGGCCGCGCCCAGCGTTTCCATGCCCTGCCGGACGAAATCTTCGGACGCGAGATCAAGGCCCGCATGGCGGATGAGGATCTGGGTGAGATCACGCCCGTCGGGCGTCGCTGGATCTATCCGCTCTCAGCCCAGTACGCCCAGAGCTATATCGGCCCGCGTTTGGCGCTCGCCGGTGACGCCGCGCACGGCATCCATCCGATCGCAGGGCAAGGCCTGAATATCGGCTTCCGGGACGTGATTTCACTCGCTGACCTGCTGATCGAAGCGCATCGCAACCGCAAGGATATGGGCAGCCGCGAGCTTCTGGTCCGCTATCAGCGCAACACCCGCCCCGGCAACATGGCGATGCTTGCCGCGACGGATGCACTCGAACGCCTGTTCGGCAACGACAATCCCGTCCTGCGCCGCCTGCGCGATATCGGTATCGCGGGCGTCCAGCGTTTCCCCGCCCTGCGCCGGGCCTTCGTACGAAAGGCCATGGGCGTATGACGGGAGCGGCCGAGGAGACTTCCATTACCGACAGATCATCGGACCTCGTGGCCTTCTGGAAGGACATGCAGTCCCAGGCATGCAGCTGCCATGACCCGCTGATCCAGGATGTCTTTTCCACCAATATCGGCGACCACCCGGATTTTGCGTCCGCACTGGCCTCCCTGCTGGGCACGAAACTAGCGGACCGCTCCATCCCCGCGACGACGATCACACGCCTTGTCGCCTCGATCCTGAGCGCCGAGCCCGACATCGCGGAAGCGGCGGCAGCAGATATTCTCGCGACCTATGACCGCGATCCGGCATGCCCGGACCTCGTCACGCCGTTTCTGTTCTTCAAGGGATGGCAGGCGCTTCAGGCCTACCGGATTTCGCACCATCTCTGGACGAAGGGGCGCCAGCATCTGGCGCATCATTTCCAGAGCCGGATCAACGAACTCTTCGCCATCGACATCCACCCCGCGGCCCGTCTCGGACGGCGGCTGAGCATCGATCATGGAACGGGAATCGTCATTGGCGAGACCAGCATCGTCGAGGACGACGTCTCGCTGTTCCAGGAAGTCACGCTGGGCGGAACCGGCAAGCTAACCGGCAACCGTCACCCCATCGTGCGCCGCGGCGTCATGATCGGATCGGGGGCCAAGGTCCTGGGCCGTCTCATCATCGGGGAATATGCCCGGATCGGCGCGGCATCCGTGGTGCTGGAAGACATCCCGGCCTATTCCACCGCGGTCGGCAACCCGGCCCGGATCGTGGGAACCGTGCCCCGGCCGGCCTGATATGCATTTCAGGGTCCGGAGCCAGCGCCCCGGACCCTGAGGGCTGTTACTTGTTCGAGAACCTGAACGTCGTCGTGTAATCGAAGGTCTGACCCGGCTTCAGTTCGGTCGTCGGGAAAGACGGGTGGTTCGGGCTGTCGGGATAGTGCTCGGCCTCGAACGCAATCGCGTCGCCCTGACGATAGGCATGACCGGACACACCGGCATAGCCGCCATCCAGCGAGTTGGACGTGTAGACCTGAAGTCCCGGCTGGTTCGTCAGGATTTCCATGCTGCGGCCCGAACGCGGGTCATAGACCTTGCCGGCCAGACGCGGTGCCTGACCGTAAGGCCCGTTGACGACCCAGTTCATGTCATAGCCGCGGGCATACATCATCTGCGGATCATTGCTGCGCAGACGGTCCCCGATGACGGTCGGCTTGCTGAAGTCGAGCGGCGTGCCGGCAACAGGCGCGATCTGGCCGGTCGGAATGGACGTTGCGTCCGTCGGCGTGAAGCCATCGGCGTTGATCTGAAGCACTTCCGGCTCGATGGAGCCCGAGCCTTCGCCGTTCAGGTTCCAGTAGCTGTGGTTCGTCAGGTTCAGAACCGTCGGCGCATCGGTCGTGGCGACATAATGCAGCGACAGGGCATTATCCGTACCAAGCGTATAAGTCACATGCGTCGTCAGCTTGCCGGGGAAGCCCTGGTCACCGTCCGGGCTGACCAGCTTGAGCGTCAGATACGCGCCGCTGGCATTGGTGCCGGTCTTTTCGATCGTCCAGACGTTCTTGTCGAAACCCTTCTTGCCGCCATGCAGGGCATTCGGCGGGGCCGTCACGTCCGTGTGATAGATCTTGCCTTCAACGGGGAAATTACCCCCCGCGAGACGGTTGGCATAGCGGCCGATGATGGCGCCGAAGAACAGGCCGCCTTTCGCGCTGTCGACCGTGTAACCCTTCAGGTTGTCGAAGCCGAGAACCACGTCCTGGACATGCCCCTCACGGTCCGGCGTCTCGACGGACTGGATGATGCCGCCATAGGTGATGATACGGGCCGTCGTGCCGAGGCCGTTCTTGAGGGTCACGATCCGCACGGGCTTGCCGTCCGGCGTGCTGCCCCAGGGCTGGCTTGCAACGGTGGGGTGCGCCTGTGCCACACCGGCACCCACGGAGAGGGCCGCGACAGTCGCAAGAAGCGCGCTTCTGGAGCCGAAGAATCTGGACATTGAAAACCTCCCGGGTGTTGAGTTGGGGCCACAGTGGTCCCAAAAACCCTGAGGGGTCAAAGCCCCGAAAGTGACGGAAGAGCATCTGGATCGTTAAAGCAGATGCCCTCTTCAAACGACCAGCATTTGCAGACATACAGGGATGCACGCTATCGGAGGATACGTTATGACTACGCCCCTCCGCAGTTTTCCGCGACGGATGGCGTGTGGCCCATCGGGGTTCATGGAGTCCTGCAGTGAACGGATTATGAAAATTTCCGTTTTCCTGTGACTTCTTCGTGAGCGCAGGGCCGGGAAGGGCATTTTGGGGATGGTTATGGACTTTCGGCAGGACGAAAACGAAATCCGGGAGACGCGCTCACGTCGTGTGTCACGCCGCGGCAGGGCTCTCGCAGGGGCCCTCGCCCTGCTGACGCTCGGAGCCTGTGGCTCGCTGCGCAACCCGCCGCCGAAGGATCCGGACGACCTGGCGGACTACAAGGCCGCCAACGACCCCTACGAACCCGCAAACCGCAAGATGTACAACCTCCAGATGTGGACCTATCACAAGGTCCTGCGCCCGGTAGGCAAGGCCTGGATCTGGGCAGTTCCCAAACCCGTGCGTCATTCCATTGCGAACGTGAATGAAACCTGGCGCGAACCTTCGGTGTTCTTCTCCGACGTCGGCGCAGGCAAGCCGCGCCGCGCCGGAGATGCCTTCATGCGCTTTGCCATCAACATGAGTGCCGGTGTGGCCGGCTTCTTCGACGTCGCGGGCCTCGTCGGCTACAAGCAGCATGAGACCGATCCTGGTCTGACGCTGGGAACCTGGGGCGTGGCCGGCGGCCCGTACCTGTTCGTTCCGTTCGTCGGCCCGACCAACATCCGCGACGGCATCGGCTACGGCATCAGCCAGGGCCTCACGCCGATCAACTATGTGCCTCGCGGCTATGATCTGCTAACCTTTAACTGGGCTTACAACGTGGCCGGGACCATGGAAGGCTATGCCAGTTCCATCGACCAGATCGACCATCTCGAACAGGACAGCCTGGACCCGTACTCATATATCCGGAGTGCCTGGCAGCAGAACCGTCAGAGCCAGATCGACACCATCAAGGGCGACGATCGCGCAACCACCCCTGACTGGTACAACTGAGGAGAACGACATGTTCAACGTATTTTCGCGCCGCACTGTTCTTGGGGCCGTCGTCTCCCTCGCCGTCGCAACGGGGGCCGCTCACGCCAGCACGGCGACGGATTTCGTGAACTCCTTCGGTGGCCGTCTGGCTGCCGTGGTCAACTCGGGCAAGTCGCTGGACGAGAAGAAGAAAGAAGTTCTCCCGCTGCTGCAGGAGAATGTCGACATCACCGGGATCGGCCGTTACTGCCTTGGCAAGTACTGGCGCACCGCAACTCCCGCCCAGCGTGACAAGTACATCTCCCTGTTTGATCAGGTGCTGGTCAACACCATCACGGACCAGATCGGCAACTATCAGGGCGTGAGCTTCCGCGTCACGACGACCAGCACGACGCCGGAAGGCGAGCGCGTCAACGCGCTGATCGACCGTCCGGGCCAGCCGGAAGTCAACATGCAGCTGATCATCGGCGGCAACCCGCCCAAGGTCGTGGACATGTATGGCGAAGGTGCCAGCCTGCGCATGAACCAGCGCGGCGATTACAGCTCCTATCTGGCCCGCCATAACGGCGACGTCGATGCGCTGAACGCCGCCCTTGAGCGCCAGCTGAACCACCACCAGTAAGATACCGCTCCAAACAACACCGCTTCTGCGGTTGTAAGTTCCTGAAACGGACGGCTTTCCAGCGGAGGGCCGTCCGTTCTGCTATCCAGCGCATGAGACAAGACCGGATGACAGACCCGACATTTCCAGAAACCGGAACAACCGCACGGAGAAAGGGTCTTCCCGGTTTCGGGCTTCAGGGCGGACTTCTGGCGGTCTTCACCCTCGCCTGCCTGACATTCTTCGGTTGGGCCTGCTGGAAAGGCCTGTGGTTCCTCTCGTTCTGCGACGAGGGCGAACATCTTCTGGGCGGCCGGATGCTGAATGAGGACGGCAGGCTGTATGTGTCCTATGTGGACACGCACGGGCCGGTCATCTTCATGCTATCCCAGTTCTATGGCGCCCTCTTCGGATGGCATTTCCCGCAGGGCGCACGGCTGTTCCTGCCGCTTCTGGCGCTCATGGCCGCCGCGTCCCTCTGCGCCACATCCACCCTGCCTGGACGCCGACAGCGCCTTCTCGCCAGTCTGGTCTTCGTCGGTGGACTTGCGTCCTACTGGCTGATGGACGCGTTCTACATGGTCAGTTTCTACGCCGTAGCCGGGTTTCTGACCGTGGGACTGCTCGCCCTGTTCGTGGTGCCGGCGTGGCTCGGCAGAACCCCGCCAGTGCTGCCTTCAGCGCTTGCAGGTTTGTGCCTGATCCTGATCCTCGCATGCGCCTACGCCTATGGACCCGGGGCGCTCCTGATCGTGGCGTCCGCCCTCTGGCTTCTGGCCGGACAGAAGAACTACCGGGCCATCAGGGCCTTCGCAGGGGGCGTCCTTCTTGGCGTGTTCCTGCTGGGTCTGTGGTTCGTGAGATATGCGGATCTCGGAAGTTTCGTGGTCTTCCATATCCTCTTCAACCAGATCGCCTATGCCCCGTTCATCCATTTCGGACCGGGCACCTTCCTGCTCTCCCTTCTGCCCTCTTTTCAGGGTGAGGCGTTTTACCCCACCCTCGCCCATATCCTGCTCATCGGCGCGCTTCCCCTGCTGCTCTACCGGCGGCCAGAACGCAACAGGATCGCCATCCTGATCGGCTTCGTGGGCATTATCCTTCTCAATGCCCGTGCCGCCGTGGGCTTCAAGGACGGGCAAACCCTGATCGTAGCGTTTGCGCTGGCAGGACTGGGGCTCATGGCGTTTTTCGAACAGCGGGGAGAGCCCAAGACGGTCAGCAAGGCTTTACCCTGCGCCATTCTGACAGTTCTGGCGTTCTGGGGCAGCAGCCATCTGGCCACCAACACCCCTTTCGGCTGGACCTACCGGGACACCACCCACAGACCGCCTTACACGCTCTATCAGCCGGTTAATGACGCCATCAGCCAGAAGGTCCGAGCCCTTGTCCCGCCGGGACAGCCCATCCTGATGCTTCCCTACATGCCCGAGTTCTACTGGATGGCCGACCGGCGACCGCCTTATGGCTATTACGAGTATCTGCCCTGGGACTGGGTTTATGCCCAACATTCCATCCCGGGCTATCCGCATGATCTGTGCCAGAGCCTGCTGAAAAACCCGCCGCCCCTGATCGTCTACACGCCCGAGACCGATCCCGCGTCGCTGACCGTCCGGCCGTTTTTCGCCTGCGTCAGGAAAAGACTGGCCAGCCTGTACATGCCGGTCGAGGGGTTCCCGTCCCTGCACGTCCTGCGCCCCCGGTAGGGCGCCCACGCGTCAGTCCGCCGTGATTTCGTACAGGAGCATGGTGTCGCCGTTGCGATCGAAGGTCTGGGTATGGTGCAGACCCAGACTGCCCAGAACCGTACGGGACGCGAGATTGTCTTCCCGCGCAACGGCCACGATCCGTTTCTCCCCACAATCGAGCACATAGCGCAGGGCGGCCGCAGCGGCTTCGCGGGCGATGCCGCGCCCGGCAGCCCAGGGGAACAGGGCAAAGCGCAGCCCGAGGCCGCGCCCGTCAGGACGTTCATGAACGCCGGTGATGCCGACGAAGCGGCCGTTCTCGCGAATGGCAAAGATCCCGACCCCCCGTCTGGCCCAGAAACTGACGTCCTCCGCCATTTCCTGTTCGGTGGTGGTGCGGTTGCGGATACCGCCCAGCATCCGCGCGAACGCTCCGGCATTGCCCTTGAGGGCGACCATATCTTCGAGGTCCGGCCAGTTGACCGGAGTCAGGACAAGCCGGGCGGTACGGATTTCACGCCCCAGCACGCAGCTCTCCCCGGGCCTTCAGCATAGCCCCTCGGCGAACGGGAGATCCCGCCAGCCGAGGGAAAAGCGCCGGATCAGCGGGCCAGCGGGCGATACTTGATACGGCCGGGCTCGGTCGCATCCGGCCCCAGACGGCGACGCTTGTCGGCTTCGTAGTCCTGGAAGTTGCCTTCGAACCACTCGACATGGCTGTCACCCTCGAAAGCGAGGATATGCGTGGCCAGACGGTCGAGGAACCAGCGGTCATGGGTGATGATCACGGCGCAACCCGCGAATTCCGCCAGAGCGTCTTCGAGGGCACGCAGCGTATCGACGTCAAGATCGTTGGTCGGCTCATCGAGCAGGATGACGTTGCTGTCCTGCTTGAGCATCTTGGCGAGATGGACGCGGTTGCGCTCACCACCGGACAGGACACCCACCCGCTTCTGTTGGTCGGCCCCCTTGAAGTTGAACGCGCCCACATAGGCGCGGGACGGAACCGTGCGCTTGCCAAGCTGGATGACGTCCGTACCACCGGAAATCTCTTCCCAGACCGTCTTGCTGTCATCGAGCGTGTTGCGGGACTGGTCGACGTAACCGAGCTTCACCGTCTCACCGATCTTCAGCGAGCCGCTGTCGGGCTGGTCGTCGCCGGTGATCATCTTGAACAGCGTGGACTTGCCCGCGCCGTTCGGTCCGATCACACCCACGATGCCGCCCGGCGGCAGCTTGAAGCTGAGATTGTCGATCAGCAGACGATCACCGAAGCCCTTCGTGAGGTTCTCGGCCTCGATGACCGTACCACCCAGACGCGGGCCCGGCGTGATGACGATGTCCGCCGTGCCACCAGCCTTCTCGGCATTGGCGGCCAGCATTTCCTCGTACTTCGTGATACGCGCCTTGCTCTTGGCCTGACGGGCCTTGGGCGAGCTGGAAATCCACTCCTGCTCGGCGGCCAGGGCACGCTGGCGGGCGCTCTCTTCCTTCTCTTCCTGGGCCAGACGCTTGCGCTTCTGGGTCAGCCAGGAGGAGTAGTTGCCTTCGAACGGATAGCCGCGGCCACGCTCGATTTCGAGGATCCAGTTGGTAACGTTGTCGAGGAAGTAACGGTCATGGGTGATGACCATGACGGTACCGGCATAGTCACGCAGCGTCTTTTCGAGCCAGCTCACGCTTTCGGCGTCGAGATGGTTGGTCGGCTCATCAAGCAGCAGGATGTCGGGCTTCTCGAGCAGCAGGCGGCACAGGGCCACGCGGCGCTTCTCACCACCGGAGAGATTCGTCACCGGGCTGTCGGCGGACGGGCAGCGCAGGGCATCGAGCGCGATTTCGAGCTTGCGATCCAGTTCCCAGCCATCGCCGGCGTCGATCTTCTCCTGAAGATCGGCCTGCTCGGCCAGAAGTGCCGTCATCTCGTCATCGGACATCGGCTCGGCGAACTTCATCGAGATCTCGTTGAAGCGGTCCACGGCCTTCTTCAGCTCACCGAAACCCTGGGCGACGTTCTCGCCGACCGTCAGGCTCTCGTCGAGCTTCGGCTCCTGTTCGAGATAGCCGATGCGCGCGCCTTCGGCGGCCCAGGCTTCACCGCCATATTCCTTCTCGATACCGGCCATGATCTTGAGCAGCGTGGACTTACCCGCGCCATTCACACCAAGGACGCCGATCTTGACGCCCGGCAGGAAGGACAGCGTGATGCCCTTGAAGACTTCACGCCCACCCGGATAGGACTTGGTGAGGTCCTTCATGACATAGACGTACTGGTAGGCGGCCATGGGAGGTCTCCTCAATCGGTGGATGGGCGGGGAAGAAGCGGAACATCCGTCCCGCATGAATCAGGTCAACACACCGTGCGCCCGGAGGGACTCGAACCCCCAACCAAGCCGTTATGAGCGGCCGGCTCTAACCAATTGAGCTACAGGCGCGCGGGTGCAGTCCGAAATCGCCCAACTCGGGTCTTTTTGCAAGGGCCGACATGGTGGAACATGTCTTTTTAAGTTAGTGTGTCACGCCTTCCCGTTCCTGAAAGGCCGTTCAGGCGACCTTTGCTGCCGTTGCGAGATGGCGCCATTGGTCCGTATTGCCCGAAGGAATGTCCGATGCCTGCATATACTGCAAAACTGCACAGCGGTGCCCATCTGACATGATACAGGCCGGGCCGGTCGCGCTCATCCGCAAACTGCGATGGCTTTACGCCCCCGATCCGGTCATGGCCGGATATGCGCTCCGGACCACCTGCACGTCCCTGCTCGCCCTCGGCATCGCGCTTTGGATGGAGCTCGGCAGCCCGCAATGGGCCGCGCTGACCGTCTGGATGGTCGCGCAGGGCACGCGCGGACGCAGCCTTGCGAAAGCCAAGTGGCACCTGTTCGGCATGGTGGTCGGCGTCATCAGCGGCATTACGCTGGTCGCGGCCATCCCGCAGGCACCGCTGATGTTCATCCTCCTGCTGGCGGTCGGGATCGGCACGTTCTGCATGATCGGCACGTTCATGCCCGGTCCGGCATCGATGACGAACTACCGCATCCATGGCATGCGGGCCTCGGGCTTCACCTACGCCATCGTCTCGCTCGACGGCATCGCAGACCCGCACCACATCTTCGCCATCTCGATGTCGCGCGCCACCTACATCCTGCTGGGGATCGTGCTCGAAGCCTCGATTTCAGGCCTCTTCCAGCTCGGCCTGACCAAACGCACGCGCCACCAGCTCGCCAGCACATTCGAGGACACCCTCAAACCGGCCCTGACCGCCATTGCCGGCATTCTGGTCGGCAAGGAAGGGGCCATGCAGAACGTGCAGGCCATCTTCGCCCAGATCACGACGCTCGGCGATCAGGTGGAGTTCGCGGAGGTCGAGCTCGGCCGCCACGACCATGCCGGAGACCACGCCCGCGCGGCCCTGGCCGACATCGCGGTGCTTCTTGCCCGCGCGCTCGATCTTGCGACCCTCATGCGCCTGCCGCTCAGTCAGGACGACATGTTCCGCCAGGAAGCCGAAGCCATCCGCGACATGTTCCTGAAGCTGCCCGCGCGGCTCGAAGAAACGGAGAGCATGGCTTCCATCCTGGCCGACCTGCTGACCCTGCGCCGTCAGTGCCGCCAGAAGGTCGTCTCGGATTTCAGTACCGCCCAGCCGGACGATGCAGCCCGCGAGGCCGTCCTGCGCCACGGCATGCTCCAGCAGGCCCTCGTCGAGCTGATCGACGCGCTACGCATGGCGCTGACCCAGTTCGAGGCCAGCCGCCATCCGGGATCCCATGACCATTTCCATTCGCCTATCCGCTCCTACCGCGACTGGCAGCAGGCCATCACCAACAGCCTGCGCTCCTCCGTCACGGTCTTCGGCGCGGGTCTAATCTGGATCTGCACGGCCTGGCCCAGCGGACTGACCTTCATCATGTTCGTCTGCATCGTATGCAGCCTGTTCTCCACGCTCGAGCGCCCGGCACTGGCCACACAGGCGTTCCTGCGCGGTGCATGCTGTGCGGTCGTCGCGGCCGGCATCCTGAATCTTGCGCTAATGGGCAAATCGACGACATTCGAGATGCTCGGCATGTGGTCCGGACTGGCGATGATGATCGGCGGCCTGGCCTTCGCCTACCCGCCCCTGACCCTTCCGGCCGTGTCCTACAACCTGTTCCTGCCCATCCTCATCGGGCCGTCCAATCAGGCGAAAACGGACGAAATCGTCTACTTCAATACCGCCCTGCCGCTGGTGCTGGGGCTGCTCTATGCCTCATGGATGTACCGGGTCTTCCTGCCCTACGATCCCGCACACCAGCGCTGGACCATGCGCGAACACATCCTGCGGGACTTGCACCGCATCGCCGATGGCCGGGCGCAGGAAACGGTGGACAGCGTGGTATCGCGCAACGTGGACCGTTTCGTCCGGCTCATGACCAATTCGGGCTCGACCCCATCCCCGGTCATCCAGGCCTATCTGACGGGAATCCTGTCGGGCATGCGCGTCATGCTCAACCTGCTGCGGCTTCAGGCCATCCGGCGTGACACGCGCCTGAATCCGGAAGCCGGACAGGCACTGGCGCTGATCATGGGACGCATGAGCCATTTCAGCGGCCGCTACCACGGACATTACGGCCGCACCCTGCGGGCGACGAAGCTTGCGATTCTCCGCCTGCGGACCTGCGAGCGCAACGAAGACCGTCCCCGGGAACGCTTCGTCCTGATCGCAGCTCTGACCAGTCTGGACGTCATCGCCACGGAACTGGACACGAACCGCATCTTCTTCGATGCCCGGAGCCCGTATTTAGACCCTTCGCTCACGCCCGCGGAGCTGGAATCCACCGGATGATCGCGCGGTTTTCCCCGGCTGACACAAACCTCACGAACTGATCACGAAGAAATGTTCTGCAACACACTTCCCTTTTCCGGGAAACAGGAGAATTGTTCGATTTCAACCGCGGGTGACCGCGGACGACAGGGTTTCAGAACTAAGGATACCGTGATGTTTCGTCGTATCGTGCCCGTCCTCGGCCTCGCCCTCGGGCTGGGTCTGGCTTCCCAGGCTGCCATGGCACAGGAACAGTCCCCCCCGCCTCCGCCGGCCGTCCAGGGTACGCCTGGCAAGGACTTCACGGGTGTTTCGCCCGCCAACCTTGCAGGCATCATGAACTACTGCGTCGAGCAGCAGTATGTCTCCTACGATGAAGGCAATCCGGTCCTTTACGGGCTGAGTGAGAAGTACAAGGCCACCGAACAGACGGTCGGCAACTTCGACTATGCGCTCGGCACGGCCGGCTATTTCGACAGCAACGGCAAGCGCTTCTACCTCGTGGCCTACACGAACGAAGACGATCGCCGCGCCGCCTGTCACGCCGCCGTCAAGGCCGCACAGCCGATGCTCTGAAGCCCTTTCCGCAAGGACAGGATCTTCAGAAGCTCCCCCTGCCACACGGCACGGGGAGCTTTTTTTATGTCTGCTTCCCGCCGCCGGGCATGACTTCTCCCCATTCCGCTCTGGGCAGAGGCTCCGGCCGCCGGTAGTATCGCCGCCTCTCCAAACAGTTCAGGACATGGACATCATGGACGTTTCCAAGATCTCGCCCGGCAAGGACCTGCCCAACGACATCAATGTCGTCATCGAAATCCCGCAGGGTTCGCAGGTGAAGTACGAAGTGGACAAGGACAGCGGCGCGCTCGTCGTTGACCGTTTCCTCTTCACGCCGATGGCCTATCCGGCCGCCTATGGCTTCATTCCGGGCACGCTGGCCGCCGATGGCGATCCGGCCGACGCCCTTGTCCTGACGCCGGCTGCCGTTGTGCCGGGCTCCGTGATCCGCGCCCGTCCGATCGGCATGCTGAAGATGGAAGACGAGAGCGGACAGGACGAGAAGATCATCTGCGTCCCGCACGACAAGGTGCATCCGCAGTTCTCCAACGTGCACTCCGTGGACGACCTGCCGGAAATCACGAAGAAGGCGATCACGCATTTCTTCGAGCGCTACAAGGATCTGGAGCCCAACAAGTGGGTCAAGGTCACGGGCTGGGCTGACAAGGCCGAAGCCGGCAAGGTCATCATGGAAGCGCTCGCCGCCGCCAAGTAAGGCCCGTCAGGCTCAGGCCGGGCGCCTCCGCCCCGCTCACGGGCCTGTCTGATGCTTTTGCAAAAAACCCTGTCTCCCCTTGGGAGGCAGGGTTTTTTCATGCCCAACATCACACGAATTTGTGATTATTTATGATACAAGTAACATTATTTTATGATCTTTAGCGGTAAATTCGTGTTATCCCGCCGTTGCTAACCTGCTTTCCAAGGAATCAGCGGCTTGTCTCGAGTCCATATCCACGCAGCTTTTTGCCTGGCCACATTTCTTCCGTCCTGCGCAATCGCCCAGAGCCTTGGAGCCACAAGCACCACAGCTCAGGATGGCACCGCACGGACATCTCCCATCTCCAGCACGGGATCCGCTTCCAGCTCAACGTCATCAACCGTCCAGAGCTACACGCCCAACGCAAAAGTGACCCAGATCCAGGTCACAGCCCCACAGCAGACCATCCCGCCCGTCGTCTGGCCCTCCGAAAACTCGGAACTCCCCAGCGAGCGCGTCAATACGCCGCTGAACCAGATCTATTTCGGCAATGAATGGGTCCCGCCCCTGCCGCGCCCGGAAGCCATCCTGACCGATCCGTTCGGCTGGAACACCTGGCTGCGCGATCGCGGCGTGGCCATTATGATGGATACGACCAACGAGTTTTCGGGCGCCATCACCAGCCCGACCAAAGACTATGGCCTACGTCAGGGCAGCAGCAATGCCGGTCAGTACAGCCTTGAGAACGACATCGACTGGGAAAAGCTCGCCAATGTGCGCGGCTTCTCGACCCATGCGCTTGTCGTCGGCCGGTACGGCATTCCCGCCAGCCGCATGTTCGGTGACAACCTCAACCCGAGCTCCGAAATTTACGGCGCCGGCGGCAACGTGGTCGTCCATCTCGTTTACGCCTACGCGGAAGAGACCATTGCCAAGGGCCGTGTGGACCTGGCAGGCGGCCGCATTCCGCTGCTGAACGATTTCTCGGCCAGCCCGTTGTACTGCACCTTCCAGAACAACGCGTTCTGCGGAAACCCCAAAGCATCTTCCGACAACATCACCCATTCGTCCTATCCGGATGCCAGCTGGGCCTTCCGCGTGCGGACACGTCCGACCACCAGCACCTATATCCAGACCGGCGTCTATTTCTCGCAGGCGGGTATTTACAACAACGTGCAGTACCGTACCGGCTTCAAGTTCAACGGCGCGGACATCCACGGCGAAGCCATCCCGATGGAAGCCGGCTGGGAGCCACTGTTCGGCAAGGACAAGCTGCCCGGCCATTACAAGGTCGGCTACGCGATCGACAACGCGCCCCACAAGGACAACTATTACGACGTGAACGGACAGCCCTATGTTCTGACCGGAAACCCTGCCCGTACCCTGAACTATTCATGGTCGGCCTGGGCACTCGCGGACCAGATGGTCTGGCGCCATCACGTCAAGGGCAATGCTGATGCAGGCCTGATCCTGCTGGGCGGCATGTATGCCAACAGCCCCCGCACCCAGCTCAGGGCGCAGCAGTATTCCGCCGGCCTGATCGACAGCGGATTCTGGGCCGCACGTCCGCTGGATACGATCGGCATCAACTTCTCCTACGTGCGCGTCTCCAAGACAGCCACGGCGACGGAGCGTCTGCAGGCCATGTACGGGCTGCCCCTCATGTCCAGCTCCCTGACGCCGCAGACATTCGGTGAAGTGCTCGAAGCGACCTACCGCATCCATGTCATGCGCGGCATCACCTTCGCGCCCGACTTCCAGTATTACTTCCGCCCCGGCGCCCAGAAGGCCCTCAAGGACGCCGCGATGCTCGGCTTCAAGAGCCACATCCAGTTCTTCTGAGCCCCTATCCGGGAAGCACCGTCTCGCACGATGCTTCCCGGACGTTCCGGCCACACTGTTCTTTCAGCAAGGTAGCCAGATCCGCCGCCTGCCTGCGGATTTCCGGAATGGCCGTCGTCTCGAACAATGTTCCCCAGCGCATTGGCCCCAGGGCGAACAGGTCTCCGGCACACCGCCCGGCCGCATCAGTCAGCGCGCCATCCTCGCGGCAGTGCAATCCGCCCAGAGCGGTCTCCCGCACCATTCCGTCCGCCAGAAGCGCATGGGGAAGAGTGTCCGCCATCTGCCGGTAAGCCCGGCTTGGCCCCGTACAGTTCACGACATGATCGGCGGACAGCGTGAACAGGCCCGTCCTGTCACGCGCCTGGACCAGCACCTGCCGGGCCTCCGGCCCAAGATGGGTCACCTGCCCGCGCCGACAGTCCAGCGTGCCGTTTTCCAGTTCCGCAACCATGAAATCCGCCACTTCCGGCGCGACGCGATGCCGCACGATGTCCCAGCGTCGCTGAAGATGCCGCCGGAAGCGCTTTTTCTCCGCCAGATCCAGAGCCTGCCACAGCGGATTGATCCGCGGACGCAGCGCATCGACCGCACTGCGCCAGCCGGTCCCTTTGGCCAGGCTGTCCCGGAACGCCCGGAAATACGCCCGCGCCGTCGCAGGTGTTCCGGGGGAAATAATATCCGTTTTTGCGGGAGCGGAAGGCGCATGACGCTCGGGACACCAGCCATGACGGGACAGGGCCACAACCCGCCCCCGATGGCCGTTTTCGCGCAGGCGCATCAACACATCGAGGGAGGTCAGACCCGTTCCGATCAGGACAACTGCTGCATCAGGCACGATCCGGTCATAGAATCCGTTATCCCAGCCCGAGGGATGATACTGCCCGCTCAAAGCCAGGTCCGAGTCTACCTTGGCAACAGGCGCGGGGCCGAAATTGCCGGTCGCGAGCACAACCTGATCTGCTTGAAGCCTCTCTCCATCACCGAGCGCCAGTTCCAGCCGCCCCGCGACGCGCTGGCAGGACAGGACGCTGGTCTGCCGCCACTCAGGACGCGCCTCCGCCCAGAGACTGGACAGATACTGTCCGAACACGGCCCTCGGCATGAACTGGCCGGGCGTGACGTCCGGATCGTGATGCGCGCGAAGCCAGCGCAGGAAATGCTCCGGATCATCGGGATCAGCACTCATGCCGCCCGCTGGAACATTGAGGAAATGGCAGGGAGACAGCGTAGAATAGGCCAGCCCGACCGCAGGGCGTTCCGCAGGATCAATTACAATGATCCGCGCCTGAACATGCAGCCTGCGCAGGTTCCAGGCCAGCAGCGTTCCGCTGGCCCCGCCCCCGATGATGGCAATGAGAGGCCGGTCTGAAGGGGACATACTGCCGTTTTTCTCCACAGGATCATCTGCGAAACGGAGCATGGCTGAAACAACGGAAACTGAGCGGGACGTTTCGTAACAGACGTTCTCGAAAACCGCTCAACAGGGCATCAGAAAGCCTGCCCCGGAAGGCAACAGTCCGTAATTTTCAATGTTCTGGAAATCTTCTGGAGCGGGCGATGGGATTCGAACCCACGACCCCAACCTTGGCAAGGTTGTGCTCTACCCCTGAGCTACGCCCGCACTCCGTGG
>NZ_BJNM01000031.1 GCF_006539685.1 Gluconobacter oxydans
TTGCGACTCTGGAACTGCTGGAGCGCTTTGGGCTGTCCGTTGAATATCCCGTTGACCAGACATGCTGTGGCCAGCCCATGACCAATACGGGCTGCGAGCGTGAAGCGGCCAAGACGGAAGAGCTGTTCGTCCGTAATTTCGAGAAATACGATTATATTGTCACGCCGTCCGGAAGCTGCACCAATCAGGTCCGCAACAACATGACGGCCATCGAGCAGAGCGACGCCGTCAAACACGTTCGCAGCCGGACCTACGAGCTGGTCGAGTTCCTGCATGATGTTCTGAAAGTCGATGCCTTTCCCTGGGCCGAGTTTCCGCATCGTGTTGCGCTTCACAACAACTGCAACACGCTGCGGAATCTGCGGATCGCCAGCATGACCGAGCGCCGTGAGGAGCCGTTTTCCAAGCCAAAAGCGCTCCTGAAGATGGTCAAGGGGATCGAATTCGCCGATCTGACGCGGCCTGACGAATGCTGCGGCTTTGGCGGGACGTTCTCCGTGTTCGAGGAAGGTGTCTCGGCCAAGATGGGTCAGGACAAGGTCACGGACCAGCTGAAATCCGGGGCGGAATATGTCACGTCCTCCGACAGCTCCTGTATGATGCATCAGGAAGGCTGTGCCCGGCGGATGGGCGCCAATCTCAAATACATCCACATCGCCCAGATCCTGAATGGAGCACGCGCATGACCGCCGAACTGCATGAAGAACTGACCGATCCCCATGCCGATCAGCTGGATCACGGGGCAGCATCCTCCCGGCCGCTGAAATCGCGGATTTCGGAGCCCCAGCCCCGTGGTGCGAAAATCCACGGGAACCGGCCGGTCGATCAGTCCGAGGCGGCAAACCGCTTCATGGCGGCGACCGAACACGAGGCCATGCATGACGCGCGTCTGTGGGACCTGCGCCAGAAGCGCGACAAGGAAATGCATGGGATCGAGGAATGGGAAGAGCTGAGAAACCTGGCTTCGGGCATCAAGGAGCACACGCTTTCCAAACTCGATTACTATCTTGAACTGTTCGAGAAAAATGCGACGGCCAACGGGATCAAGATCCACTGGGCCAAGGACGGGGCCGAGCATAACGCCATCGTTCTCGAGATCCTGCGCAGCAAGGGCGTCGAGCGGCTGATCAAGAGCAAGTCGATGCTGACGGAGGAATGTGGCTTCCGGGAATTCATGGCCGAGAACAATGTCGAGGTCATCGAAACGGATCTTGGCGAGCGTATCCAGCAGCTGGATGATGAAGCACCCAGCCATGTTGTCGTGCCCGCCGTGCACAAGCTGCGGACCGATGTCGCGAGTGTTTTTGCCAAAACAATCGGTTCCGATCCTGACAATGCGGATGCCCATTACCTGACGGAATGTCAGCGCGAGGCCACGCGCCCGCTGATCCTGTCGGCGCAGGCCGGTATGACGGGCGGCAATTTCGTGGTTGCGGAGACGGGGACGTTCGTTGTCTGCACCAATGAAGGCAATGCGGATCTTTCCGCCAACACGCCACCGTTGCATATCGCGTCCATCGGGATTGAAAAGCTGATCCCCGGACTGGATGATCTGGCCGTGTTTGTGCGCCTGCTGTCGCGCAGTGCTCTGGGCTCGCCGATCACGCAGTATACGTCCCATTTCCGTGGTCCCCGCAAAGGGAGCGAGATGCATGTCGTGCTCGTGGACAACGGCCGCTCCGCCCGGCTCGGGATGGAGAAGTTCTGGCCGGGGCTGAAATGCATCCGCTGCGGCGCGTGCATGAATACCTGCCCGGTTTTCCGGCGCAGTGGCGGCCTGAGCTACGGGGCGACCTATGCCGGTCCGATCGGGCTGATCATCGATCCGACCTTCAACGTCCACAAATACCGCAACCTGCCGTATTCCTCGACGATGAACGGCAGCTGCACCAATGTCTGTCCGGTGAAGATCAATATTCACGAACAGATCGCCGACTGGCGCAAGACGCTGGCGGGCGAGGGGGAAATCTCCCCGGTCAAGAAGGTCATGATGAAGGCGGCCGGCGAGGTCCTGGCTTCGCCTGTGGTCTATCGGGCAAGCCTGCCCCTGGGCCGCAGCGCGCTGCGGCATCTTCCGCATTTCATGCTCTACAACAAGCTCAACACCTGGGGCCGCAAGCGCGACATTCCCGAGACGCCCAAACAGACGTTCAATGAATGGTATCGCAAGAACCGGAAGCAGCAGGACGAAGGGAAAAAGTCATGAGCGGTTCACGCGAAGCCATTCTGGACACAATCCGGAAAAACCACGTTCAGGGCGACCGCGCCCGACCGACTGTGCCGCTGTTCGATCAGGCTGCACCAGCCGACCTGAAGGCACTGTTCCAGAAGTCGCTTGAGCGCATGGGCGGCAAGATGCTGACCCCCGATGCGGCCGATCCGATGGCGCCCGTGCGTCAGGCTATCGTCAAGCCGGGACCGGTTCTGTCCTGCGTGCCGGAATTTCAGGGCGATATGCAGATCACGCCCCAGACGAAGCCGACGGATATCGCCCCGGTCGAATATGCTGTCCTGCGCGCAGCGTTTGGCGTGGCGGAGACGGGATCGCTGTGTTTTACGGAAAAACAGCTTCTCGTGAACACGACGGGCTTTTTGCCGCAGCATCTGGTGATCCTGCTGGACCCGGCGCAGATCGTGTTCAATCTGCACAATGCCTACCAGCGCCCGGAATGGACGCAGGCGCATTATGCCGTGTTCCAGAGCGGTCCGTCAGCGACGGCGGATATCGAGGGCGTGCTCGTCCATGGTGCGCAGGGTGTGCGCTCGCTGAGCGTGCTGTTTCATCCTGCGTCCTGAGGTTCGGGGTGAACGTAGCGGCGGAGGAACGGGGCGGTGACGCTGTGTTCCGAAGCCGCGACGGTCTCCGGTGTTCCTGATGCCACGATCCGGCCGCCCTTGCGTCCTGCACCGGGGCCGAGATCGATGATCCAGTCACTGTCCGCTGCCACTCGCATGTCGTGCTCGGCCAGAACGACCGTATTGCCCTGATCGACCAGCGCCTGAAGCTGGAGCATCAGCCGGTCCACATCGGCAGGATGTAGGCCGGTTGTGGGCTCATCCAGAACATACAAAATGTGCCCGTTGCGCTGTTTCTGAAGCTCGGTTGCGAGCTTGATGCGCTGTGCTTCGCCGCCTGACAGTTCGGTGGCGGGCTGTCCGAGACGGAGATAGCCCAGTCCCCCGCGGCGCAGGGTATCGAAGCCACGCGCCAGAGCCGGCACATCCGCAAAGACGTCGCAGGCATCGTCAATGCTCAGGCCCAGTACGTCCGCGATGCTGTGCCCGTTCCAAAGAACTTCCAGCACTTCGGGTTTGTAGCGGCTGCCGTGGCAGACGGGGCAGGGTGTCTGCACGGTTGGCAGGAACAGAAGCTCCACATCGACTGTCCCCACGCCCTCACAGCGCGGGCACCGTCCCTTGGCGACGTTGAAGGAAAACCAGCCGGCATCGAAACGGCGTTTCTTCGCGTCCGGCGTTTCGGCAAACAGGCGGCGGATCGTGTCGAACAGGCCAGTATAGGTGGCGGGATTGGAACGCGGGGTGCGTCCGATCGGCTTCTGGTCGATCATGACCATGCGTTTGATCGGGCCGGTTCCGCCCGAAACGTTCCCTTTGGGCTCGCGGTGTTCGGGGGGCGGGGCATCATCCGTGCTGTCGTCGTCGGGGTCGATGTCCACTTTCTGGCCGAGAGTGCGGGCCATGATGGAGACGAGGGCCTGCCCGACGAGACTGGATTTTCCGGACCCTGAAACGCCCGTCACCGAGACCAGCACCCCGAGCGGGAGTGTCAGGGCCAGATGGTCCAGATTGTTCCAGCAGATGTCGGTCAGTTCCAGCGTGCCGGTTGGCTTGCGGACAGGTGTGGTGCGAGGCTGGACCGTACCGAACAGGTAGGGGCGGGTGCGGGACTCTTTCACGTTCTGCAGTCCGTCTGGCAGGCCGCTATAGAGAATGCGACCGCCCCGTTCGCCGGCATCCGGGCCGACATCCACCAGCCATTCCGCGCGGCGGATCACGTCAGGGTTATGCTCGACCACGATCAGCGAATTGCCCGCATCGCGCAGTCCGTCCAGTGCCCGCAGAAGGGCCTGCGTATCGGCGGGATGCAGGCCGGAGCTGGGTTCATCCAGCACATAGACCACGCCAAACAGGTTCGAGCGGATCTGCGTGCCGAGCCGCAGACGCTGGTATTCGCCTGGAGAGAGCGTCTGCACACCGCGGTCAAGCTGGAGATAGCCCAGTCCCAAATCCAGCAGCACGTCGATTCGCTCGATCATGGCGTCCACCATGCCGCGCGCCGCTACGGTCGTGGCGTTTTTTCCATTTGCAAGGGTTTTTGCGGATGTGCGGAGTGAGGCTGCGATGTCTTCGAGCGTGCGGTTCGAAAAATCGGCGATGTTCAGTCCGTCGAATGTCACGCGCAGGGCATCGGGGTTCAGGCGCTGTCCATGACACACGGGGCAGGGGGCGGAGACCATGAACGAGGCTGCGCGCTTGCGCATTTTCTCGCTTTGCGACTGCGTGAAGGTGTGCAGGACGTAGCGGCGTGCGCCACTGAACGTGCCGTTGTAATCGGCCGGGATACCGCGCTTGATGGCCTCCACGACCTGAGCGTGGGTCCGTCCCGGATAGACGGGTTCGGTCGGGGTTTCCTCGGTGAAGAGGATCCAGTCCCGCGTCTTTTTTGGCAGGTCGCGCCAGGGGCAGTCCACATCCACGCCCCGGGTGATGAGAATGTCCCGGAAGTTCTGCCCCTGCCATGCCGTAGGCCAGGCTGCGACGGCACGGTCGCGGATGCTCAGGCTGTCATCGGGAACGAGCGTTTTTTCCGTGACGTCATAGATACGCCCCAGCCCGTGGCATTTCGGACAGGCGCCCATGGGGGTGTTGGGGGAAAAGGATTCCGCTTCCAGTCGTGACAGGCCGGGCGGATAGGTGCCTGCGCGGGAATAGAGCATCCGCAGCAGGTTCGAGAGCGTCGTCAGGCTGCCAACGCTGGAGCGGCTGCTGCTTCCGCCGCGCTGCTGCTGAAGCGCGACGGCGGGCGGTAGTCCGTCGATGGAGGCCACGACCGGCACCGGCATCTGATCGAACAGGCGCCTGGCATAGGGGGAGACGGACTCCAGATAGCGCCGCTGGGCCTCGGCATAGATCGTCCCGAAGGCGAGGGAGGATTTGCCGGACCCGGATACGCCTGTGACGACGACGAGCTTGTCGCGCGGCAGGTCCACATCCACGTTTTCCAGATTGTGTTCCCGCGCCCCTCTGACGCGGATCATCTCATGGGGCGAGGGCGTCTGGGACATGGGGTACTCCTGATGATGTCCGCAGGAGTGTAGACCCGTCAGACATCATAGTACACAAACCACGCTTCAGAAGCCGCGGCTGAGGCGTGCTTCCTGAAAGGCGGCGTTGATGAGCTGCGTTTCGCGCATGGCCAGTTCGCGAATTTTTTCTCCCATCGCGCCGACCTTGTCCGGGTGGTACTGGCGGATCAGATCGCGATAGGCGCGTTTGATTTCATCAGGCGATGCGAATTCGCTGACGCCGAGGACTTCGAACCATGTCCGGTCCGCAGGGGGCTCATCGATCGGGTCTTCCGCCGTTTTCTGATCGGTGTTTCCTGCATCCTTTTTCCCCGGGATCATCTGTATCACGATGCCCAGAATGACCAGGGCTCCGAGCGCAAGGATGATGAACTTCGCGAAAGCAAAGATGAGCCCGAACACAAGTCCCAGATGCGTCAGAACCCAGTAGACAAGAAACGCTGCTCCGATGAGCGCGAGAAGCTGCATGAAAAGTCTTCCGCCAGTAGTTGCAGGCTATCCTATCATGGCCGGGTGGACTTCAGGGAGCGACTTCTTTCTCCGGACTGTCTTTCCCGTCCCTGTTAGAGCCAGCCGTTTGCGCGGGCGATCCGGCCGGCCTCGATGCGGTTGCGGGCATCGAGTTTCTGCACGATTTCCGAGAAATAGTTGCGGACTGTGCCCGAAGAGAGGGACAGTTCCTCGGCGATTTCGCGGTTGGTGCGTCCGGCTTCGGCGAGGCGGAGCATGGCGCGTTCGCGTTCGGAGAGCGGGTCGGGCAGGGCGTCCCACACCGCCTCGGCCAGATCGGGTGCGATGGCGCGTCCGCCTGCCGCGACCTTGCGGATGGCGGCGGCGAGCTGCGTGATGGGGGCGTCCTTGAGCATGTAGCCGCGCACGCCGGCCTGAAGCGCGCGGCGCAGATAGCCGGAGCGGCCGAAGGTCGTCACGATCATCACGCGGCTGGGCAGGCTTTCCTGAAGGATCTTTTCCGCAAGCTCGATGCCGGTGACGTGGGGCATTTCGATATCGGTCAGGACGACATCGGGGCGGTGTTCGCGGATCAGGTCGAGCGCCTCGCGCCCGTCAGTCGCCCGGCCGACGATTTTGATGTCGTCTTCGAGTTGCAGCAGGGCCTCGAAGGCATCGAGGAGCATGGTCTGGTCTTCGGCGAGGATGAGGCGGATCATGGGAGTGTCGTTGCAGTCAGCTTGAAGCCCTGGGGCTGGGGGGAGAGGGTCAGCGTACCGCCCGAGGCGGCAAGCCGGGCGCGCATGCCGCGCAGGCCGTTGCCTTCGACGATGCTGCGGGCTGGTTGTGGGGCCTGGAGCGGGCCGTCGTCTTCGAGGGTGAAGGTGTGGATATGGCCTTCCGCGTTCTGCTGGAAGGTCAGGGTGCAGATCCGGGCGTCGGAATGACGGATGACATTCGTGACGGCTTCGCGCAGGGCCAGGGCGAGCACGCTGTTCTGCGGCTGATCGGCGGATGGCCCGGGGCCATTCAGAACGAGTGTGATGCCTGCCGTATTCAGGGCCTTGCGGGCACGGCCCAGTTCGCGCTGAAGCGACGCACCGTTCATGCCGGTGACAGCTTCGCGGACTTCGCGCAGGGACGTGCGTGCGATCTGGCTGATTTCCGCGACTTCCTGTCGCGCACGGGGAGCGTCGGACGTGAACAGACGGTCGGCCAGTTCGGCTTTCACGGAAATGACGGTGAGGGAATGGCCCAGAAGATCATGCAGATCACGCGCGATGCGTTCGCGCTCGGCGGTCGTGGCGAGGGTGCGGATCTCGTTCTGGGCTTCGCGCAGTTCGAAATTGCGGATGCCGAGCTGCCACTGCACCAGCGTGCCCATATAGGTGATGATGCTGAAAAAGGCGCCCGGGATGACTTCCAGCGTGGTCTTGTGACGGAAATGCCCGGAAATGATCAGGACGACCTGAAGCAGGATGACCATCGTGATGGACTGCCGCTTTCCGGGTAGCCGGGCGCACATCCCGGCGGCGAAAATGCAGTAGACCTCCCAGTCCCCATGCGTCCAGGCGCAGGCATAGCCGATCAGATCGGTCAGGATGATCTCGCCGTAGCCGTAATACCTGTCCTTCCGGTAGGGCGCGAAATAGACCAGCAGGAAGACCAGCATGGCGGCCGTGGAGAACAGCACGCCGGCAAGGGTGGGGCGGTGATAGCCCAGCAGCCAGGGGACCGGATAGAACAGCAGGTAGCTCAGATAAGCCACCAGATACTGGTTGAAATGCGGCCACGGCGTTTTGCGGTCCGCCAGATGGCGGGAGAGGGAATCTGCGGCCATCAGGCGAGGGTGGTTGAGGATGTGTCCGGGGTCAAGAATACGCCCGAACGCCATAGTCGCATGGCGCTTCCGGCCCAGATGGCCATGGCCGTGCCGAAACCTGCGACTTCAAGGTGGTGCGGTTCGGGCAGGAGCATGGAAAGACCGGAAATCAGAACGATGGCGCTGCCCATGACGATATGAACCGGTTCTCTCAGGGCGCGGCCCAGCGGAATGTAGGACAGGCCGATGATGGCGCCGAGCAGCGGATAGAACAGGTCCACCCGGTGATGGGCATGTGTCCATGATGCCGCGATGAAAATCCCCACGAAACGCAGGATCTTGATGCGGCGCGTAAGTTTCGGGTCAAGGGAGATTTCGGGATGTCGCAGCACAAGGTCGCGCCGGATGAAGCCCAGGACGAGAAGGATCGTCGGGATGGCGAGGATTGCAACGGTCAGGGCGATGGGAAGCATGGCCGCCTGTGCGCTGCGTGCGGCCCAGAGAGCCGCGAAGGCCAGACCTGCACAGTCGGTCAGCAGGCCACGCCAGTTTTTCCGTTCTGTCATCATCCGCGTTCCGTCTCTGCCGGGGCTACCCGCCGTGAGGATGCCCGTTCCTGCGCTGAAAAACAGGGTGCAGTGTCAGGTGTTGCGGATGACATCGGTCATGCGGGGGATCAGACCGGACGGAGCAGGATATGCTTTTTCTTGCCGTACGAGACCTTCAGGACGCCGTCCCGCAGGTCGTCGAGCGTGAAGGTCTGGTTTTCGTCGGAGACCACCACGTCATTGACGCGACCGCCGCCGCCACGGATCAGGCGACGTGCTTCGCCACCACTGGCGGCGAGGCCGGCTTCCTGAAAGACGCGGAACGCGGGCAGGCCTTCCGCGATCAGGTTGGCGGGCAGGTCGATTTCCGGCAGGGCCGCCTGAGCGGAGCCCTGTTCGAAGACGCGGCGGGCTGTTTCGGCTGCTTCTTCGGCAGCGCCGCGGCCGTGGCAGATGGCGGTGGCTTCGGTCGCGAGGATCTTCTTGGCCTCGTTGATCTCCGAGCCTTCGAGCGCGCCCAGGCGTTCACATTCCTCAACGGGAAGATCCGTGAAGAACTTGAGGAAGCGGCCGACATCGGCGTCCTCGGTGTTGCGCCAGAACTGCCAGTATTCAAAGACCGGCAGCTTCTCCGGACGCACCCAGGTCGCACCCTTGGCGGACTTGCCCATCTTGGCGCCCGAGGACGTGGTGACGAGCGGGGTGGTCAGGCCGAAGATCTGCTTGCCGTCCGTACGGCGCGTCAGATCGATGCCGGAGACGATGTTGCCCCACTGGTCCGACCCGCCCATCTGCAGGACGGCGCCGTGGCGGCGGTTCAGTTCGCGGAAATCATAGGACTGGAGGATGGAGTAGTTGAACTCCAGAAAGGTCAGGCCCTGTTCGCGTTCCAGACGCTGGCGCACGCTGTCAAAGCCCAGCATCCGGCTGACCGAGAAATGCACGCCTACATCCTGCAGCAGGTTGATGTAGGATAGCTTGTCCAGCCAGTCGGCATTGTTGGCGAGGATGGCACCGCTGGACGGGTCTTCATCGCTGAAGGTGATGAACTGGCGCAGGGATTTTTCGATCCCGGCGATGTTATGCGCGATCGTCTCGTTCGTGATGAGGGAGCGGGCCTCGTCGCGGAAGGACGGATCGCCGATCTTGGCCGTGCCGCCACCCATCAGCGCGATCGGGCGATGGCCGTGCTTCTGGAGCAGGCGGAGCGCCATGATGGTGAGCGCATTGCCGACATGCAGGGAGTCCGCTGTCGGGTCGAAACCCACATAGGCGGTGATCGGTCCGGCCAGCATGGCCTCGTCGAGGGCGTCGAGGTCGGTGCACTGGAAGATCAGGCCGCGGGCCTGGGCTTCGAGGAGGAACGGACTCTTTGGCATGGGTCGGTCTTGCTACGCTGCTACAGGGAAGGAAAGGACGCGGACCCTAGCATGACCGGCGCCGGAGCGGAAACTCCGGCAGCGGCCATGGCGGCGGGCCAGGTGCTCATTCCGTTTCGTAAGGCCAGTCGGTGCGGGCCATGCGGGACGGGACGACGAAGAAGCAGAGTGTCCCCAGAGCGGCGAAGGCCAGTGCGACCGGCCCGAAAATGCGGCTGCCCAGAATGAACGGATTGCAGAATTGCAGCACGAAGGCGGGCGCGACGGTTGCTGCAACGATGACACCCTGCGGAGGCTGCTTCATGACGAGGAAGGGCAGCGGGCAGCAGAACGTCACGCCCAAGGTTGCAACCAGAAGTTCTGCGGCGTCCAGCAGGGCATGCGAGGGCGCGAGCGGCTTGAACAGGGTGACCGGCAGCATGAGGCTCAGCGTGCGCAGCGGGGCCGTCATGAAAACCCTGTTGGCCTTGGCGGTGAAAACCGCCCGCACGAAGTCCAGCCGGCTGCCGAAGCGACCCGTTGTCAGAAGCAGCGGCCAGTGTTTGCGGTTGCTGATCCAGGCGTCCTGCAGGGCGATCAGGATGGTCATGCCGGGGGTCAGATGCGCGATCCGGTTGCCGAAACTGCCATGTCCGAGCGGCAGGCTCCCCATGATCAGGACCGCGCAGGCGGGCATGAACAGGCTGGTCAGGAGATCGTTGCGCAGATTGGTCGGCGCTGCGGGAGCGAGGAGCATCTGCCGCAACTGGTAGAAGCTGAGATCCCGGGGGGCGACACGGGGCGTCGTTTCGGGAAGTGCAAAATCCGGGGTCGAGGCAGTGAAGCCGTCCGTGGGGGCCATCATTGCCGGGGAATGCAGACGGTTCGGCAGCGTCATGATGGCGGCCGTCAGGAGGCCCATCATGGCGAGATCGGCCGGGATGGTCAGCATGGCGGAGCGTGTGAGGGCCCAGAGCGGAAAATCGGTGGCGAAGGTCAGGAGCATCAGGCCGAGCAGCAGGCCGACGCCAATGACCGCCGTGATGCCTTTGATCCTGCGGGATGCCTGCTGCGGCGGGGCATACCACTGGATGACGGCCGGCACGGTATTGAGAAGCGTGTAGAACAGCGTGTCATGCAGGGGCAGGCTGCTCCAGGCGAGCAGGCCGGAAAGGGCGAGGATGGCCACCATGGACATCAGGGCTGCCGCCCGGGCCTCGGCCTGGAGCAGGCCGGGGATGGCGGGGGCCTGGGATGCGCCGATCTGGTTGCCGGAATGGGTCTGAAGGCAGTTCTGCACAAAGGTTGCGGCGATGGCCGCGTTGAAGACATTGGCGTGTTTGAGCGCCTTTTCCAGACTCTGGGTCAGGAGGGCGGTGTGCAGTTCATGAGCCGTCAGGCCCGCCAGCAGGATAAAGATCACTGCCGTGAAGATCATCGGGTTGCCGACGAGGAAAACGCGCGTTCCGTACAGCCGCAGGGCGCGGATCATGTCGCTGCGTTCCAGGGCGCCCGAAGGCAGGAAGCTCCTCATGCCGCGGCGTCCGGGGTGTCGGTGTCAGCGGGGGAAGTGCGGGGCGCCGTGATTTCCAGGAAGGCGTCTTCGAAATCCGGGATGACCGTCAGGGTGCCTTCGGGAAGGATCAGGTCTCCGGTCCAGCCATGCACCAGCAGCGCATCGGGACGCTGGCCGAGGATCTGGAGATCGGCGGGCAGGGCGGCGAGGAGCCGGTCGGGCGTGGGATGTTCGAGCCAGCGCGTGGTGGTGCGGAAGGTCTCGGTCGGGACGTCGAGCACGACATGTCCTTGCCGGACGAAGAGCAGGCGCGAGCACAGGCGTTCGAGATCGGACAGGATATGCGACGAGATCAGGATGCTGGCGCCGGTCCGCTGCGTGTAGGTATCGAGCAGGTTCATGAAATCGCGCCGGGCATGGGGGTCCAGACTGGCGACGGGTTCGTCCAGAACCAGGAATTCGGGGTTGTGACGCATGGCGAGCGCGATGGCCAGACGCTGTTTCTGGCCGCCGGACAGGGAGCGCACCTGCTTTTTCGGATCGAGGTCGGCCCAGGCGATCAGGGCCGGATCGACGGGGGGAAGTTCGCCGTAGAACGCTGCGATGTAGTCCATGAGCTGGGCGACGCGGAAGCTGCCGAAACCGGTCATGGTCTGGGGCACGAAGCCTGTCCGTGCCCGGATTTCGCGGGGGAGGGCCGCGATGCTGTGACCGAAAATGTCGATGCTGCCGCCATCCGCGAGCAGGAAGCCCATGAGGCATCCGATCAGCGTGGATTTGCCCGCCCCGTTGCGTCCCAGAAGGGCTACGGTTTCGCCCTGCGCGATGGAGAAGGAGACGTCATCCAGTGCCCGGAAGCTCCCGAAGCTCTTGGTGAGGTGCGAGACCTCCACAGGCAGGGACGAAGGGGCGGCGGGGTGCAGAATGTTTCGGTCTTGCATGAAATATCCGGTTACATATTTGTCTGGACGGAGCAAGGGATTGTGCAGCCCGAATCAAAAAAGGCTCTCCGGAAGGGAGAGCCATTTTTGAAGTGTCTGACGGGGCGGATGTCCCGGATCAGTCTGCGGCCAGAGCCAGCGCCTTGCGGCCACGCATCGTGTTCACATGGTCTTCGAGGGCTTCGGCAACCCGGTCGGCCTGCTTGGCGAAGATGTGGTCGGCGTCTTCGAAGATGCGATAGTCGACGGTCACGTTCTTCTGGGTGTTCAGCTTGTCCACCAGCTTGCGGATGCCCGGCTCTGGAGCCATTTCGTCCCGGCCGCCGGCAATCATCAGGCCGCTGCACGGACAGGGGGCCAGAAAGCCGAAATCGTAGTCGTTGGCCGGCGGGGCCACGCTGATCCAGCCGCTGATTTCGGGGCGGCGCATCAGGAGCTGCATGCCCACGAAGGCACCGAAGGAATAGCCCGAGATCCACAGTTCCGTGGAGTTCGGATTGACCATCTGCATCCAGTCGAGGGCTGCCGCTGCATCGGAAATCTCGCCGATACCGCCATCGTAACGGCCCTGGGACCGGCCCACGCCACGCGAATTGTAGCGCATCACCGAGAAGCCCATCTTCTCGAAGCTGCGATACATCGTATAGGTGATACGGTTGTTCATGGTGCCGCCGTGGAGCGGATGGGGATGCAGCACCAGGGCAAGCGGAGCGTTGGGTTCGCTGGAGTGGTGGTAACGACCCTCAAGCCGGCCGTCGGGGCCGGCGAACATCACTTCAGGCATGAATACTCTCGCACTGTGTCAGGCAGGATTGGAACTCTGCCGTCCGGTGACGCAGTGTATATCGATTCGCAAAACCCGATTTCCACCAAAATCGACACGGCGTTGCGATTTCCGCCAGTTTGTCCAATCTGGAAAACATGATGACTGCACTCAAGACCGTCTCCGGGACGACCTATCTGGATGCCAACGCCACCGAGCCTCTGCGCCCCTGTGCGAAGGAGGCGGCGCTGGAGGGGATGATGCTGTCCGGGAACCCGTCTTCGGTGCATGCCGAGGGACGGGAAGCGCGCCGGTTTCTGGAGGATGCCCGCAGCCGGGTTGCAGCGGGTTTCGGGCGGATTTCCGGCACCTGCGTGTTTACATCCGGAGCGACGGAAGCCGATGCGATGGCGGTTCATGCTTTCGGACAGGAACGCCGGATTTTCGTTGGGTCTACGGAACATGATGCCATTCTCAGGGCCGCGCCGGGGGCTGAAATCCTGCCCGTGAACAGGGACGGGATTCTGGACGTGGAACACCTGCGCGCGCGGTTGCAGGACACCGGCCCGGCGTTGGTCTGCGTGATGTCCGCGAATAACGAGACAGGGGTGCTTTCGCCGCTGGAGGACGTGCTGGCGGTCTGTCACGACTCGGGGGCACATCTGCATGTCGATGCTGTACAGAGCGCGGGGCGGGTGCCGTTTGTGCTGGGCGGATGCAGTGTTGCGGTGTCGGGGCACAAGATGGGTGGGCCCAAAGGGGCGGGCGCGCTTTTGCTGGCGGAAGATGAACCCATGGACGCGCTGGTGGCTGGTGGCGGTCAGGAGCGGGGACGCCGGGGTGGGACGCAGGCTTTGCCAGCCATTCTGGGAATGGCGGCGGCGTTCGATGCGGCGCGTGCTCAGGACTGGACTCCGGTGCGGCGTATTCGGGATCGGGTTGAAGCGGCTGCGAAAAATGTTGGCGCGCGGGTTGCGGGTGAGGCCGTGGCGCGGCTGCCGAATACGAGCTGTCTGATTCTGGACGGGGTAGCGGCTCAGGTCCAGCTTATGGCGCTGGATCTGGCCGGGTTCTGCGTCTCGGCGGGGTCGGCTTGTTCGTCGGGGAAGGTGTCGTCTTCGCATGTCCTGCGGGCGATGGGGGAGACGGAGGGCGCGTCGCAGGCCATCCGCGTTTCGCTGCCCTGGAATGTGCAGGAAGCCCAGGTCGAGGCGTTCTGTGAGGCCTATGAGGCGATGGCGTGGCGTCTGCGGAAATGAGACGGGCAAAGGGGCAGCGGGCATGATCTATCTCGATTATCTTTCGACAACGCCGTGTGATCCGGAAGTCGTGCGCGCCATGCTGCCCTGGTTCGGGGAGGATTTCGGCAATCCGCACAGTCCGCATGGGCCGGGGCGCAAGGCGGCGGACGCCGTGGAGCGTGCGCGGGAGAGCGTGGCGCGGCTTCTGGGCGTGGAGGCTCGGGAGATCGTGTTCACGTCTGGTGCGACGGAAGCGAACAACCTCGCCATCAAGGGGGCTACGCGTCATCTGGCGCGTCTGGGCGATCCGCGGCGGCGGATTGTCACCGTGGCGACGGAGCATAAATGTGTTCTGGGATCGGTGCGCGATCTGGAAAGAGAGGGCTTTGAAGCGGTCGTGCTTGGTGTGGACGGCGAGGGGCGGGTTGATCCCCAAGCCCTGCGGGAGGCGCTGAAAGTCCCGACGCTGCTGGTCAGCGTCATGGCGGCGAATAACGAGACCGGCGTGTTGCAGGATATTCCGCAGCTTGCAGCGATCGTGAAGGAGCGCGGGGCGTTGATGCATGTCGATCTGGCGCAGATGGCGGGGAAAATGCCGGTGTCGCTGCGGGATGTGGATCTGGCGTCCGTTTCCGCTCACAAGATGTACGGTCCCAAGGGGATCGGGGCGCTTTATGTCCGGAGAAAGCCGCGTGTCCGGCTGGAGCCGCTGTTTTCCGGGGGCGGGCAGGAACGGGGGCTTCGGTCCGGAACGCTGCCGACGCCTCTGATTGTGGGGTTTGGAGAGGCTGCGGATCTGGCAGCTTCGGCCATGGGCGATGAGGCGGCGCGTCAGGTTTTTCTGCGGGATGATTTGTGGGCGCAGCTTCGCGAAGGCCTGCCGGGGATTGTGCTGAACGGCGCCGGGGCGCCGCGTCTGGCGGGGGCGCTGAATGTCTGTCTGCCGGATGGAGTCCGGGCGCTGGATGTCCTTGAAGCCTGTCCGGATGTCGCCGCCTCGACCGGATCGGCCTGCACGGCGGCGGAGATTGCACCGTCCTATGTCTTGACGGCAATGGGACTTTCTGCGGAGAAGGCGTCCCGGTGCTTGCGCCTGTCGGTCGGACGCTCTACCTCCAAGGCCGATATTGACCGTGCGGCCTCTCTTCTCATCGCAGCCGCCCGGGCGTGCCAACCCAACTGAAACCGGAAAAAGCGGACGAACTATGCCCAAGATGACCTTTATCGAGCGTGATGGAACCCGTCGTGACGTTGACGCGCCCGTCGGACTGTCGGTGCTGGAAATCGCACACAAGCACGACATCGACCTGGAAGGCGCCTGCGAAGGCTCGCTGGCCTGCGCGACCTGCCATGTGGTTGTCGATCCGGAATGGGCCGCCAAGCTGAGCGCGCCGACGGATGACGAGGAAGACATGCTCGACCTGGCGTTCGGTCTGGAAAAGACGTCCCGCCTGGGTTGCCAGATCGTCATGACGGACGCGCTTGATGGCCTGACCGTCCGTCTGCCGAAGGCGGGCTGAGCATCATGAGGATCCTCGTTGCCATGTCGGGAGGCGTGGACAGTTCCGTAGTGGCCGCGCTGCTCAAACGGCAGGGCCACGAGGTGATTGGCGCGACGCTCCAGCTCTACGATCACGGACAGGCCGCCAAGCCGGGCGCGTGCTGTGCGGGGCGTGACATCATGGATGCGCGCGCCGTGGCGGACCGTCTGGGCTTTCCGCACTATGTGATTGATGCGGAAAGCCGGTTCCGCGACAGCGTGGTGGAGAGCTTTGCCGATGCCTATGCGCGCGGCGAAACGCCTGTTCCGTGCGTGGCCTGCAATCAGGGCGTGAAGTTCACGGACCTTCTGGGCATGGCGCGGGATCTGGGATGCGAGGCCATGGCGACCGGGCATTATGTCCGCCGGGTCGAAGGGCCGGAGGGTGCGGAAATGCACCGCCCTGTCGATGCGGAACGGGACCAGACCTGGTTTCTGTTCGCGACGACGAAAGACCAGCTCGACTATCTGCGCTTTCCGCTGGGCGAGATGCCGGACAAGGCCCATGTCCGTGCGCTGGCGCAGGAACTGGGGCTGGAAATCGCGGCCAAGCCGGACAGTCAGGATATCTGCTTCGTGCCCAGTGGCTCCTATGCCGAACTGGTCGAGAAGCTGCGTCCGGAAGTCCGTGGCGAGGGTGAGATCGTGGACGAAGACGGTCGCGTGCTTGGCCGTCACGAAGGTGTGGCGCGCTATACGGTCGGGCAGAGCAAGCGTCTGGGCGACATCCACACCGCAACGGGCGAGCGCCAGATGGTGACGCGCATTGATGTGCCGAAGCGGCGGATCGTGGTCGGGCCGCGCGTGCAGGTTTCGGAAGCCGACAGCCGACGGAGCGTGCGTCTGCGGGACATGAACTGGCTGATCGACGCGCCGGCGGAAGGCGTGCGCTGTGGCGTGCAGATCCGGGCGCGGGAGAAGCTGCGCGAGGCTCTTGTGAAGCCGCTGGAGAATGGTGGTGCGCTGGTGGAACTGACCGAGGCTGCCATGCCGGCGCCGGGTCAGGCCTGTGTGCTGTATGATGGAAGCCGCGTTCTGGGTGGTGGCTTCATTACTGCGGGAGACGCCTGATGGCGGGTGTGCTGCTTCTTGGATCGCGCCGGTATTCGTCCTGGTCGCTGCGGGGCTGGCTGGCAGTCCGTCTGGCCGGGCTGGATGTGACGGAAGAGGTCATCCCGCTCAAGGGCGGTGGCAGGACAACCGAAATCCATGCGCGTTCGCCCAACCGGATGGTGCCGTATCTGACCCATGACGGCGCGGATGTCTGGGAAAGTCTGGCGATCTGCGAATACTGCGCGGAAATTGCGCCTTCGCTGTGGCCGGAAGACCGGATCGTGCGTGCCCATGCCCGAAGCATCAGCGCGCAGATGCATGCCGGTTTCCGCCCGATCCGCCAGAACTGCTCCATGGATGTGGAGCGCGTTCCGGCTCCCCTGCCGGAAATCAGTGAGGAACTGGCGGCCGATGTGGCGCTGCTGAGCCGTACGCTCAAAGGCGCGCTTCTGCGCTCAGGCCAGCCAACGTCGTTCCTGTTTGGGGAGCGGATGACGGTTGCGGACTGCATGTACGCGCCGATTGCGATCCGGATTCATACGTTTGAACTGGATGTTGATCCGGTCGTGAAAACCTGGGTGCGGACGATGCTCGATCATCCGCTGATGCGGGAATGGTACGAACTGGCAGAAGCTGAACCGGCGGAGTGGCGTCTGGTCTACTGACGTTCAGTGGGCGCGCTCAGTGGTGAGCGAAGCTCATGCCGGTCTGCAGGGCGGTTCTGAGGACTTCGCCCCAGATATTGCCGTTGCCGCCCATGCCGCCACCCTGATGGCCCCGGACAGTGTAACCGGAATCATCGTCATTGGCGGCGGCTGCCATGTCGGCAGGCGAGGAATGTGAGGCGCAGGCAGAAAGCAGAACGAAAACGGCCACGACGCAGGTTTTTTTCACGGGGACCGGTTCCTCCTGTTTCCCTGCCGGAAAGAATGCGTCCTGTCCTCATGACTGTCATGTCAGGAACCGTAAGGAAGCGTAATCGTGCCGCCTGCGGGATGGAAACCTGCGCCGTTCTGTAACGCTCTATGTCTGTAACGGGCATGAGGCGTCAGGAATGAGTGCGGCGGACAGTCACGAAACGGATGCGAAAACGCAGGCGCGCAGCGCCGGCCTGCACTATGTGGACCGGTCCATGCCGGGGATCACGCGTCGCCGGGCCGGACGGGGCTTTGCGTTGTATGCGCCTGATGGCAGCCACATCGTGGACCCCGTGATTATCGCCCGCATTCGCCGTCTGGCTATTCCGCCTGCCTATCGGAATGTCTGGATCTGCCCTGATCCGAAGGGACATCTTCAGGCCGTGGGCGAGGATGCGCGTGGGCGGCTGCAATACCGCTATCACCCGCTGTGGCAGGGTGTGCGGGACGAGGGCAAGTTCGGGCACATGCTGGTTTTTGGCGAAAAACTACCGCTTCTGCGGGAACGGGTGGATCAGGACCTGCGGCGGCACAGGCTGGACCGGGAGCGGGTGCTGGCCGCCATTGCCCGTCTCATGGAACGCACGATGGCCCGCATCGGCAATGATCGATACGCCAAGGAAAACCGCAGCTACGGGCTGACGACCCTGCGCCATCGTCATGCGACAGTGCACGGGCGGCATCTGACTCTTGATTTTCGCGCCAAACACGGGATCGAGCAGCATCTCGAACTGGACGATCCCCGACTGGCCCGTGTTGTGTCCCGCCTTGAAGACCTGCCGGGACAGCGTCTGTTCCAGTATGTCGATGCGGAAGGCGTTCAGCCAGTACGATACGAAAGCCAGGGCGAAGAAGCAGCTTGTTGAGGCTGTGAAATCCGTGGCGGCGAAGCTCGGCAATACACCAGCAGTCTGCAAGCGGAGCTATATCAATCCCTGTATTCTGGACGGGTATCTGGATGGCAGTCTGCGCAAAGCGTTCAAAAGCCGGGCGCAGGATGTGCTGGATCATGAAGGCTATGGTCTGACGGCGGAGGAAGCGGCCGTTGCGGGGTTCCTTGCCAGCCGTTTACCCGATCTCAAATCCGGCCCGTCATCCTGACGCCGCTGACATATCCACAAGAGGAGTCCTGACGTGTTTCAACCCGATCGCCGTTCCGTTCTTCGTGGCGCTGCTGCTGCTTTCCTGAGCGGAGCTGTGGCGCGCGCCGCGACGCGTGAGCCGCATCCGGCTGATGTCATGACGCAGCCGGTCCGTGATTTCGGCCCGCATGCCCCGCCAGCTTTCGTACCGGATCCGGACATTCTGACGCTGGATCCGTCTTTCAGCGATCTGGTGTTCAAGAACGGCAACATCGAACGCGTCTGGAGCGGTGGTGGCTGGCTTGAAGGGCCTGCCTGGATCAGTGAAGGCCGGTTTCTGCTCCTGTCCGATACGGTCCGCAGTGCGCAGTACAGGTTTTTGCCGGAAGAGAACCTGATGACGACCTATCGGAAGGAAAGCTTCAACAGCAACGGCAATACCGTGGATGCACAGGGACGTATCCTGACCTGCGAGCATGGCCTGCGCCGTGTCATCCGCTGGGAGCAGGACGGGACCTGCACCGTTCTGGCGGATAAGTTCGAGGGGCAGGGTCTGAACTCTCCAAACGATATCATCGTCAATCCGGTGGATGGGAGCATTCTGTTCACCGATCCGGCCTATGGGGACTGTCTGGCGGAAGGCCACCCGGATGCTCCGGGTGGACGTGCCAACCGGGAAGGCAAACTGCGCTGGAATATCGGTACCGAAGCCACGACCCAGTTCGGCAGCGCAAAGCGTCAGGCTGACCATACCTTCCGCAT
>NZ_BJNM01000032.1 GCF_006539685.1 Gluconobacter oxydans
CCCATCAAACCCCGGGACCAAACACCTAGTTGCCACTGTGGACCTCGGCCGCCAGACCGGCATTTGCGGTACGCGCCGGACGACGGCTGATGTCAGCCGCATTCGATCTCTGGCGCGATATTCTGAGCGCGAATTCAAACGGACCCTAAGCCCCCGGCTGTTCCCGTCGGCACCTGGTCAACTGCAGGCGTGGCAGTGTTCCGGGGTGATGCTGCGCAGATAGGCTGCGAACTCGCGGAAGACCGGGGCACGAGGGTCAGAAGCGCGCCAGGTCAGGCCGATCGTGCGGCGTGCTTCGGGTTCGGGCAGGCTGCGGACGGTGATCAGATCTTCGAAATCCGCACGATTGCGCAGTGCGATCTGCGGGATGAGGGAAAAGCCCTCGCCAGCGCCGATCATGTACCACAGCATTTCAAGGCTGCTGGCCAGACGCTGCTCGCCCTGGCGGGGAACCGTCGGACAGATGGACAAGGCCTGGTCGCGCAGGCAGTGACCATCCTCAAGCAGAAGCAGGTCCGGGCGGCCGAGCTGGCTCAGGGACAGTTTCGGTTTGTGTGCCAGTTCGTGTGTGCTCGGGAAAACGGCGAGGAAGGCCTCCTCGAAAAGTGGCGCGCATTCCAGTGCGTCTGACGGCGCGGGCAGGGCCATGAGGGCCACGTCCAGCTCGCTGTTGCGCAGGGCGTGAACGAGCGCATCCGTCATGTTTTCGCGCAGGCGCAGGTTGAGGGATGGATAATGTTCTCGCAGGCGGGGCAGAAGGCCGGGGATGTAATAGGGGCCGAGCGTGGGGATGACGCCGAGACGCAGGGGGCCTTCCATCGGCCCGGTCTGGGCACGGGCGACTTCGAGCAGGTTTCGGGCTGCTGCCAGAACCTCGCGGCCGAGCGCAAGGAGCCGTTCACCATCGGGCGTGGGAGCGACATGGCGCCGGGAGCGCTCGAAAAGCGTCACGTCCAGCAGCTGTTCGAGCTTACGGACCTGCTCGGACAGCCCGGCCTGGCTGACGCCGCAGCGTTCTGCCGCGCGGGAGAAGTTGCGCAGATCATCGACCGCAACCACATATTCGATATCGCGCAGGGAAAGGCCGGAAAGGGGAACGTAGCTCATGTCCCATAGATATGACCGAATATCCGAATGGGGAAGTGCGGTTCTGCCTGTTACGGAAAAATAGCGTCGAGACAGGCCGGCTTCAGAGAAAAGCTCCACGCTTCCTGATCGGGAGTCGTGATATCTTCATCTCGTCAATTCGGTTTTGGCGATCAGTCATATTGACAGGAACTGTTTCCTGTCCCTCTCTTTCTGTGGGACACAGAGTCCGCAACACAACTTCAACCCAAGGTCAGGAGACAGTCTGATGGTTCGCATCAACTCCCCGCTGAAGCCCTTCTCTACCGACGCTTTCCGCAACGGTGAGTTCCTCACGGTCACGGACTCCGACGTTCGCGGCAAGTGGTCCGTTTTCTTCTTCTACCCGGCTGACTTCACGTTCGTCTGCCCGACGGAACTCGAAGATCTCGCTGACAACCAGGCCGCTTTCGACAAGCTGGGCGTGGAAATCTATTCCGTCTCCACGGACAAGCATTTCACGCACAAGGCCTGGCACGACACGTCGCCGGCCATCGGCAAGATCAAGTACACGATGCTGGGTGACCCGACGGGTACGATCGCACGCAATTTTGATGTGCTGATCGAGGAAGCCGGTCTGGCCGATCGCGGTACGTTCCTGATCGATCCGGAAGGTAAGATCCAGTACATCGAAATCACCGCCGGTGGCGTTGGCCGTAGTGCTGCCGAGCTGCTCGACAAGATCCAGGCTGCCCAGTATGTCGCCACGCACCCGGGTGAAGTCTGCCCGGCCAAGTGGAAGGAAGGCGGCGAGACGCTGAAGCCGTCCCTCGACCTCGTCGGCAAGATCTGATCCGGCAGCGGATCTGATGATGGTGGGGCCTTCGGGTTCCACCAGCCTCCGCCTCCTCAGGGGGGCGGCTGCGCCGGACAGTCTTCCGGCCCAAATTGTCCAGTCCCGAAATCCGGAGAAAAACAATGCTTCAGGACGACCTGAAAACCCAGATGCGCGCCTATATGGAGTACCTGCGTGATGCGGTCGTGCTTGAGGCGACCCTTGGCACGGATGACCGCTCCAATGAGGTGCGCGGTCTGCTGGAAGATATTGCCAGCCTGTCTCCCAAGGTCACGTTCTCGGACAAGGGGCACGGCACCCGCATCCCGTCCTTCGTGATCCGCCGGCCGGGCACGGATGTGCAGGTCTGCTTTGCCGGTCTGCCAATGGGGCACGAGTTCACGTCTCTGGTGCTGGCGCTGCTTCAGGTCAGCGGGCATCCGCCCAAGATCGAAGCGGATGTGGTTGCGCAGATCCGCGCGCTGGACGGGGACTACCATTTCGAGACGTATTTCTCCCAGTCCTGCCAGAACTGCCCGGATGTAGTGCAGGCGCTCAATGCCATGAGCGTGCTGAATCCGAAGATCCATCACACGGCCATCGATGGGGCAGATTTTCAGGATGAGGTGGAGCGCCTTGGTATCCGCTCGGTCCCGCAGGTCTATCTGAACGGTGAGCCCTTTGCGTCGGGCCGGATGGAAGTGGCGGATATTCTGGCCAAGCTGGACACGGCCTCCGTGGCTCGTTCGGCGGAGAAGCTGAATGATATGGCCCCGTTCGACGTGCTGGTGCTCGGTGCCGGGCCGGCCGGTGATGCGGCGGCGATCTATGCCGCACGAAAGGGCCTGCGCACGGGCCTCGTGGCCGAGCGGTTTGGCGGTCAGGTCATGGATACGGCCGGGATTGAGAACTTCATTTCCGTGCCGGAAACTGACGGCCCGAAACTCTCGGCAGCACTTGAGGCGCATGTTCGGCAGTATGACGTGCAGATCATTGCCTCGCAGCTGGCAGCGAAGCTGATCCCCGCTGCGGAAACTGGCGGTCTGCACCAGATCGTGCTGGAAAGCGGAGCGGTCCTGCGCTCGAAGACGGTCATTATTGCGACTGGTGCGCGCTGGCGGCATCTGGGTGTGCCGGGTGAGGACGAGTATCGCACCAAGGGTGTGGCGTACTGCCCGCATTGCGACGGTCCGTTCTATAAGGGGCGTCCGGTTGTGGTGACCGGCGGCGGCAATAGTGGCGTGGAAGCGGCGATCGACCTGGCAGGGATCGTCTCGCATGTCACGCTGCTGCAGCGCGGGGCGCATCTGAAAGCCGACAAGGTGCTTCAGGACCGGCTGCTGAGCCTGCCGAATGTCACGGTTCTGACCAATGCCCTGACTACCAAGATCGAGGGTGACGGCAAGGAAGTGACCGGCCTGACCTATAGTGATGGGGACGGCGGCTTGCACCAGATCAAGACGGATGGCGTGTTCGTGCAGATTGGTCTGCTGCCCAATACGGAATGGCTGAAGGGGACGCTGAAGCTCAGCCCGTATGGCGAGATCGTTATTGACGACCACTGCGGGACGTCTGTTCCGGGCGTGTTTGCGGCGGGCGATGCGACGACCGTGCCGTACAAGCAGATCGTCATTGCCATGGGGGAGGGGGCGAAGGCTTCCCTGTCGGCCTTCGATTATCTGATCCGTCTGCCGGTAGCGGCGAAGGCGAACTGAGAAAAGAAGGATTGGGGGTTTTCGGGAGGCGGTGTAGGTCTCGCGCATGCATCCTTACCTGATCCCCCTTCTGACATTTGCTGCCGCGGCGGCTGTTTTCACGATTACGCCGGGCCTCGATACGGCCATGACACTGCGAACGGCCACGACGTCCGGCTGGAAGGCCGGTCTGGCGGCCGTTGTGGGGATTTGCGTAGGGCTGGGAATCTGGGGGCTTGCGGCAGCATTTGGACTGACGGCGCTGCTGGCGGCCTCCGAGACCGCGTTTACGGTCGTCAAATGGGCCGGTGCGCTCTATCTCGCCTGGCTTGGGATCGGATTGATCCTGCATCCCCGGGCTTCGCTGGGGACAGCGGAGACGGTCCCGGTGCATGACGATGCCCGTGCGGCGTTTCGCCGGGGCCTGCTGACCAATCTGCTCAATCCCAAGGTCGGCATTTTCTACATGACATTCATGCCGCAGTTCATTCCGCCGCATGTGAACGTAAAGGAGTTTTCGCTCCTGCTGACGGCCATTCAGGCCATCCTGTCCTTCTCGTGGCTGGCGCTTCTCGTCGCCCTGACCGTGCCGCTGGGACGGTTTCTTTCCAGTCCGGTGGTTGTGCGGCGCATGGATAGGTTAACGGGCGGGATTTTTATCGCGTTCAGTCTCAAGCTTGCTCTCAGCCGCCGGGCCTGAGACGTAAACGAAAATGGCGGGGCCGAAGCCCCGCCATTTTTTCAGTCTGCTGAAGCCATTCCCCGCAGGACGTAAGGCAGGATGCCTCCGTTGCGGTAATACTCCGCCTCATCGACCGTATCGACACGGCATAGCAGCGGGACGTCCTGCGTGCTGCCATCCTGACGGGTGACCGTCATGGTCAGGGTCTGGCGTGGTGTCAGGGTTTCGATGCCGTGAATGGCGATCGTCTCCGTTCCGTCCAGCCCCAGCGTCTTGCGCGTCGTGCCCGGCTCGAAGGTCAGGGGCAGGACGCCCATACCTACCAGGTTGGAGCGGTGGATGCGCTCGAAGCTCTCCGCGATGACGGCCTTGATGCCGAGCAGGCGCGTGCCCTTCGCGGCCCAGTCACGGGATGACCCCATGCCGTATTCCTTGCCGCCGAACACGACGAGCGGCACGCTGTCCTTCGCATAACGGCTGGCGGCATCATAGATGGACATCTGCGCACCATCCGGTTGATGCAGCGTGACGCCGCCTTCGGTTCCGGGCGCCATCTCGTTGCGGATGCGGATATTGGCGAAGGTCCCCCGGACCATGACGCGGTCATTGCCGCGACGGGAGCCGTAGGAATTGAAGTCCTTCACCGCAACCTGATGCTCCTGCAGATACACGCCTGCCGGAGAGGACGGCGCAATCGCACCGGCCGGGGAGATGTGGTCGGTCGTGATGTTGTCGCCCAGCAGCGCCAGAATGCGTGCGCCGGCGATGTCCTTTGTGGGCGCAGGTTCGGCGGTTAGACCGTCGAAATAGGGCGGGTTCTGCACATAGGTCGAGCCCGGCTGCCAGTCATAGGTGGCCGAGGTTCCGGCCGAGGCCAGAGCCTGCCATTCCTTCGTGCCTTCCGTGATGTGGCTGTAACGCTCGACGAAGGCTTCGCGCGTGACGGCGGAGCCGACGAGTTCTGCGATTTCGTGGTTGGTGGGCCAGATATCGCGGAGGTAGACCGGCGTGCCATCGGGCGCGTGTCCCAGAACGGCTGTCGTGATGTCTTCGCGCATCGTTCCCAGCAGGGCATAGGCGACGACCAGCGGCGGGCTGGCGAGATAGTTCGCACGGACATTGGGCGAAATCCGGCCTTCGAAGTTCCGGTTGCCGGACAGGACCGAAGTTGCGACCAGACCATTGCCTTCGATCGCGTCCACAAGCTCCTTCGCCAGCGGGCCGGAATTGCCGATGCAGGTCGTGCAGCCATAGCCGACCGTTTCGAAGCCCAGCGCGTCCAGATCGGCGCTCAGATTGGCGCGATCCAGATAGTCCGTGACGACCTGCGAGCCGGGTGCGAGGGACGTTTTCACCCAGGGCTTCGGCATCAGACCGAGTGCGCGGGCCTTGCGCGCCACCAGTCCGGCTGCGACCAGAACGGCCGGGTTGGACGTGTTGGTGCAGGACGTGATGGCGGCGATGACAATGGAGCCGTGCCCGATCGTATAATCCGTGCCAGCGACGGGGGCGGTCTTGTGGACAGCATCCGGTTTGACGCCCAGCGCCTCCGTCAGGGCTTTTTCGAACGCGGGGGTGGCGGCGGAGAGTTCGATCCGGTCCTGCGGGCGTTTTGGGCCGGAAATGCAGGGCGTGACCGTGCCGAGATCCAGCGTCAGAACGTCCGAAAAGACCGGCTCGGGCGTGGAGGCATCGCGGAACATGCCCTGTGCGCGCAGCCAGGCTTCCGTCAGTGCAATGTGGTGTTCGTCACGGCCGGTCTGGCGTAGATAGTCGAGCGTCAGCGCATCCACGGGGAAGAAGCCGCAGGTCGCGCCATATTCCGGAGCCATGTTCGCGATGGTCGCACGATCCGCGACCGGCAGATGATCCAGCGCCGGGCCGAAGAACTCCACGAATTTGCCGACCACGCCCTTGGCGCGCAGCATCTGCGTGACCGTCAGGACCAGATCGGTCGCGGTGGTGCCTTCCGGTAGACGTCCTTCCATCCGGAAACCCACGACATCGGGGATGAGCATGGAAATCGGCTGTCCGAGCATGGCGGCTTCGGCTTCGATCCCGCCAACGCCCCAGCCCAGAACGCCCAGACCATTGACCATGGTCGTGTGGGAATCCGTGCCATACAGCGTGTCGGGATAGGCGTAAGTGACGTCGCCGACCGTGCCCGTCCAGACCACCTGCGACAGATATTCCAGATTGACCTGATGGCAGATGCCGGCACCCGGCGGGACGACGCGGAACTGGTCGAACGCTTCCTGACCCCAGCGCAGGAACGCATAACGCTCGCCGTTGCGCTCGAATTCCAGCGAGACATTCTGCTGGAGCGCGTCCTTGCGTCCGGCGACGTCCACCATGACGGAATGGTCGATCACCAGATCGACGGGGACGAGCGGATTGACCTTCTGCGGATCACCGCCGAGCGAGACGATGCCATCGCGCATGGCCGCCAGATCGACCACGGCCGGGACGCCTGTGAAGTCCTGCATCAGAATGCGGGCGGGCTTGAACGGCACTTCCTGCGTGGAATGGGCGTTCTTCGTCCAGTCAACGATCGCCTGCGCGTCCTCGACGCGGTAGGTCGAACCATCCGTAAAGCGCAGGACGTTTTCGAGCAGCACTTTCAGGCTGACGGGCAGGCGCGAGATGTCGCCCAGTTTTTCAGCCGCGACGGGCAGGGAGAAATAGCGATAGGAGCGCCCCTCGATCGAGAGGTCGCGCTGGCAGTCCAGAAGGTCGTGTCCAACCTGTTTCATGATGGGAATGTTCCTTGGAGGGCTGTCAGAATATTACTGGATGGCGCGCAGAAGGGCCTGCGTGACGTCCTGCGTGGTGGCCTTACCGCCCAGATCGCGCGTGCGAAGGCCTTCGACCTGAAGGATCTGCTTCATCGCACCGTCCAGACGCTGGGACAGGTCCTGCCGCCCGACATGGGCCAGCATCATGCTACCCGCCATCATCAGCGCCAGCGGATTGGCGATTCCCTGTCCGGCGATGTCGGGTGCTGAGCCGTGCACAGCCTCGAAGATGCCCATTTTCTCGCCGATATTCGCACCTGGCGCCATACCCAGGCCGCCCACGAGACCGGCTGTCAGATCAGACAGGATATCGCCGAACAGATTGGTCGTGACGATGACGTCGTAGTTCTCCGGGCGGATCACAAGTTCCATCGCGCAGGCGTCAACGATGCGCTCTTCCAGTGCCACGCGGCCTTCATATTCCGCGGCGACCTTGCGGCCTTCATGCAGGAACAGGCCGCTCAGGATTTTGAGGATGTTCGCCTTGTGGACAAGCGTCACCTTCTTGCGGTTGTTTTTCACGGCGTATTCGAAGGCGAAGCGGACGATCCGGTTGCATTCGGTGCGGGTATTGAACCCGGCGCCGTATGCCACGGCTTCCGGGTCGCCATCCACGGCCATGTAATACTCCATCGCGGCATACAGGCCTTCGATGTTCTCGCGGATCACGACCAGATCGACGTTCTCGTAGCGTCCGCCGGGGACGATCGTCTGGGTCGGGCGGACATTGGCGTACAGGTCGAAGGCCTGACGCAGCGTGACGTTGATGGAGCGGAAGCCCTTGCCCACAGGCGTGGTCAGCGGCCCTTTCAGCACGAGGCCGGTGCGGCGGATGCTGTCGAGCGTGGCCTCGGGCAGGGCCGTACCGTGCTGGTCGAATGCGCCTACGCCTGCGCTCTGGTGATCCCAGAGGAAGGGGGCGCCGAGGGCATCCATGACGGTCGTGACCGATTGCATGATTTCCGGGCCAATTCCGTCACCGGCGATGAGCGTGGCGGGAATGGTCTTGGTCATGGCGCGTTCCTGTTCGGTCAAGGGATGTGTCTGTGACGCGGGGGACCTTAAAGGGGTTTCATGGTGGAAACCAATGTTTGCGGGAAGGTTTCATCATACCTTAAAAGTATGGAATGATCGAACTCAGACATCTCCATGCCGTCATCGCCATTGCCGAAGAACGCAACCTGACGCGTGCCGCCGAGCGGCTCGGGATCCAGCAGCCTCCGCTGACCCGGCTGCTCAAGGGTATGGAACAGGAACTTGGGGTCCAGCTCTTTGAACGTCATGCCCGCGGCATGCGCCTGACCCCGGCCGGACGCAGCATGCTCAAGGGGGCGTATGATGTCATCGAGCGTATGGATGAGACGGTCGAGGATGTCCGCCGCATTGTGCGGGGTGAGGCCGGAGAACTGTCGATCGGGTTCACGAACTCCGCGCTGTGTCACCCCAGTCTGCCGGACATGCTCGGGCAGTTCCGCGAGACCTGGCCGGATGTGGGGTTGACGCTGACGGAAGGTAATTCAAGCCAGCTGCTGGGGGCGTTGCGGGAAGATACCGTGGATGTCGCTTTTGTCCGGACGTCCATTCCCTATGTGTCGGATGTGGTGGTCGAACTGATTGTGGAAGAGCCGATGGTGGTGGCTGTGCCTCGGACGCACAGGCTGGCAAAAGAGGCGCCTGCGGGAGGTTTGAAACTGGCTGAACTCGAGGACGAGGACTTCATCCTGTATCAGAGCCAGTACAATAACGGTCTGTACAAGACGATTGTGGATGCCTGTCTGGGCGCGGGCTTTACGCCGCGTATTCGCCAGAAAGGGCCGCAGCTTCTGGCAGCCCTGAATCTTGTGGCGGGGGGGCTGGGCATTTCACTCGTGCCCCAGTCCATGCAGCAGCATCATGCGGGGCAGGTGGTCTATATCCCGCTGTCTTCGCGTACGGCTTTGACGGCGCCGCTTTATCTGGTGTTCCGCTCGGTCCGGATGACGGGGGCCAAGCTGTATTTCATCCATCAGGCCCGCCGTATCCGGCAGGCCTATGGTGCGGTTGCGGCGGAATGAGGGTTCAGGAATCCAGAGGCGTTGAAACGGATGGGGGTGTTTGGCGGGAGTCACTGATCCAGCTCTTGGTCAGCGTATAGGCCACGGACAGGATCAGCGGGCCGATGAAGATCCCGACCAGTCCCAGTCCGCCGAGGCCGCCAATCACGCCGAGCATGATGAGAATGAGCGGGATATCGGCCTGTTTGCGGATCAGGAACGGGCGCAGTACGTTATCGATGATGATCGTGATGATGGTGACGACGAGCAGAAGCGCTGCCGGGGCAAGACCACGGTCGAAATAGACCCAGATCACGGCAGGGATCAGGGTGACGCCCGGGCCGGCCTGAAGCAGGCAGACCATGAAGGTCACGGCGGTGAGGATACTGACCCAAGGCGCGCCGGCGAGTTTCAGCCCGATGCCGGCCACGGCGGATTCAACGACTGCGGTGACGGTCACGCCAAAGGCGACCCCCCGGATTGTGTAGGCCGCAAGCTGGAGCATTTCCTTGCCGCGATTGCCGGCCAGAATGGTGACGAGCGTGTCCGCAACCGCAATCGCTGATTCCGCGCGCATGAGGAGAACGCCGAGGATGACCAGTGTGAGGATGAACTGCAGGGCCAGAATGCTGAAACTGCCTGCATAGGCCAGGAATGTGTGGATGAGGGTTTCCGGGGCCGGGATGACCTGCCGGACCATTTCGGGGAACTGCATGTGCTGCATGCGGTCCCAGAATGGCGCGATATGTGGACCTACCAGAGGAAGCCGGCCCATCCATGGCGGCTCATCCGGAATGTGGAGGGTGGAAGACGAGGAGACCAGCGCGATGATATCGCCGAAATGGCTCGAAACCGTCGTGATGGCGAGCCAGAGCGGCAGGATGAATACCAGCATCGCAATCAGGATGGTGAGGGAAACGGCCACCCGGCGGCTGTTTCCGACGAAGGTCTGAAGCCGTCGCAGCATGGGCCAGGTTGTCACCGCGATCGTGACGGCCCAGATCGTGGCGGGAAGGAACGGCTTGAGGATCCAGATGGCGCTGATGACAATGCCGCTCGCCAGCAGGGCAATCAGAACGGACCGGGTATTGTCCTGAGAACCGTTCTGGAAAAGGTCTGGCATTGAAGGCTTGGCTTTCCGTGGAAATAAAATCAGCACTGTAGTGCAGGGAAAGATAGGCCGATCTGCCCGCAGGAGAAAGTAGGGGTATCTGAAATCTGCGAATGCTCAGCGGAAGGCCTCAAGTCAGCCGGGGTGTCGGGGGTGTTTTTTACGCCGTAAAGGCGATGCTCCTGTTGGATATCTCGACCCGACATCGGATCAGGCGTGCAATGGACAGGGCGAAATCTTCAGGGGCCGCGAGAGCGAAGCTGCCGGAGATCCTGCTTCCTGAAAGGTGGGGATCGCGGATCATGAGTTTCAGGCGCGTATAGGGTGCAAATCGTGCAAGCGCATTCTGGAGCGTTGTGTCGTTCAGCACGAGGGTTCCCTGTCGCCACGCCGTCTGTTCGATGATGTCATCGGGGGAGAGCGGGCGGCAGGTCGCTTGCAGACTGCGACCGGCTTGCGTGAACTCGACAGATGTGGGGGTGGTCAGCTGGTGCTGGCCATCAGGGGTCTGCCAGGTGAGCGTCCCGGCATAGTGCTGAAGGCGCAGGCCTTGAGGTGAGCGTGTCAGATCGAAATCCGCCGCTGTTCCCGTAAGGCGCAGGGTGTCTGTCGAGACCGAGACGATCCCGGAATGAAGCTGGATGCCAAGCCGGCCATTGATCATCTCGATCCGGTCGCTGGAGGTCGCTTCCGGCAGGTAAGCGGTGGTGAGGGCATCCAGCGTAATGACGCCCTGATGCCAGGCATAATTGCGGGGGAGTTCGTGTCCGCGCTCCAGACGGACTGTTTGGTCCCGGGCCGTATCGTACAGCATCAGGCTTCCGATCGAAGCAGCGGCAAGCGGCAGAAAGCGCCGTCGCGATACCGTCGCTGTCCAGGGCGGACGGCTCGGCGTATTGCGGGCAGGGACATGGCTCAGGGATGGAGATGCGCGATAATTCAGATGCCTGAAGAAGGCCTGGGCGCGGACATACGCGCCGAAATTGCGCACGTCCTGAGCAAGCCATGCCTCGAAATCCTGACGTTCTTTGCCAATGAGGGATTGAGCATCCTGCTGTGTGACCCAGTGTGCGGCCATTGCGTCACGTGCGGTGCTGTCTTCTGATCTGTCTTCAGGCAAGAAACGATACTTTCGACTTTGGACCCTGTCGCGGGATGGGGGCGCGCTTTCCATGATGTGTCCGGCGCCGGGGAGAAGTCTGACTGGCGGGGTGGCTGTCAGGAATCGTCGCTTCTGGCCTTGAGGAGATAGGCGAGGCCGGTTGCGATGTGCCGTTCGACCGACCGTCTTGAAATACCAAGTCGGGTCGCGATGTCGTCCTGATCGCAGTCATACAGTTTTCGGAGAATGAATGTATTTCGGTACGGTTGCGACATATCGTTGAGCTTCTGCTTCAGCCAGTCGAGCTTTTTCCGGCTGGCATAGACCTGTTCCGGATCCGGTGAGGCATCTGCAAGCTGCTCTTCCATGTCATGAACCGGCTGGATCAGCGTGTAGAGCTTGGCGCGACGGCCATGCTCGATGACGAGATTTCTGGCGCACCGGAAAAAGAAGGCCCGACCATCCTGAATGTCACGGGGTTTGGCCGTGCAGAGGCGGGCGTAGCATTCCTGGATGATATCGTCGCGCGTGACACCATGCAGAGGCACAGTGCCGAGCCAGGATCTCACGGCACGTTCATGCGGGACAATGGTCCGGGCAATCCAGTCGAAGCAGTCCTCTTCCGGCAGGGATACAGGGCTGGCGGCCTCACTCGCAGGAGAGGTGTGCTCAACATTTCGGGGGGGCTGTGAAGGTCGTACTGGCGCGCCGGACATAACGTTCCTTCAGGGCTGTATCCTGTGGCGGCGTTCCGTATCATGGTATTGGAGAGGTGAATAAGCTGGTTATTTATGAAAATTATAAGACAATCCCCGAAAATAACAGAGTATATAAGGTAAGATTTCTTATGGGGTTGTGGGGTGAAATAAAACCTTAACAATTATTCCTGAAAAATCGTGTCGGTATTTCTGGAAGCGCGCGTCTTCCTCTGCGAACGCTCTCCTTGCTCCAGGATTATTCGAACACGATGAAGTGCTTCAGACTGCATGCCGCCCTCCTCTCTTTTGGAGTGGTCGGCTCCTGGAACGTCGCGCATGCGGCGAGCCATGAATTCAATATCGATTCCAGCAGTCTGCCGGCGGCGCTTGCACGGTACCAGCAGATCACCGGCATCGGTGTTGCGGTGCCGGGCGGGACGGCTCAGGGCATCCACCCGCACGCGGTCAAAGGCGTGATGGACGATCAGGCCGCATTGCGCGCCCTGCTTGCGGGAACGTCGCTGTCCGTCAGTTATTTCGACAGAAAAGGAGCCGTCCTTTCCCACACGCCGGCGCCGGGAAAGTCGGAAGCCACGCCGCATAACAACGATGTTGAAGCCAACGATGTCGAGAAGATCTTCTCGTACGGGCACCGGATGGTAAAATCCGAAAAGCGGACGTCGAACATCATTGTCGACAGCATTGCGTATGACCCGTTTGAAAATCTGGGTGGAAATTCGTCCATCGCATCGTCGCTGATCCTGCTTCCCGGTGTCGCGGCGATCTATAACGGCGACGAACCGCGTTATGTCAGCCTGCGTGGTATCAGTCCGGACCTGAACCATACCACCGTCGATGGCCTGACCCTGGCCTCGATCGGTGAAACCGGTTCGGGAACGAGGCGCGTCAACCTTCAGGATACGCCTGTGGAAATGACGTCGCACACCAACATCTACAAGAGTTTTACGGCCGAGCAGTCGGGCGATGCCATTGGCGGCGTCATCGACATGATCCCGATGAGCGCATTCGATCACAAGGGGCGTTACGCCTATTTTGACGGATACGGCATCGACTCCCTTTATGCGGGATCGGCCGGACAGAACGGGTTGAGTGGGCATTCCAAGCACATGGGTGCCGGTGAGAAGGCCGTGATTTCCGATCGGTTCGGCAAGAACAAGGAATTCGGCATTATCATTTCGAGCCGTTATCAGGACCGTGTGACCAACCAGACCGGCAGCGTCAGCGATTTTCAGTATTACGATACGTCCGGCACCGCGACGAGTGAACCGACGTCTCCGAAATGGAACCACAAACTCGCGCCCACCAACTATACGACTTCGGAATACGCGAACTCGGTCACGACGCTGGGTGGTTCGGGAAAGCTGGAATGGCGGCCGATCAATACCGGAATTACGGCCTCCATTCTGGGCTGGACCTATCGGCGGCAGGAAAATCAGGTTGGTGATCTGAACAATTACAATTTCAACAGTAATTATATCGCCAATCAGACGGCCACCAGCGGTACGCAGAATATTTACAGCATCTACTCACGGCGCATCCAGGATACATATTCACGAAGCTCCAATGGCCTGATCGGACATCTGGACTGGACGCACGGCAAGCATAATGTGGTGATCCGTGCCGGTTACACGTGGGAAGATTACGACAATTACCAGCCGCTCGAGCGGATGCGGACCTATCCGAGCAAGCTTTACGCCAATTATTCGGGCGACCCCGAAAATGGCGAGATGTTCCGGATCGACTTCCTGTCCAATCCGAACCTCGTTAAGAACGCGACCTGGAAATCCTACCAGATGCAGCAGCAGTGGCGGCAGTCCAGCGAGAGCATCCCGACGGTAAGAGCCGATTACAACTACAATATCGCACCCGGCGCGCGCGGTTTCGGTTTGGCTGCGGGCTTTGAATGGCGGGAATTCAACATCCAGTTCAATGAACAGGACAAGATCTGGAACAACGGCGCCAATGTCACGAGTGACGCCATGTATTCCAATTATTACCCCTGGCGCTGGAGCATTCCGTTCGTATTCATGAACGTGAATGGCCTGACCTATGACTGGTCCAAGCTGTCGCAGAGTGCGGCCAATGCAGCGACCAGCAAGTATAATTCGACGATGAGCGATTACCGGTATCGCGAGGATGTCACGGACGGGTATCTCTCGCTGCATTATGCGCTGCCCAAGACCGTGTTCATTGCTGGTGTGCGGGCGGATAACGTGAACTACACGTCCTGGTCGCCGACATCTTCCAACGGGATTGCGTCGAGCAATTTTGCCCGCCGGAATGGCAGTTACATCAACCCGCTGCCGTCATTCGATATCGTTCATCATTTCCCGATGAGCATCAATCTGCACGCCTCCTACAGCCGCTCCATCGGCCGCCCGACACCGTCCAATATCGCCCAGGCCGAAAAGATGACCTGCGGTTCGAGTGACGAGACCAGTATTGCGACCTGTACGATCAGCATGGGTAATCCCAATCTGCGTCCCCGCAAGGCCCATAACTTCGATGTGGCGCTGGACAAGTTCTTCGATCATGACAATGGCGTCCTGAGCGCGACCTTCTTCAGCAAGATCATCAGCGACGACATCTACAACCAGACCAGCATCTACTCGCAGGATGGCGAAATCTACGAGAGCACGACGCCGATGAACGCGACGAGCTCCATCCTGCGCGGTGTGGAGTTTTCGGCCCTCGACCGGTCCATCGCCGTGCTCGGGCAGGTTTTCGATCTGTCGGTCAATGCCACCTGGATGCAGGGGCACATGCACTACTACGAAAACGGTGTGCTCATGCGCACCAATCACCTGATCTATCAGCCTGATGTTCTGGTGAACGGTGCCGTGACCTGGCACATCCCTGCCATTCATGGCGGTCTGCGGGCGACTGCGAACTACAACGGCAAGTTCCTGACCGATCTCGGCACGACGCCCAACGACAATACCGGACAGGGCGACACCTTCATGCTGAACATGGCGTTCTGGCATCGGGTCTACAAAACGGTCAGTTTCAAGTACGAAGTCCAGAACCTCACCAATACGCATTTCAATAACGTCACCGGATCGAAACTTCAGTACACGGACAACACGAACTATCTGGGCCGTGGCGTCTATTTCCATCTCATCATGGATTATAATTGATGCCTGAAATGCTCGCGCGGCAATGGTTTTGTCCGCGCGTCAGGATGGCCGGGGTCTGGACGGCCCTGATGCTGTCTACCGCACTGGCGCAGGCGGCAGGGCACGGAAAACCAGCTTCGCCGGTGGCGGACGCCGGGGCGGTCGTCAGGTTCGGAAATGCCCGGTTCACTGTCCTGACCGACCGTCTTGTGCGGATGGAATGGGCTGCTGACGGACGGTTTGAGGACCGGGCGTCCCTGGCCTTCATCAACCGTCGTCTTTCAGTGCCGCATTATACGCAGGAGCATCAGGATGGGGCGCTGGAACTGCGGACAGGCTGTCTGGTGTTGCATTACCATCCGTCCGGCGATGGAAAACTGACGGCTGAAAATCTGTCGGTTGACGTTACATGCGGGACGGTCCGGCCGCATTGGGTGCCGGGACAGGCGGATGATGCGAACCTTCTCGGCACCACCCGCACGCTGGACGGCTCGAATGGTGGGAAGCTGAAGGAGCCGATGGAGCAGGGGCTGGTCTCCCGCAGTGGATGGTCTGTTGTCGATGATTCCAGCCGTCCGCTGTTTGACCGTGACTTTCCGGCGGCAAAAGCAGGGTCTGGCATAGGGACATCGCCGCTTTCATGGCCCTGGGTCGTGGCACGGCCGGAGGGGGCGCGGCAGGACCTGTATTTTTTCGGGTATGGTCATGATTACCGGCCCGCGCTGGCCGATTTTACGCGCGTGGCTGGAAAAATTCCGCTTCCGCCAAAATTTGCGTTCGGGGTCTGGTGGTCGCGTTACTGGGCATATAGCGATCAGGATCTTCTGGGGATGGTGTCTGCCTTCGCGCAGCACACCCTGCCGCTGGATGTGGTTGTCGTGGACATGGACTGGCATGTCTCGCAGGATCAGCTGGTCGCGCGCGGTCTGAGTGACCTGTCGAAGAACAAGCTGGGCTGGACGGGATATAGCTGGAACAGGATCCTGTTTCCCGATCCGGAAGGTTTTTTGCAGCGGATGCATGATGCCGGCGTGAAAGTTTCGCTGAACCTGCATCCGGCATCAGGCGTGCAGCCCTGGGAGGATCGCTACCGGGAGATGGAAGCCGCGCTTCGTCTTCCTGCGGATCACGGGCCGTACATTCCCTTTGCGCCGACGGATCCGCATTATGTGGACGCGTATTTTTCCGTGCTGCATCGTCCGCTGGAAAAGCAGGGCGTGGATTTCTGGTGGCTGGACTGGCAGCAGCAGAACAGGACGGATCTGCCGGGGCTTAATCCGACATGGTGGCTGAATTATCTCCATTTCATGGAGCAGGCGTCCCAGGGCGCGCGGCCGCTCGTCTTCCATCGCTGGGGTGGGCTTGGAAACCATCGCTATCAGATCGGCTTTTCCGGCGATACGCATGCGAACTGGGCCAGTCTGGCGTTTCAGCCGTGGTTTACGGCGACGGCGGCGAATGTGGGTTACGCCTACTGGAGCCATGATATCGGTGGTCACGCGCCCGGGGCGGTAGGGCCAGAGCTTTATACGCGCTGGATTCAGTTCGGTGTCTACAGTCCGGTGTTCCGGACGCATACGACGAAAAATCCGGATGCGGAACGGCGTGTCTGGGCCTATCCGGAACCGTATTCGGATATCATGCAGGACGCGATACGCCGCCGGGCGCTGCTGTTTCCACATCTCTATACGGAAGCGCGCCGCACCTATGACACCGGCGTCGCTTTCCTGCATCCGCTTTATTACGACTGGCCGGAAAATGACGAGGCCTACGCGACCAAAGGCGAATATGTCTTTGGCGAACAGATGGTCGTCGCCCCCGTTACGGCTCCTTCCGATCCCCGGACAGGTCTGGCAGAACAGACGCTCTGGGTTCCCCCGGGTTCATGGATTGATGCAAGCAGCGGGACACGGCTGGAAGGTCCGCGCCTGCTGAAACGGCATTATACGCTGGAGCAGACACCGGTTCTGGTGAAAGAAGGCGCGATCGTGCCGCAGCGTGTGGCCGCAACAGGGGCCGATGCCAGTCTTGCCGCAACGCTGGGTGTGGAAGTCTGGCCGCTCAAACCCGGACAGAGCAGCCGGTATGATGTTTATGATGATACGCGGCAGGGGACGTCTTATCAGAAGGACGTCTCGGCGCGTCTACCGATACAGGCATTCCGCTCTGCGGATGGCTCGGATCTGCGGATCGTCATCGGTCCTGTTCAGAGAGCGTCTGCGCCCGCCCGTGCCTATGAACTGCGTCTGCCCGCAGACCTGCCGCCACAGAGCGTGCGTGTGAATGGACATCCGCTGGCATTTACTGATCGGGTTAAGGTGTCGGGATGGCGTTAAGAGGTGGACCCGTC
>NZ_BJNM01000033.1 GCF_006539685.1 Gluconobacter oxydans
TTATGACGGGAATACGCTGACCACGATCATTTCCGTAGCGGCGAGCGCTGTCCGGAAGCCTGTTGTGATCGAGGTGTCCCGGTCGCCGGTTTCTGAAGCGGCCAGTGTGGGGCGGGATGGATTTCAGGGACGTCTGACACTGCTGCGTGCGGCCTATGACGCGCTGGCTCCGTTCGAGCGGTTGCACGCTGCCCTCGATGCGCTGGTTCTGGCGATGCAGACCGGGGATCGCATGGCGTATCATCCGGCCAGTGCCCCGACCGAGCTGGCATCATTCAACGGGCGCGTTTCTGATGCGCAATCGGCGGTTGCTGCGCATGCGGATATGCTTGCGAAGGCCGTGGATCAGAAACTCAAACAGCTCTTCTACGGGATTGACAGGCATGACGCGCAGGCGATGGCTGAAAGAGCAGCCATATTGCACGCGGCCCTGAACCGCGCCCGGTCCCTCATGACAGAGGCGGTTTCCTCTGGTTCAGAATTACGGGGCGGCTGACGGATCGGGCTTCCAGAGGCGGTATCCGTTGACGGCGAGCAGGACGAAGCCGGCATACAGGACTGCCGTCGGGTAAAGGCCGCGGCTGAGGAACAGGGCGACATAGGCGCTGTCCACCACGATCCACAGGGACCAGGTTTCGCGATAGCGCATTGTGTCCCAGCACTGGGCAAGGATGCTGTAGGCCGTGAGGGTGGCATCCGTGACGGGCATGGGATCGTTGGTGAAACGGGCGAGGACGAAGGCCCAGACTGCGCTTCCCGCCGCGCCGCAGAGCAGTCCGTTCAGAAGGGTACGGCGTGTCGGGCGGCGGACGCGGATCCGGCCATCCGGTTTTTCCATCCGGTGCCAGTGCCGCCATCCGTAAATGACGTAGAGGCTGAAGGCGATCTGAAGTCCTGCATCGGCATAGAGCCGCGCTTTGAGAAATACCCAGCAGTACAGCCCCGCTGCTGCTAGCGAGACGGGCCAGCAGATCATGCTGCGTCGCGATGTCAGCCAGACGGCGAGTGCGCTGAGGACGGCGCCCAGAATTTCGATCAGGGACATGAGGGGGCCTGAAGGGTCCGGGTCAGCCAGCGCAGGAACTGCTGCCCGGAGGGCGAGGCGAACCAGTGCGCGTGGCCCAGAAGATAGTCCGTATAGGCCGCTTTCACGCCCGCCTGGTCGTGGACCAGCGTCTCGTAATAGGCGACTTCGGAGAGGGCATATTCGACGTGAACAAGCGGCAGGAAGAGGGGCACCAGACGGCGTTCTTCGCGGGAGAGCGCATATTGCGCCAGATAGCCCGACAGGAACGCTTCGAGCCGTTCATGAATGACGGGGCAGTCGTTCTGGGGTTCGAGCCATGCGATGGCGGTGCGTTCGATGGCGACCGCAAGATCATAGGCGGCGCAGGTCCGGTCCGACATGCCGAAATCAAGGATGCCGCAGACCTGCGCATCGGCTCCGGTCCCTGTCCAGAACAGGTTGGATGGGTGCCAGTCGCCATGGCCCCAGCGGGGCTGGATCGTGCCGAGATGGGGTTTCAGTCGTTCATGAAACGGCAGCAGGGCTGCCGGGATATCCTCACGCCAGGGGTGACGGGTCAGGGCTTCTGTCAGCCCGGCCTGTTGCGGGATCCAGCGTTCCAGCCCGGCAATCAGGTCAGGGGATGTGATGACCTCGAACGTGGAGAGCAGGGGGCGTCGGGAAGGGCGGGCAGGGGCATTGAAATTTCTGGCTGCGTCGTGAAGCCGCCCCAGATGCAGGCCGCCCGAAAAGGCGTGTTTGACGTTGTGGAATGGCGCCCAGGACTGCACGGTTTCGTACAGGTCATGGCCGGGCATGATGGAAAAGACTTCGTATGCTGAGCCATTGAGATCGAGGGCGGCGTGGCCGGTTTTCGTGCGCCATGTCTGGCCGACCGGAACGCCCTGTTCGGCCAGATGCGTGATGAAGCGATGTTCTTCTGCGAGCGCTGCCGCATCGCGCAGGCAATGATCGTGACGTTTGACGAAAACCCGGCTCCCATCTTCCAGCGAGACGACGCCCGTTGAGGAAAACGGTCGCCGTCCATGCCAGACGATCTGTTGAGCAGAGGAAGGAAGCGGGAAATGGGACAGGACCTCGCGGGCTTCGGCATCGGACAGGGCCGGCCAGTCCCGTTTGTTTTCGGGACCGTTGACGCCGAACTGTCCGGATGCCTCTGCCATGCTCAGAATCCCGTCGAGGCGGTGAACAGGGCCGCAAAGCCGCCACCGATATAATAGCTCGGGGCGCTGCCGGCGATGGTGGTGCCATAGACGCCGGTCGTGTCCTTCGCGTTCAGGGTGGGGCTGGCTACGCCTGAAAGATAGTGCTCGTTCGTGATGTTGATGAAGTTCATCCGCAATGTCGGCTGATGCAGGTGGACGTGGTCCGAAAAGCGGTAGCCAATGGCGAGATCACCTGTCGTGTGGTCCGAGACGCGCTCGTCATTCATGAAGGTGGCGTACTGGTGGCCGGTGTAATGCACGGTGGCGACGCCGAAGATATGTCCGTCATCGTAGCTCAGCCCGGCCGCGGCCTGAAGGGTTGGGCTGCGGACGGCGATTTTGCCACGGGTGCGCAGAAGGTCCCCGCTGGACATCAGGTCGTTGTCGATGGTGGCGTGCAGGTATTCACCCGACACATACGGGCTGAAATGGTGCCAGGGGCGCAGGCCGATTTCCACATCCACGCCGCGTGACGTCTGGCCGCCAGCATTCATGGTCGTGCTGACGATGGAGCCGTTCTGCACGGCCTGCGTGGAGATCTGGCGGTTGGTGAAGTTGTAGTTGAACAGCGTCAGGCTGCCGATGATCCAGCGCCCTGTCCGGCGATATCCCAGCTCTTCGGAAATGGAATATTCGTTGCGGACATCCGTGGAGCCGGTTCCGTACATCTCGCCCGATGAGGGGTCATAGGTGTTGTAAAGCGCGGTCTGATCGGGTGCGCGGAAATTGGTCGTGGCATTGAAGAAAAGCTGGTTCTCGCCATCAATCCGCCAGCGCACGCCCAGACGGGGCAGGGGCTCCATGCTGTTGGACGCCACATGATACTGCGGCCCCGGCAGGCTGTTCGTGCCGTCACGGCTCATCATGACAGCCTTGAAGCCGAGATCGATGGCCAGATGGTCATGCAGCAGGGACATGTGGTCGCCGACGAACAGGGCATTGGTCTGGGAAATGGTGTGGAAACTACCCCCCAGAAGCCGCTCGCCGTTTGACAGGCGGATCACGTCCTTGCCGTTTTCCGCCCAGATGTCCGGCGCATATCCGTTGGTCTGGACGGCTGTGAACGGCTGCTGCTCGTTGTCATCGCCGTAATCGTACCAGTAACCGAGGACGAAATCGTTCCAGCGGGTCTTGTAATGCAGGGCGCTGGTAAAGCCGGAGCGGTAGCTGCGCTGGGTATAATCCGCGCGGACCACGCCGACGCCGTCCTGCGCGCCGGGCAGGTTCAGCGTGTCGGACAGGGCCTGCGTGCCCTGATAGAGACCGGAAGTGGACATCGTGCTTCCACCCGGCCAGTTGCCATAGGCGAACTGGGCATAGGGCGTGACGTCCAGGGACAGGCGGTCTGTCAGTGTGAGATGAACGGGCGCCCCGCCATAGAGCGTGCGCTCGCCGTCCCGCCTCAGGCGCCAGTAATTCGCGCCGTTTTCGGGATTGCTGCTGTCATAGTGGGCCAGAAGGTTGTTCTGGCCTTTGATCCCGTCCGATTTCCAGCTGTTCATCGTCGGTTCGGGATACCAGCTTGTGATGGTCGTGTTGAAGGACCCTAAAAGACTGGCGCGGTTGCCCTGTCCCCATTCCTTGAGGAACTTGAAATCGACGTGCTGTTTCTCGTCGCGTCCGGGTCCGCGCCAGTTGTCGGTTGCGCCATGGGAATAGGACACGAAGCCACGGATGCCGGTATGGGCGATGTCGCCAGTATCGAGACGGATGAATTCGCGGTTGGTGTTGTAGGAGCCATAAGACACGCTGGCATCGCCACCGGCCTTTTTGGCGGGGTCGCGGAATGTCAGGTTCATCAGGCCGCCGGCTGCGTTCAGAACCGGACTGTCGAGATCGGCCGATCCCTGTGCCAAGGCGATTTCCTGATAGTTCTCGCTGTCCGCGAACTGGCTGGGCGTGCCGGAATAATAGGCCACGTCATTCAGCGGCATGCCTTCGAGGACATAGCCGATGGCGCTGTTATCGAGGCCGCGGACGGTGATGTTCGTATTTGGAGAAAAGCCCATCGGATCGGAGGAGGCGACATTGGCGCCGGGCAGCATGGACGCAAGCTGGAAAGCCGTTGCCATCGGGGCCTGTTTGGAAATGAAATCCTGGCTGACCGTACTGACGGATTTCACGCCGTCCTGCAGATGAATCAGCCCGCCTCCCGGCTGGTTGCCGGGAGCGCTGTCCGAGATCCGGTGGACGATGATGTGCTCGGCCCTGGGTGGCTTGACGGCCTGCGCCTGGGCTGCGGTCTGCTGGACCGGTGGTTTGGTCGTAGCCGGGGTATCGGCGGCACGCGCGACCGAAAAACAGACCGTTGTGCCGATCAGGACGGGCAGAAGGCTGCGATATCGCGAACGCGAAACGGGAGACGCAGGCGTTTCCCGGATCGTGGGGCAGTATGGTCTGACAGACGCTGGGGCCGGAAGGGCCGGGGGTTGTCTGTGTGCCATGATGAGAGACTCCTCGCCTGCAAGCAATGAGATCTCAGCTCTGACAGGAAAGGTTCAAGCTGCTGGCTGCGTTGTGCATGGGCATGCGTCGGGCAGACAGCGACCACCATCCCTCCGCCAGTATGAACTGGATCAGGTTCAATGGGTCACTGCGCCGCATGACTTTTAAGGGTCACACCAGCAGAATCTCAGCCCCATGCCGGAGCCCCCCACGGTGAAGCGTCACAAATCCTCTCTGGAAGAGAAATTGTCAACATGACGGAGCCGTCTGAAGCCGGGCGTCGCATACGGCCGGGGGTATGTTGCAAACAATTTCGAGAGGAATATTCATTTTTTATTAATAGCGGCAGATATAAATTTACAAACACTCACGCCACTCCCTGAACATAGCGTGAGACCCGAGGTCAAAAAGGCTCTCATGCTGAACTGAATTGAAAAAACCGCCTATGTCCGCCAGAAAATCAAGGTACTCTTTGCCGTTCTGATTCTGGTTTCTGTGCTTCAGTTCATGGTTGAGCAGGTTTTTCAGCATCTGTTCGTGCATTATCGACATGAACAGACCCTGTCGCAGTGCGCGGGACTGCTGTTCCAGATTGCCCTGACGCTCCTGATCGCCAGATTTGCCATCCGTATCGTCGCGGTTCCCTTCGAGGAGATCACGGCTGCCACTGAAAAAGTGGCCGGGGGCGCGCTCAACATTACCATTCCGTGCCTTCATCATCAGGACTGCGCCGGGCGTCTGGCCCGGTCCCTTCAGTCTTTCCGCGAAAACAGCCAGAACCAGCTGAAGCTTCAGGAAGTTTCGGCCACCGAGGCGCGTGAGGCCGCGCGTATCCAGAAGGAACTCTCCGGAAAGAGCGAAAGCATCCGTCGGCTGCAGAGCGAAACGATCGGGACGATCTGCGCCGGGATGGAAATCGTGAAGAAGGGGGACCTGACCTTCACGTTCCAGGAGCATTTTCAGGACCGGTTTGAAGAGTTCCGGCGGGATTTCAATACACTCATCCATATTTACCGCACGGCGATTGCCAGGATTTCCGATGCGACATCCATGATTGCCAACGGGACGTCGGAAATCGCTTCGGCTTCCGCGGAACTGAGCGAGCGGACAGAACGGCAGGCCGTAAACCTTGCCCAGTCCGCCGCGTCGCTTAACAGCATTACGCAGACAGTCGGTAAAACCGCCCGCTCCGCCGTGCAGGCGCGTGAGACGTCTCTGGAAACACGGGCCCAGACGGTTGTGATTTCGGGGGTCATGCATTCAGCCAATACGGCGATGGGGGAAATCCGGGCTTCCTCGCGGCAGGTCGAGAGCATTCTGGGCCTGATTGAGGAGATCGCGTTCCAGACCAATCTGCTGTCGCTGAACGCGGGGATCGAGGCGGCACGCGCCGGTGAGGCGGGGCGGGGATTTGACGTGGTCGCAAAGGAGATCAGGGCTCTGGCCCAGCGTTCGGCCAAGTCCGCCCAGGATATTCGCAACATCATCACGTCCTCGGGGCGTCAGGTGGAAGAAGGTGTTCATTTCGTCGGCGAGGCGGATCGGTCGATGAAGGTCATCAGTCAGCATGTGGACGGGATCACGTCGCTGCTTGAGGAGATTTCCCGGTCCACGACGGGTGAGGCTGAAAGTCTTGAGACGATCAACAAGGCCATCAACGAAATGGACCAGATGACCCAGCGGAATGCCGCCATGGTGGAAGAGGTCAACGTGGCGTGCCGGAACCTGAGCAACGAGGCGAAGGACCTTTTTGCCGAACTGTCCAGATTCCGTTTTGCTCCCGCGCAGCCGTCCGATGACTGGATGCATCCTGCAAACCTGAGTCTGGCTGCGGCAGAAATCTGAAAAGACGGTTCTGCGCCGGCCGGGCCGATGGAACATTATCGCGACATGCCTCGACATCGGGCCTGATATTCCCGACACTGGCGGCATGCCGGCTCGTTCCTTGTGCTCCCCTGTCCTGAATGACGGATCCTGCCCATGATGGGGCAGGCTTTCCGCTCTCTGGGGAGACGTAACTACCGCATCTGGGCCATGGGGGCCCTGGTCTCGAATATCGGGACCTGGATGCAGATGACGACGCAGGACTGGCTGGTTCTGACGGAACTGACCCGGCATGATGCGACGGCTGTCGGCATCGTCATGGCGCTTCAGCTCGCGCCACCGCTTCTGCTGATTTTCTGGACCGGAAAAATCGCTGACAGGGTGGAGAAGCATCGCTTTCTGCTGCTGACCCAGGCCGCACTTGGAACGCTGGCTATTGCGCTGGGAGTTCTGGTGGTGACGGGCCTGATCCGGTTGTGGGAAGTGGACCTGTTTGCGTTTCTGAGCGGCTGTGTGGCGGCGTTTGACAGCCCGGTGCGGCAGATTTTCGCGGGCGAACTGGTGGGCGAAGCGGATCTGGCCAACGCCGTTGCGCTCAATTCCGTCTCTTATAATGCAGGGCGCATGATCGGGCCGGCCGTAGCGGGGTTCTGTATCGCGGAACTCGGCTCGGGCTGGTCGTTCATTCTGAACGGGCTGTCGTTTTATGGCGTGCTGATGTCGCTCCTCTCTCTGCGGACACAGGAACTGCATCGTCTCGCCCCCGTCAAACCGGAAAATGCGCATCAGGAAAAACAGGATCTGCTGACAGGCGTGCGCTACGTCTGGAAGCGTGATGACCTGCGAACCATCCTGTTCATGCTGTTTCTGCTCGGGGCGTTCGGGCTCAATTTCCCGATCTATATCTCAACCATGGCCGTCAGCGTCTTTCACGTTGGGGCGCATGGTTATGGTGTGCTGAATTCGGCCATGGCGGTCGGGACGATCACGGGGGCCCTGTTCGCGGCCAGCCGTAAGACCATGCAGTTTTCCGCCCTGCCGCAGGGGGCCGTCGTCTTCAGTCTGGCCTGTCTGCTGGGCGCGCTTTCGCCGGGATACTGGGCTTTTGCCGTCACGCTGGTCATGGCCGGCATGGCGTCGCTGACCTTCACTGCGGTCAGCAACAGCTACATGCAGCTGGCAACTGATCCGGGCATGCGCGGGCGTGTGGTGTCGATCCGTTTTGCCGTCTTTGCAGGATCGTCTCCGCTGGGGGCGCCGCTGGTGGGCATGGTTGCGAACTGTCTGGGCCCCCGCTGGGCGCTGGGGGTGGGATCGCTCTCCGGCATTCTGGCGGCCGGGGTGGCATTGCTTTACCTGCACCGGGTGCAGGCTGGAAAAGAGACCTGTTCCTGATGTTCCGGGGTATGATCGTCCGAAGACTGCGTTGGGGACTGGTTGGTGTCGTGGTGTTGTTCGGTCTGTTGCTGCTCTGGATGGGATGGGTCGCGTTCCGGGGTGTCTCGGCTGTGCCGGTCCGCTCGGAAATGGCGGTTATCCTCGGAACAGCCGTTACGCAGAACGGGGAGCCTCGTCCGGCGCTGCGGGAGCGGCTGGAAGAAGGGCTGCGGTTGTGGCGTGCCGGGTTTGTGCGGACGATCATGGTGAGCGGTGCGATCGAAAGCGGTAACCATCAGGATGAGGCCCGGATCATGGCGGACTGGCTGATGGCCAGGAATGTTCCGGCTTCGGCAATCATTGTGGATTCGCACGGAAACAACACCTGGCTGACGGCCCTGCATGTCGCCCGGCTGCATCCCGAGGGCGCTGTCGTGGTCACGCAGTGGTTTCATGTCCTGCGGTCGGAATGGTCGCTTCGCCGGGCTGGGGTGAAACCGGTCTCGGGGGCGGCGCCGTGCCGCTTCCGGATGGTGGAACTCTGGTACCTGTTCCGGGATTCCGTGGCGCTTCCGGTCTATGTGCTGACGAAAGCGCCCTAGGGCGGGCGGGTCAGTAAGGGACGCCGATCTGCTCGATGGCTGTCGCGAGAGATGGCGCAAGCGGCATCATCGGGGCGAGCGTGGCCTGATAGGCGTGGTATAGGTCTCCCTTACCCTTATAGATTGTCTCGGTGGGTTCGCCTTCGGGGCTGACTTCGTTGAACCAGCTTCCGAAATCGCGGTCGATCAGGGTCGTGTCGATATAGTCCCAGATCATGCGGTACCAGTGCTCGTAATGGGGATTGCCGGTTCGCTTGTAGAGGTTGATGGCAGCCGTCAGGGCTTCGGCCTGCGCCCAGTGGATGCGGCTGCGGTTGTGCGGGCCGTGCTCCCAGTTGATGGTGTAGAGCATGCCTGGCCGGCCATCGGCGTTCCAGCCGGTGTTCATCCCGGTTTCGAACAGGGCCTGGGCGTCATGCAGCATCCATTCCGGCGTGGCCAGGCCGTGACGCAGAAGGGCGGCTTCGAGCTTCAGGGTGAGATGGGCCCACTCCACGAAATGCCCCGGCGTCATGCCATAGGGGCGCAGATCATCATTGGGTTTGTCGCTGTGATAGTCGCGCATGAGCGTCCAGTTGCGGTTGAAATGCTCCGGCATCGCGAATCCTTCTGCCGCGGCCAGTTCATGCACGAAGCGCGTGACGATGCGCCGGGCGCGATGCAGCCATTTCACGTCGCCGGTGACGTCCGCCAGCGCCATGAAGGCCTCGGTGGAATGCATGTTGCTGTTGGCGCCGCGATAGTCTTCCTCATCCGACCAGTCCGGGGCGAAGCTCTCGCGCATGACGCCTTCCTCCTCGCTCCAGAAATGGGTCTCGATCTGCTCGATCGCATCCCGGAGCAGGTCGCCTGCGCCTTCCGCCCCGATCAGGACGGCCGAGGATGCTGCGAGGGCTACGAAAGCGTGCAGGTAAGCCTGCTTGCGGTCATTGTCCTTGTCCGCGAAATGCTGCCAGCCGCCATGGGCATCATCACGGAAATTCGTGCGCAGGGCATGGATTCCATGGGCGACGAGGGGCGCGCTTCCGGGAAGGCCCTGAAGTTCGGCCACGGCATAGGCATGGACGCAGCGCGCGGTCAGCGTGGCTTCGGGTTTCGCATTTTCAGGCAGCGTGCCTTCCAGATCCAGCCCAGTAAAACCGCCGTCTATGCACCCGCCCTTGCTGAAATCCAGAAGGCGGCGACCCTGCATTTCCAGCCATGCCCTGTGAGAGGGGCGGCGGATCCAGCTGTCGCGGCTGAGGAGGGTGGGTGAAAGGCGGTCGGTCATGAGGCACTCCGGGCAGGTCGACAGATGTGGCTATCAGGACGTTTCAGGGGCGCTGGGGTTCCGGAAGGGTGTGTGGACAGACATGATGCTCACGAAGATGCGCACGGATGCGGATGTGGCTTGCGTCGCGCGATGGGTTTGCCGATACAGGAGAGTATGACTGACCGGCCCTCGATCATCGTCGCTCCCAGCCTTTTGGCTGCTGACTTTTCCCGTCTCGGGGAAGAGATCGCTTCCATTGCGCGTGCGCCCTGGCTTCATCTTGATGTGATGGACGGGCATTTCGTGCCGAATATCTCGTTTGGCCCTCCGCTCATCGCGGCCCTTCGCAGGCATACGGATGCGAAATTCGACGTCCATCTGATGATCGATCCGGTGGACCCGTATCTGGAAGCAACGGCCAAAGCGGGTGCCGATCACATCACGGTGCATGTCGAGAACGCGCCCCATCTGCACCGTTCGCTTCAGACCATCCGCGCCTTGGGCTGCCGTCCCGGCGTTGCCATCTGTCCGGCGACGCCTGCCGTGGCGCTGTCGGAAGTCATGGATCTGGTGGACATCATCCTCGTGATGACGGTCAATCCGGGATTCGGCGGCCAGAGTTTTCTCGACAGCCAGCTTTCCAAGATCAGGACGCTCGCGGAAATGATCCGTGAGAGCGGTCGGGACATCATCCTCGCCGTGGATGGGGGGATCGACCCCAGCACGGCACCGCGGGTGGTTGAGGCCGGTGCCACCATGCTCGTTGCCGGATCGGCCATTTTCGGAAAAGAGGACCGGGATGCTGCCATCAGGGCGCTTGAAGGGCCGTTCGTGGAACAGATTACCGGATGACAGGCAGTCGCTGGCTTCGAGGTCTTCGTCTCTCCCTTGCCCGTCTGCCCTTCGGGGGGCCTGCTTCCGAAGGCCCCGTGCATGCGTTCCGTGATCCCTGGAAAGGCGATCCGGATCAGGGTGCGCGCCTGATTGGCGGCCATTTCCGTTTCGACCGACAGGACTATCCGCTGCCCAACGGAAACTGGGAGCGTGGTCCCTGGCCGGAACCGGTGCGCGAATGGCTCCACGGCTTCAGCTGGTTGCGGGATCTGCGGACTCTCGGGAGCGACAGGGCCCGTCTGACCGCTCGGGGACTCGTCAGTGACTGGCTGGCCCATCCGCCAACCGATCCGCTGGTGCGGGATGCGTGCGTCACGGGGTCCCGCCTGGCGTCGTGGCTGTCGAATCATGAGTTCTGCCTGGCCTCTGCCGATCCGCGGCTTCAGCAGCGTCTGATGGAACGGATGTTGGTGGAGGGCCGGACCATCGCGGCCCTGCTGCCTCTGCCCCCGCAGGGCGCGCGTGGCCTGATGGCATTCCGGGGACTGCTGGCGGCAGCCATGGCGATGCCGGAGCAGACGGGGTTCATGTCCCGATTCCTGCGGTATCTGCCGGGGGAACTGGAGCGGCTGGTTCTGGCGGATGGCACAGTGGTGGAGCGCAGCCCGGAGGCGCAGTTCCTCGTTGCGCGGGAACTGGCGGAAATGTCCGTCATGTTCCGCACTGCCCATGCCAGTGTTCCGCCCTTTATCGACCGGGCGCTGGACAAGGTCTGTCCCGTGCTGCGGGCGATGCGGCATGGGGATGGCGGTCTTGCGGTTTTTAACGGGGCGAACGAGCGGCACAGTGCGGCTGTGGAAGACGTTCTGGCGCAGGGTTCGCGGCAGAAGCTGATTGCACCTGCCATGCCGCAGGGAAAGTTCACGCGGCTGGCACTCGGCAAGTCACTGCTGCTTGTGGACAGCGGGCCCCCCGCGCCAGCCGGTTTTGACAGCATGGCGCATGCCGGAACGCTGTCCTTCGAGTTCTCGCACCAGCGTCATCGCCTGTTCGTGAACTGTGGAAGTGCCGTGGTCGGGGCCTGGCGTGATGCCATGCGATGCAGTGCCGCGCATACGGTACTGGTAGCAGATGGTCTGTCGTCCGCGGACTTCGGACCAGATGGCGGCATGACGCGCCGGCCGGTTACCGTGTCCTGCGATCATCAGACGGACGGTTCCGCGCACTGGCTGGATCTGTCGCACGATGGCTACCACGCGCCGCTGGGCGCAAAATGGACCCGTCACCTGTATTTCGGCTCCGATGGTGAGGATCTGCGCGGGCAGGAAATCATTGATGGGGAACGCAATATCGACTTTGCCATCCGCTTTCATATCCATCCGGATGTAAAGGTGACGCAGGATGATGAGGACATCATTCTGCAGGTTGGCGGGACGATCTGGCGTTTCAGGCAGCGTGACGGCGCCGTGCGGCTGGAAAACGACGTTTATCTGGGGCGCGGAAAGCGCGAAGTCTGCCAGCAGATCATCATTACGCCCCGGCCCCTTCCTGACGTGCCTCCGCCGGAAGGAGAGGCCGCGCCAGCTGATGAAAAAACTGACGCCGAGAAGGCGGTCAAACGGACCCATCAGAGCGTGACCTGGCTGCTCGAACGCATCCCGGAATAGGCTGTTTCGTGTCCGGGATGCGATTGTGAAGATACTTGAAATCACCAACGTGGATTTTGCGCTCCGGCAGTTTCTGCTGCCGCTGATGCGGGAGCTGCGTGATGCCGGGCATGACGTTCAGGGGGCCTGTGCCGAAGGCTCCCATCTGGAGCCTGTGCGGGCCGAAGGCTTTACGGTGCATGGCGTTCCGATGGCCCGCTCTTTCTCCCCAATGGCGCAGTATAAGGCATTTGTTGCTCTGGTGCGGCTGATCCGGCGCGAAAAGCCGGATCTGGTCCATGGGCACATGCCGATCAGCGGCATTCTGGCGCGATTTGCCGCGCGGCTCTGCGGGGTGCGTGTCGTGGCCTATACCTGCCACGGCTTCCTGTTCAATCAGCCGGGATCATGGCGTCGCCGGATGCTTTCCCTGATCCTGGAATGGGCGGCAGGGCGCATAACGGACCTGTATATGACGGTCTCGCGTGAAGAGGCGCGGGACGCACGCCGCCTGCATCTGAACCGCAACTCCATAGCGATCGGCAACGGTCGTGATCCCCGGCGCTATCATCCCGATCCCGAGACGCGGGCACGCTTGCGCAGGGAACTCGGGGTGCCGGAAGACCGACCGGTGGTCATCGTGGTGTCGCGCCTGGTGCGGCACAAGGGTCATCCCGAACTGCTGCGTGCGATGGAAGATTTGCCGGAGGCGGAGCTCTGGGTGGTCGGGGAGCGTCTGCCTTCGGATCATGGTGCGGATCTGACGACAGCCTTCGCATGCGCGCGCGACCGTCTCGGCCCGCGTCTGCGGATGCTTGGATATCGTGAAGATGTCCCGGAGTTGCTGAGGGCTGCAGATGTGTTTGCGCTGCCAAGCCATTTCGAGGGCCTGCCCATGTCGGTCATCGAAGCGATGCTGACGGGGCTGCCGGTGGTGGCGACGGATGTCCGGGGGCCGAGAGAGCAGGTGCTTGACGGCAAAACCGGATTTCTGGTTCCGCCGGGCCTGTCCAGGCCTCTCGCAAAGGCCCTGCGCACACTGACGCAGGATGCAGCGTTAAGACAGAAGATGGGCGCGGCCGGAAGGCAGGTCGCGCTTGAGGCGTATGACGAACGGCATATCCTGAAGCATGTCGTCGCGCTTATGGAAAAAACCTGTTCCTGAAACCCTGTCAGCCCTGGAAAAGCTTGAGGATCATTGAGGACTGGCCATCCATGATCGAAAGGGACTGCACGGCGAGCTGCTGTTTGGTCTGGGCGGAAAGAAGCAGAACGCTCTGTTTTGCCAGATCGGCATCGGTCAGGGCAGATATTCCGGTCGTGATGGCGTCCTGCTGGGCAGCGGTGTTCTTCGTCAGCTGCGAAATGAGGTCGGTGCTGTCGCCAAGGTTGGCGTTGATGGACGTCATTTTCGAAATGGCCGCTGTTACGGCTCCGATCGCGACCTGATAACCGCTGACCTGCTGGCCTGTGATTGTACTTCCAGAAAAATTCCTGCTGTCTGCGGCCAGCAGAAAGCTGTTGGCTGGTACGGACTGGTAGACGGAAAGATAGGTATCCAGCGTACTGTCATAAGGGTGCTGGATGTTGCTGAAGACAGAAGGCGCTGCTGGCGTTGCCCAGACAGGCGTTCCGTTATCGGCGGTGACCGTGCCGGAAGGAAGGGAGCCCGCGATATTCGAACCGCTTGCAACGATGGAAAGCGTGCCGCTGTCGATGCTGCTGGAGGCCGTACTGATCCCCAGGGAGGTCAGCGTGTCGACGATCGGGGTGAACAGACTGTCCTGATACGTGGAAGGGGACGTCATGTCGGGTGTGACGCTCACGGCCACGATATTCTGCGTCTCTCCCTGCGGAAAGTCGGAAGACGACGAGACGGTATAGGTCAGATTGCCGGTTGTTCCGTCCTTTTCAAGGCTGATATACATGGGAACGCCTGTGGAAGTCGTGGAGATTGCGAAGACCGTACTCCCACCGCTTTGTGAAATGATTTTTGAAGGTGCCGGAATGCCGGTGGTGGCATCCACGGTCATTGTCGGCGTGCTATCGACCAGGGACTGGAGACTGCCGGCGATGGTCTGCGAACTGGAAAGCTTTCCGTCGCTGGTCGTCTGGTTCAGGACGAGCTGGTAGCCATCCTTTCCGGCAGCGGTTCCATTCGTGTTGAAATCCATCCGGGTGGCAATGGGATCGGCGAGACTGGTCTGGGCAGAACTCAGGCTGACCTGCTGCCCGTAGATGGAAACGAAGCTTTCCGTTGAAGGTGTGGTCTTGATGTTCCCGCTGCTGTCGTAAGCCAGGGTGCCATCGTCATTTCTCTGGGCGATGGAGACGGTTTTGGTATCACTCGACACGGCAACGATGTGGCCGGACAGAGGCGCTGTGTTGATGGCGTTGGTCAGGGCAGAGACACTGGGGCTGGAAGACAGGGGCGGCGCGTAGATGTTCCCGCCGCTGATGGTCAGTGCGCCATCAGTGCTGCTGCGGTCGACATGGAAACCCTGGCCGGAAATGGCTGTCATGAATGTGTCGGAAATGGCCTCGTCGTCCATTTTCCCCGATCCGGCGGATGTTATGGTGACGGGGGTAATCACGCTCTGTGCGGTGGGATTGCCCAACGCATCGAATGTCGAACTCACGGTATAGACCGGATTGCCGTTGCTGCCCTGCGAGACCTGAATGGCTTCGCCGGAATTCAGCGTATAGAATTTCACACCATTCGGGTCAGTATACTGGGACGTGATGACGGTGTTGCTGCCGGATGTCAGGTCGCCGCTGCTCGGATCCCACTGAAGATCCGCTCCCCCACCTATGGCGGTATTGATCGTGGCCAGCGTGGATGTCCCCGGATTATTGGCTCCGGTATCGCTTTCCTCGGCGACGAACTGGTACTGGACCGCCGGATCCTGGGCCGTTCCGGTGCCTGTGGCCTGGGCGATGTTGTGCAGGGTCAGGGTTGTGGTCTGGGGGCCGGCAATGACCAGGGATTCCGGGTCGAACGGAATGGTGACACCGGCCTGATCGACGTTGAGGCCTGAAAGGCCGAGCCCTGCGGAGGTGGCATTGTTGCCGGCAATCTTGAGCGTTCCGCCATACACGTCCAGGGAGGTGGAGGCGGTATTGTAATTGACGCCGCTGACAAGGGCGCCCGCCAGAAGATTGACGCCGTTGAAGGTGGCGGATGACGCCATGGAGTCGATCTGGGTCAGTGTCTGGGAAATCTGGGTATTGATGGTGCTGGTGTCGATGCCGGTATTCTGCCCCTCGCTGATATTGGCGGCGAGGGAGGTCAGGGCATTGTTGATGAGTGTGCCCTGGGCGCTGGCCGTCTGGACGACCTGTCCGAGAACATTCAGGCCCTGTGAAATGCCGGTCAGGGCAGAGGACTGGGCCTGCATGGTGTTGGCAATGGAATAGATCGCCGGATTGTCCGAGGCGGTCGAGACGCTCTTTCCGGTTGAGACTGCTGTTTCGGCCTTGTTCAGCGCAGTGGTGGCCTGGGACAGGGCCTGGAGCCCGGAGAGAACGGCGGCATTATTCACACTCAGCACGGATCTGTACTTCTCAGAAAACGCAAGATGTTACGAGGATGTCAGCCTCGATATAATTTTCCGTTAATGGCAGGAGTGTCTGTCTTTCAGGGCCAAAAAAAAGTCTTCCCGACATTCTGTATCGAAGGGATTTGGTATTGGGGATGGAATTGCAGGACCGGAGAATTTTAATGGAGACGTGAATTAATACTTAAGGATGTGAAATACATTTATTCATTGTAATTTGCAAAGCATCCATAATTCACTATTCTGTTTTGGTGTTATTATCAGGACTAAAATACTCTGGTTATGATGACTTCGATTCTCCCGTAAACTTGTCTTTTGTTTCTGCGCTATTTTCATGCGACTGTCGTCGCACGAGATGATTGAAGACAAAGGT
>NZ_BJNM01000034.1 GCF_006539685.1 Gluconobacter oxydans
TTGGGGCCGGGAAAGCCGCCATCGCGCTTGCGCTCCCAAATCAGTGTTTCGTTCACATGGATTTCGAATCGGCCGCCCGTATCGGGGATGAGCGCGACTTCACCCAGGGCCTGACCAAAGGTGGAAAGCAGTTCCTGCGCCATCCAGCCCGAGCGGAGCAGCCAGTTGCACTGCGTGCAGTAGCGGATGGAAACACGGGGTGAAGCAGGTGTCATGAAGATCCTGTGGGAGCTTTGGAATGTTTGTCCCAAGACAGTCTCATAAGAGTTTCACACGTAAAAGCCTTCGCGCCCGCAGCCGTGAACGTTAAGGATACGGACTGGTTCCTCATTCCGTTTTCCTGACGGGATTTTCCGGCTTATGCGTCCTGCCTTTCGTCTGTCCGCTGCACTGCTTCTGTGTGCGACTGTCCTTTCCGCCTGCGCACCTGCGGCGCATACGTCCGCTACCGCCCAAGGCGGCATCCTGCCGGACAGTGCGGCTCCGGACGAGCGTCTCGTTCTGGCTCCGCCGCCGGCGCCCGGAAGTGCCGCGCAGAGTGATGACGACCGGGTGTTTCATGTCACGCGCGCGCTGAAGGACACGCCGCGCTGGAAACTGGCGCAGAGCGATGCGGATCTGGATCCGGCGCATGTGGTCCGGGATTTCTCCTGTGCGGCGGGTTTCGAGATCGATCTGGCCAGGGCGCCGCATCTGGCCCGTGTTCTGGAGCGCATCCGCCATGCCGTCGGGCACCGGACTTCGGACGTGAAGAAATACTGGCACCGTACGCGGCCGTTCGTGGGTACGAACCTGCCGATCTGCACGTCTCCCGAAGGGCTGGGGCTGAACGCGTCCTATCCGTCGGGTCATACGACGGCGGGATACGGGATGGCGCTGCTCCTGGCGCATCTGATGCCGGAACATGCTTCGGCCATTCTCCAGCGCGGGCGTGTGTTCGGGGAAAGCCGGATCGTCTGCGGAGCGCACTGGAAGTCGGATGTCCAGGCGGGATACCTGAATGCGTCTTCGCTGATGGACGTGCTGCTGGCGCGGCCGGAGCTTCAGGACGATCTGGCGGCGGCGCGGCAGGAGCTGCTGGCCATGCAGGGAACGGCCCCGGTTCCTGATGCGGGGACGTGTGCCGTAGAGCACGACGCCGCGATCCATTCCCTGCTCAGCGAACCGTAAGTTCGTAATCAGTGCCCTGAGAGATCAGGGCACGGGTTTCCTGTCCGCTGGTGGCGGGTGATTGTGGTGAGCACCACGGTCATTGGCTTCCATGAAGCGGTCGGCCAGACTGCTATACAGTGAATGCGGGCAGATCATCTTCGAGACGCCGAAGGCCAGGAAGGACGTGGCCAGAAGCGCCAGCGTGACCTGCTGGTTGTCGCACATTTCCATGACGATGATCGTCGCTGTCAACGGTGACTGCGACATGCCGCAGAAATACGCCACAGTGCCGAGAAGTACGACCGCGCCGGGGGTGGTGTGGGGCAGAAACTGCTCCACCCAGCCGCCGATCCCCGCCCCGATGGCGAGTGAGGGCGCGAACATGCCGCCCGGAATGCCGGAGCAGTACGAGACGATCATCGCTAGATATTTGAGGATGAAGAACGAAGCCGGGTAGTGCTCGGTCCCGTTGAAAATGGCGCGCGCCTGATCATAGCCCGTGCCATAAGTCGCGCCCTTGGAGACAAGGCCGATCAGGGCCAGCACGAAGCCGCAGGCTGCGGCAAAGGCGATCGGGCGCTTGGCGGCGAACTGCCCTACCCGTCCGGGAATGCCGCGTGAGGCCTTGATGAGAATGGCCGAGAAGCTGCCTCCTGCGAGGCCACCGAGAATGCCGCAGGTCAGTACCGCGATCCATGCCGTGCCGACCGGCACGTCCACATCCGCATGGCCGAAATAGGTATAATTGCCGATCAGCGCGATGGCGGTGACACCGGACAGGACCACGACAGTCAGGGTACGCCCCGAGGCCTTCTGCTCGAAGGAATGGGACAGTTCTTCGATGGCGAACATGATGCCTGCGAGCGGCGTGTTGAAGGCGGCGGCCATGCCGGCCGCACCACCGGCCAGGATCATGCTGCGCCGCGCGGTGATGTTTGATTGTCCCAGCAGGCGGGAGAAGGCGTGCATGATGGACGCGCCGACCTGAACGCTGGGGCCTTCACGGCCGATGGAGGCGCCGCAGATCAGCCCGAAAGACGTCAGCAGGATCTTGCCGAGGGACGTCTTGAGGGACAGCACGCGGTCCACGACGGCAACGTTTTCGATGTGCAGTGTCGCGATCGTCTGCGGGATGCCGGAGCCCTGCGCGCCCTTGAAGATGGTGCGTGTGGCCCAGGTGATGAGGGCGAGGCCTGCAGGAGCGACAACCAGCATGGCGGTGGGGTGCCAGCCTACGATCTGATGGCGCACACCCGCCGCCCAGTCACCCAGCCGGGCGAACAGGACCGCCACGATGCCGACCAGAACCGCACCCACCCAGTAGACCGCCGTGCGGCGCCACTGGTGCGTCGTAACCTTCGCCGAGCGTCGCAGATGCAGGATGCGGTCCTTGCGGCGCATGGCATGCTGCGAGGAGCGACCCTCCGGGATGGGAGGCTCGGGCGGGACGGCGGCGACGGGTGAAGGAGGCGGTGTATCAGCCAATATTCGGACGTCCGGCAGGGAGGGGCGGGGTGTGGAAGAGACGCCCGGTTCAGGCCCGTGCGCTGATGTTCTGCACGTGCCATTAACGCGGGAAAGGGGTCAAGAGTTCTTGCCCGATGGGGTGCAGGGGGCTTAATCCGTCGAGAACTGTGTCATAAACCGCACAGTCTGATGCGGATTCTCCGTAGTCGCGGTGGGTCAGGTCAGGACAAGCGCGCCGGAATGCTTGGCCTTGTCTTCGGGCTCGACATGGATGTGGATGGAGGCGCGGCCGAGCTCGGAACGGATGGCGGCCTCGATCTGGTCGCAGATCTCGTGGGCGTCGTGGACCGTGAGCGTGCTCGGAACCACGAGATGGAACTCCACGAAAGACAGGGCGCCGACCTTGCGGATGCGCAGATCATGGGCTTCGAGCGCACCCGTAGCGCTCTCGGAAATCACGGCCTTGACCGCGTCCATCTGCTCGGGCGAGGGCGCTTCGTCCATCAAGCCGGACAGGGAGTGCTTCATCATGGAGAAGCCCGCGCGCATCACGTTCAGCGCCACCAGTGCGGACAGCACGGCATCAAGACGGTCCCATTTGAGCAGCGGAATCAGTGAGACACCGATCACCAGCGCGATCGTCGCCCAGACATCCGACACGACATGCTCGCCCGCAGCCTGAAGGGCCTGTGAGGACTGTTTGCGACCGACGGTGATGAGGGTGCGGCCCCAAGCGAGATTGACCAGACCGGCCAGCGCATTGAGCGCCACACCGGAGAATGGCGCGTTGACCGGCTCGGGGTGGCGCCAGTCATGAATGGCGATCACCAGAATGCCGATGGCCGTGAGGACAACCAGCACGCCTTCGATAACGGCGGAAAGATATTCCGCCTTGCCGTGCCCGTAGGGGTGGTTGTCGTCGGCGGGCAGGGCCGCGACGGACATGGCCCAGAGCGTGCCGACGGCTGCGACGACATTCAGGATGGTCTCGATCGCGTCCGAAAGCAGCGCTTCGGAGCCCGAGACCACATAGGCCGCGTATTTGATGGCCAGCACCACCACACTCAGCACGATGGAGGCGCGGGCGACCTTGATGCGGGTGGATGTCATGACAGGTCTTCAGCAGCAGGGCTGGTGCGTGTCGCAGACTGAGGGCTGGGTTTCAAGCTGGAAAGTGGGATGGGCAATGTCAAAACGCGTCCGGACAAGCTCTGCGGCGCGGGCGATGACGAGATCCGTGCTGACAGGTTTTGTAGGATCGCAGACGAGATGGACGGTCAGGGCGGTCTCGGTCGTGCTCATGGCCCAGATGTGCAGGTGATGCAGTCCGGAGACGCCATCAAGCGACAGGAGGGCGGCCTGCACGGCGTCAGGATCGATCCCAGCCGGGACGGCATCAAGCGCCAGGTTCAGCGAACTCCGCAGCAGCGACCATGTCCCGATCACGATGGAAACCGACACGATCAGGCTCATGATCGGATCAATGATCGTATAGCCCGTGAACGCGATCAGCAGCCCGGCAATGACGACCGAGAAGGCCATGACCGCATCGGCCGCCATGTGCAGGAACGCGCCGCGCACGTTGAGATCGCTCGACGCGCCCTTCATGAAGAGCAGGGCTGTCACGGCATTGACGGCAATCCCGACCAGCGCGACCCAACTGATGACTTCACCCTGGACGTTCTGGTGCGAGAAGAGGCGCAGGACGGATTCCCAGACGATGCCACCGGTGACGAGCAGCAGGATCGTGGCGTTCGCAAGCGCCGAGAGGATCGTCGAGCGTCGCAGGCCGTAGGTGAAACGCGCGCTGGACGGGCGTGTGGCGAGAACCTGCGCCAGCCAGGCCCCGGCGAGACCGAGCACGTCGGATAGGTTGTGGCCCGCATCGGCCAGAAGGGACAGCGAATGCGCCCAGACGCCCCACAGGACCTCCCCCGCGACATAGGCCGTGTTCAGGGTGATGCCGACTGCAAACGCCATGCCGAAACTGGCGGGAGCATGGACGTGCTGGTGGCCGAATCCGAAACCGTGACTGTGCCCGTCGCAATGGTCGTGATCATGGTGATGGTCATCATGATCGTGGTCCGCATGGTCATGCGCGTGATGCTCATGCGGAAGGGTGGTGCCATGATGATCGTGATCGCAGGCGCAGTCGTGATGGGGATCCGGGGTCATGGAGGCCAGTGCTGTGAGAAGTAAAAGCCGACCTTACTGCATGTGAGGCGGCCGTCCCATATCTATTGCCGAACCGTGCGTGGCATGGTGTCGTGACTGATATGAACGGCACTGATATGAACGGCAGCGCTCCTGATGCGTCAGGATGCGCATATGAAGAAGGAGAAAGAGACGATGGCTGAAAAGCGTATTCTCATGATCGCAGGTGATTTCGTCGAGGATTACGAAATCATGGTGCCGTTCCAGATGCTGCTTCTGGTCGGGCACAAGGTTGATGTCGTCTCGCCGGGCAAGAAAGCCGGGGAGCAGGTCGTAACGGCCATTCATGATTTTGAGGGGCACCAGACCTACACCGAAAAGCGTGGCCATAACTTCACGCTGAATGCGACCTATGCGGGCGTGACGGCCGACGCCTATGACGCGCTGGTCATTCCGGGTGGTCGCGCGCCGGAACAGCTCAGCACCGATGAAAGCGTGCTGGATCTGGTCCGCGCCTTCGTCGAGAGCGGCAAGCCGGTCGCGGCTGTCTGTCATGGTCCGCAGCTTCTGGCGGCGGCAGGTGTCATCAAGGGGAAGAAGATCTCGGCCTATCCGGCCTGCCGGGCGGAAGTGCTCCTCGCCGGTGCCGAATACCAGTCCGTCCCGATGGATGGCGCGGTGACGGACGGCCAGTTCGTGACGGGACCGGCCTGGCCCGCGCATCCCGCCTGGATCGGGCAGTTCCTCAAGGTTCTGGGCACGCAGATCACGCCGTAAGGGATTTGCGCCGGATCGCTCACAACATTGTGGCGAAACGCGGCCTGAAATCGTAGAGAGGGAGCATGACGACTTCCTCTCCTTCTCCCGATCAGCAGCCCAGACAACGCACCGGCAGTTTCGGCCGTGCGGAAGGCCTCATGGAGCGCGCGTTTTTCGCGACACGCTGGATTGCAGCACCGCTCTATTTCGGCCTGACGGTCGGGCTGCTTCTGGTGGCCTTCAAGTTCTTCCAGCAGCTGATCGGGCTGGTGCTGAAAGCCTCAGGGCTGGATTTCGACGACGTGTTCGTCGGTGTGTTGGACCTGATCGATCTCGTTCTGCTGGCCAATCTGCTGCTGATCGTCATGTTTTCGGGTTACGAAAACTTCGTCTCCCGCCTCGATATCCGCACGCACGAGGATTATCCGAGCTGGATCGGGCATGTCACGTTCGGGGACATCAAGATCAAGCTTATGGCCTCGATCGTGGCCATGTCCGCAATCCATGTGCTGGCGGATTTCATCCGCGTGGATGAGACCTCGACGCGCGCTCTGGAATGGAGCGTAGGCATTCATCTGGCTTTCGTGGTCTCTGGCGTGCTGATGGCCATCATGGACCGGATCATGGAAGGCTCGCCTGACACGCATCATGCTGATCCTGCGCCGGCTGTCTCGAAAACGGCAGGGAATGGGCACCACTGATGATCCGCATTACCGAACTGCGCCTGCCGCTGGATCATCCGGAGGAGGCGCTGCGTGAGGCTGTCCTCGCGCGTCTGAACATTGCGTCCGAGGACCTCAAGTCCCTGCATGTGGCGCGTCGTGGATACGATGCCCGCAAGCGCGGCCATATCGTGTTGGTCTATAACGTAGACTGCGACGTTGCCGACGAAGCTGCCGTGCTGGCCGCGCATGAGGGCGATCAGCATGTGCGGCCGACGCCGGACACGACCTATCATCCGCCGGAAGCAACGCTGCCTGAAGGCATGCCGCGACCCGTCGTGATCGGCGCGGGGCCTTGCGGGATCATGGCGGCGCTCACACTGGCGCAGGCCGGTCTGAAACCCATCATCATCGAGCGCGGCAAGGATGTGAAGGCGCGGACGGTCGATACATTCGCCCTGTGGCGCAAATCCGTCCTGACGCCTGAAAGCAACGTGCAGTTCGGCGAAGGTGGGGCCGGGACGTTCTCGGATGGCAAGCTCTATTCCGGCGTTTCGGATCCGCGGCATCTGGGGCGGCATGTTCTGGAAGAATTCGTGCGTGCAGGGGCTCCGGAAGAAATCCTGACCATTTCCAAGCCGCATATCGGCACGTTCCGTCTGGTCACGATGGTCATGTTCATCCGCGCCGAGATCGAGCGTCTGGGCGGCGAATACCGCTTCGAGACCCGCGTCGAAGGGTTCGACATGGAAGGCGAGGGCACGGAGCGTCGTCTGCGCGGCCTGCGTCTGTCCAATGGCGAAACGCAGCCGGCGGAACGGGTCATTCTGGCTGTCGGACATTCGGCGCGCGATACGTTCGAGATGCTGCGTGACGCTCAGGTGGAGATGGACGCCAAGCCGTTTTCTATCGGTGTCCGGATCGAGCATCCGCAGTCAGTGATCGACGTGGCCCGTTTCGGGGCCAGCGCCGGGCATGAAATGCTGGGGGCGGCGGATTACAAGCTCGTCCATCATGCGTCGAATGGCCGTGCGGTCTATTCGTTCTGCATGTGCCCCGGCGGACAGGTCGTGGCGGCGACGTCCGAGGAAGGGCAGGTCGTCACCAACGGCATGAGCCAGTATTCGCGGGCCGAGCGTAATGCCAATAGCGGCATCGTCGTCGAGGTGAAGCCGGAGCTGGATTTTCCGGACGATGTTCTGGGCGGCGTGGCGTTTCAGCGGAAATGGGAAAAAGCGGCGTTCGTCGCGGGCGGCAGCAACTACAACGCGCCGGCCCAGAGGGTCGGGGATTTTCTGGCAGGTCGTCCGTCCATATCCCTTGGGGCTGTTGTGCCGTCATACCAACCGGGTGTGACGCCGACGGATCTGACGCAGTGTCTGCCGGCTTTCGTGACGGATGCCATCCGCGAGGCCTTGCCGCAGTTCGAGCGCAAGCTGCGCGGATTTTCGATGGAAGATGCAGTCATGACCGGCGTGGAAACGCGGACGTCCTCTCCCATCCGCCTGCGTCGTGACCGTGAAGGCCAGAGCCCGACACTGCGCGGTCTGTTTCCGGCCGGTGAGGGGGCAGGATATGCCGGTGGCATCCTCTCCGCCGGGATTGATGGCATCCGGGCGGCGGAGTGGCTGGCGGCCTCTCTTTAAGAGGCCGTTTCGTCGCCTTCCATGTGTTCGCCCGGAAGTTCTTTCGGGCGGATGAGGGCGATGGCGCCGGTTACGAGGCTGGTGCCCAGTACGAAGATCTCCGCTGACAGCGGCAGGGTAAGGGCTGTCGGGCCGAACATGGGCACGAATTTTTGTGCCATGCCCTGGCCGATGGAGCCGAGCGCATAGCCCAGTCCCATGCCGAAACTGCGTGTGTCGGACGGAAAGCGCTGCGCCAGATAATGCGGGACAAGCGCGAAGATGCCCGAAGCTGCCGCGCCCATGACGAAGGCGGCAGCCAGCAGCATGGTCCAGCCCGGTGCGCTCAGGAACGGCCAGATCGCCAGCATCACCACGACCAGCGCACTGAGCATGACGCGAAGCTCGCCGAACCGCTCGGCCAGCCAGCCGCAGAAGACCTTTCCACTGAATGATCCGATGCAGTAAAGCGTGACCGGCCAGAAGACGGCCTGCTGGGTCAGGTGATGGCTGCCGCGCAGGATCGTCGGATAATAGGTGTAGATCGCGGCTTTCTGGAATTCGAGAAAGCTCATGAACGCGATGGCCTGAAAGGCTGCGCCCGTCAGACGGAATTTCGGACGTAGCTGGGGCGGCGCGTGCTCCTTTCGTCCCTGTGCCAGGCGTGCTTCGCGGTTGCGAAGCCACACCGGACTCTCTGGCACGCCGATCCGGATGAACAGCGCCAGCGCGGCGGGGGCCAGACCGATGAAGAACAGAACGCGCCAGCCGTAATGCGGCAGGACCAGAGCCTGCACGCCGGCCGCGACGAAATAGCCGACTTCATAGCCGGACATCATGAGGGCGGACGCCATGGGGCGGGTCCAGGCGGGAACGCTTTCCATCAGAAGCGCGGCCGAAGCAGTCCATTCGCCGCCAAAGCCGATTCCGAACATGAACTGCACGGCCATGAGCACATAAAAGTGATGGGAGAGGCCTGTCAGGGCGGAAAAGACCGCAAACCAGATCACGCCGAGCATGAAGGCCGGCTTGCGCCCATAGCGGTCGGCCAGCCAGCCCCAGCCGGTATTCCCGACAGCCCGGCCGATGGACTGCCCCATCAGAACGGCCCCCAGATCGGCGATCGTGCACCCGAAATCATGGGCAATGTCCGGCAGCGTGAACATGAGCGTCGTCTGGTCGAAAGCATCCAGAAACCAGCCCAGAAAAGACGCAAAAGTGACCTGCCAGTAGGGCAGGAGGGCACTCAGGGAGCCTTGGGAAGAAGATGTTACGGCGGAACGGGTGGTGGCATCCGTCATGCAGAATGGGTCCTGTTCCGGCATCGGAGAGAAGCCGTGCCGAAGGGGTGTCACAGGCCCGGAAGAACGTCCGGGCGGGAAACCGTAACAGCTTTGTCCGGATTGATCGAACGAAGAGTTCAGGCCGCCAGGGAATGGATAGGCCGGGCGGGTATGAGCGCTCGAGGTGTGTCAGGATCGCGCCATAAAAACCCATCCCATTAAGGAAAAATTAGGCTCTTGAGCGGCATTGTCCCCGACATGAAGAACGGAGGTGTCCGCATTGGATGATCTAGGACAGGGAGCGACTTCGGTGCCGGCAGCCCCTCAGGACCTGCATGCCGGCCGGACAGTCATGGCAGAGGGACTGTCCGACCTGCCGAAAGGCAAGACCGGCCACGCCTTACCAATGACTGCGTCCAGCGCAGGGATGTTTGCAACGACGTTAAGGAGCCGGAGAGCACGCCAGAAAAGTGCGCTGCCCCCTCTGCGATGGCTGCCGCGTTTCGTGGTGGGACGCAGTGGAGCAGACAAGGTGATCGGGGCGCAGGTGGACATGAGCCAGCTCTGGCTTTCGGTTCCGCGCCGGACCCTGCGCAAGAGCCGGCGCAAGAGTCTGGGCCAGCAGCAGCGGGAATTTGACTCGGATCTGCTGGGGAATGCCTGTGCACAGGCTGCGACATGGCCAGAAGGCATGCGGCTGATGGTCTCGCTGGAAGACGATCAGGCACCGGATGGAGATTTCAACAACCGCCTGAATACCGTTCTTCAGGACAGCGGTTTTCCGGTCAGCCGGCTTGATCTTGTGTTTCAGGAAAGCGGTCTGGCGCAGGACGACAAGGAAACCTGTTACACGCTGTCAGCGCTGCGCGATCAGGGATGCCAGATTTTTCTGGGTGGCTTTGGCAGCGCGCCTTCCAGTCTGAGTCTTCTGCGGGAACGCGCGATGGGAGGATTGCTGGACGGGGTCCAGTTCGATGCGTCCATGCTCGCACCTTCCGGCATGACCTGGCGTCAGTCCGGCGATGCTCCGCTGCTGGATGAATCCGCCACGGTCTTTTACCGCGCCGCTCTGGAGACCGTGAAGGCACTGGGTCTGAAGGTCCGCAGTATCGGCGTGGATCTTCCGGATCTTCTGGCTTTCGTACAGAAAGTCGGATGTGTCGAAGCATCCGGAACAGTGCTGGCTGCACCGGAAACGACGGCACAAATCAGCGAGCGGTTCGAGGAAACCGCGGGACGTCCGCGCCGTCGTCGCATGGCAAGAACTGCGGAAGGTCTCTGAGGAGACCTTCCGCCGTATTGGCCGGAAAGGAACAGGACCGCCTGTCAGAACGGGAGAGGATCGTTCAGTTGATCCTGCACTGGTAACTGAAGAGGCGTTCCGGATTTTCCCGAAGCATGGTGGCCAGCATCGGCAGCACTTCGGTGAGTGCCGTCTCAACGGCTTCAGGCGACTGGCCGGTCTGGTCACAGATATAGTTCAGCCGCTTTTCTCCCATGAGGTCCTCGACCTGTTCGGGGGACAGGGGCGTTGAGGGAGGAAGCCGGATTTCGCTGATGGTGGTGGCGAACTGGCAGTCCTCCTTCATCATCGTGATGGTGACTTCCGTCAAACCGGAACGATCCGTGCTTGCGCCACTCAGCCAGTCACCGAAACGGGTGAACACGGATGTTGCGGCCTGGGCTTCGGTCTGGCCTTTGCCGGATACCGGAGACTTGGTTGTGAATGTGTTCTGAACGGTCATTGTCAGGCTCCTTCATCTCAGGAGAAAACGGGCCTTTGCCGGGCTGGTGGCCCTGCGATCACAACGCCCTTCAGGACTGAAGGCTGCGCGGCCCGGACAACACCTTTCTGTGTGATCTGTCATAGAATTTCCGGGTGTTGTCACAATCCGCCGTCTGGCCCGCTTCAGCGGAGCGCGGCACTTTCCACGAGAACGATTTCCGCATCTTCCAGCGCAGTGATCGTGAAGCGCTCCACGTCATGAATTGCTGCGCCATCCCGGTGTCCGACGGTCCGGCCATCGATTTCCACGCTGCCGGTGGCGGGGACGAAATAGGAAAGCATGCTGCGATCCGTCTCGTAGGTCAGCGTTTCTCCAGCTTTCAGCGTCGCTCCGAGAACCCGGCCGCGGGTGCGGATCGGCAGTGCCTTGTCTTCCGGAAAGCCGGATGCGAGGGGAACGAACCGCCCGTTGCGCTCATGCCGGGGAAAAGGACGTGTGCCCCAGGACGGCGTACCGCCCGTTTCATCCGGGATCAGCCAGATCTGGAACAGTGTCGTGGCTTCGTCATCCCGGTTGAATTCGGAATGGATGATGCCGCTTCCCGCTGACATGACCTGCACATCGCCTGCTTCGGTGCGTCCGCGATTGCCGAGGCTGTCCTCATGCGTGATGGCGCCCGTGCGGACATAGGTGATGATTTCCATGTCGCGATGGGGATGCGCGCCAAAACCGTTATGGGGCGAGATGCGGTCGTCGTTCCAGACGCGCAGGCGTCCCCAGTGCATGCGGTTACGGTCGTGATAGTCCGAGAAGGAAAAATGATAGTGGGCGTCGAGCCAGCCATGGTTGGCATGACCGAGGGTCTTGAAAGGTCTGATGTCCAGCATGGGATCATGCTCCTGAATTGATGTCCTGTCGTAGATAATGGGGTATGGACATGGTGAAGAAAACGGAAAGGATGGAAATGTGAAGTTTCCGAAAACGGCATGACCGGTCTGCCCGACTTCGAAGGCTGGGCCGTTTTCGCGCGGGTTGCGGAAAGCGGATCCTTTGCTGCTGCCGCGCGCTCCCTGGGGCTCTCGGCCCCCACGGTGTCCAAGATCATGGGGCGGCTGGAACATCGTCTGGGAGCGACGCTGTTCCAGCGCAGTGCGCGCCATCTTTCCCTGACGGCCGAGGGCGCGGAATGTCTGGATCGGGCGCGCCGCATCCTGTCGGAAGGAGAGGGGCTGGAAACCGAACTTCGTGAAGGAACAGCGACGCCACGCGGCATGATCCGGCTGGCAGCGCCCATGACGTTTGGCCGCGAGGTGCTCGGCCCGGCATTGCCCGGATTTCTGGAACAGTATCCGGACATCACGCTGGAGATGGATCTGGATGACGGGGTCGTGGATCTGCTCGGCGGCAGGTTTGAAGCGGCAGTCCGGATCACGTCCGGCCTGCTGCGCCCGGCGGTGTCAGGACAGGCCTTCCTGCTGTGCCGGTCCGTGACGCGGTTTGTCTGTTCGGAGCAGTTTCGTGCGCGGCTGGGTGAGGTGGAAAATCCCGAGGATCTGACAGGGCAGCCGGGGCTTCTTTACACCAATGCGGCCGTTCCGGATTTCCTGCGCCTCAGACACACCGATGGTCGTCAGGCCTCTGTCCGGCTGAAGGGGCGGGTGAGTGCCAATAGCGGAGACATGCTCCTGCCGGCCATCCGGGCCGGACTGGGGATCGCGCTTCTGCCCGATTTCATGCTGCGGCCGGATCTGGAAAGCGGCCGGATTGTGGAAGTACTACCCGGCTGGACAGGAGCCGAACTGTCCGTCTGGTTCATCGTCACGGGCTGCGGAGCCACACGGACGCAGATGTCGGCAAGACTGCGGGTTCTGCTGGCTTATCTGGAGAGAGTGCTTGGCGAGATCGTGTCACAGGATTACAGTGCCGGGCAGGAGAAAACGCGATGAACTATGATGCGATGTTTCAGTCCGCCCTTGACGGTCTGCATGCGGATGGCAGCTACCGTTACTTTGCGGATCTGGAGCGCCGGGCCGGAAATTTCCCCAAGGCATTCCATCATGGCCTGGGCCGTGATGTCACGGTCTGGTGCTCCAACGACTATCTCGGGATGGGGCAGCACCCCGAAGTCCTGACGGCCATGCACAAGGCGCTGGACGAAACGGGCGCCGGAGCCGGCGGAACCCGCAATATTTCGGGCACCAACCACTATCATGTGGAGCTGGAAAAAGAGCTCGCCTCCCTGCACGGCAAGGAAAGCGCCCTGCTTTTCAACTCCGGTTACCTGTCGAACTGGGTGACGCTCGGGACCATCGCGGGACGTCTGCGCAACTGCGTTGTGCTCTCCGACGAGCTCAATCATGCATCCATGATCGAGGGCATCCGTCACTCCCGCGCCGAGAAGCAGATCTTCCGTCACAATGACGTTGAGGATCTGGAACGGCGTCTGAAGGAACTTCCGGCGGATGTTCCGAAGATCATCGCTTTCGAGTCGGTCTATTCGATGGATGGCGATATCGCCCCGATCGAAGCCTTCTGTGATCTGGCCGACAAATACGGCGCCATGACCTACCTTGATGAGGTTCATGCCGTCGGCATGTATGGTGATCACGGCGCAGGCGTGGCGGAGAAGCTTGGTCTGTCCCATCGCCTGACGGTCATCGAGGGAACGCTGGGCAAAGGCTATGGCGTTGTGGGCGGCTATATCGCTGCATCCGCCGCGCTTTGCGACTTCGTCCGTTCCTTCGGGTCCGGGTTCATCTTCTCCACGGCTCTTCCGCCGATGATTGCGGCTGGCGCTCTCGCCAGTGTGCGTTACCTGCGCAGCAGCAGTGCGGAGCGTGAAGGCCAGCAGCGTGCGGTCGCTTATCTGCGTCAGGCGCTGGACAAGGCCGGCATTCCGCATGTCATGAACCCGAGCCATATCGTGCCGGTCATGGTGGGTGAGGCCGAACTGTGCCGCAGCTTGTCAGACGAACTGCTGAACCGCTTTGGCAACTACATCCAGCCGATCAACTTCCCGACCGTCCCGCGTGGCACCGAGCGTCTGCGCATCACGCCGACGCCGCTGCATACGAACGAGATGATCGACGAACTGGTCGAGGCTCTGGCAACGCTGTGGCAGGAGCGTCAGCTCAAGACGTCCAAGTCCGCCGCAGCCTGAAACGGAACGGGGGGCGTTCGCAGGCGAACGTCCCTCCGTTCATTTCCGGAAGTGTCATGAAAAAAGGCAGACCCTTTTCAGGGCCTGCCTTTTTTGTTTCAGGTCATCCGAAGACGCGGATCAGGCTGCGGCTTGTGCCTCGGTCTGGGCGCCGTGGGAGAGGATCTGCAGGCTGAGGATGCCACCGGACATCTTCAGCGTCTGGCCAAGGTCCAGACGGGCATTGCCACCGGTCCAGCGCGCATGGCTGGTTTCGATGCCCCACCATCCATCGGCATAGGGATCCGAAAGATGGGTGGAGATACGGTGCGTGCGCTCGCCGCTCCAGATCGTGACTTCGCCCACGAGAACGCCGAGTATGCGGCGATCGTCAACGAAGAGTCCGATCCGGTCACCCGGGCGGGCGGCCTGACTGATGATGCGGACGCTCTGGCAGCCTTCGGGAAGCATGAAGACAAACTGCTCACCGTTGGCGCGGATCGGGTACAGGGCCGTGCCGTCTGCCAGGACGAGATGGGTCTCGCTCGTGACATCTGCCGACGGGCCCGGCTGCGGAGCGGTGTAACCCAGCGCCTCGGCGCGCAGCGCAATCGCGGCGAACAGGGGCTCGACATGCTCACGATCCGTGACCAGCGGCAGGGCGGCGTCCTTTTCCCAGTTCAGGGGGCGCAGACGGGTCACCTGGCTGCCCTGCATGAGGGTGTCCGGACGGTGGTCTGCATCCAGGAAGCTTTCCGACAGCGCACCATTCGCCACCAGAACCGAATGCTGTTCGGTTTCGATATGGTAGTAGTCGTAGTCCGTGATGGAGTGGTCGTAGGCAATGCTCATGCCGTTGACCAGCATCCGGACCGGAACGAAGCTGCCTTCGAGCATCATGCAATGCTCGGGCGTAACCAGCAGATCGCGGCTGGGGATACCGTCGGCCAGGGCTCCGGCGCGCACGCGCACGGGAACGGCGTCCACATCGGCATGTCCCGTCGTTCCGGTCGTCGCATGGGCGTGCCCGACGCGCAGGATCGTCTGCGTGCTGGTCGTGCCATTGGCATAGACCATGACCTTATCGCCAGCCTCGAGGGTCTCGATGGCGCGTTCGCCTTCCGGCGTCAGGATCATGGTTCCGGCCAGGTAGCAGATCTGCCCGTTATAGCCGGTTGCGCCGCCAACGACGCTCCAGGTTCCATCGGCATTGTGCACGATCGTCGGGGTGCCCGGGCCGGAATTCGGACCGAAGGAGACATCCGTCAGCGTGATGCCGTTACCGTACTGATCAAAGGCAACCGTCAGCGTGTAGGTTCCGTTGCCATTGTCCGTGAACTTGGCGCTTATCGGAGCCGTATTGCCGCTGCCGATGGTGATGACGGAAGCCGCGTCGTAACCCGTGATCGGCGTGGTGATCTTCTGGTTGTAATCGGGAAAGACGAGCTGGCTGGACGTGCCATCCACTGCGTCACGCCCAAAGACGATCTTGCCGCCGGCGCTCGCATTGTTGACGTAAAGCGTCGCACCGTTCTGAAGAACCGTGGTGAGCGACGATCCCATCTGGAACTGGGCGTTCGCGCTGCCGATCGTCGTTCCGTCGAGGATCAGGGTGCCTGTGCCGCCGATGCTGTTGCTGTTGATCGAGACAGCCGGATTGCCGCTGATCTGCAGGGTGCCGTTTACCGTCGGACTGCTGCCCAGACTCACCGCATTGGACGTATTGATGTCCAGCGTACCGCCTTCAGCGACCGTGAGGCTGTTGACGTTGAAGACTGTGGCGCTGGTATCGGAAGAGGTCGCCGTGACATCAAGCGTCGCGTTGGCGGCAACAGTGACTTTCTGCAGCGTTGTCGCACTTGCTGTCGCAAAAGCGATGGTAACAGCGCTGCCATCAGGATTTCCTGCCAGGACGTCGATCCAGGCCTTGTCCTGCGGGACGTTGCTATCGTTCCAGTTTGCTGCAGCGAACCAGTTTCCGGTTGCGCCACCCTTCCAGTAGTTTGTCATTTCTTAGGTGTTT
>NZ_BJNM01000035.1 GCF_006539685.1 Gluconobacter oxydans
CCATTTACATCTCTCCTCCGTATTTCAGGATGGGTCCCCAGATTCGATTTGTCGCTACACACGATTGGGGCTCTCTGAATCCCATCCTGCCGTCAGGCCAGAGCTATGCTCTGACCTGATCCAGAAGCCAGTGCCGTGCGGCGGCAATATGGAAGAATTTCCGTGCGGCTCCCATGTGATCCACGCCTTGAAATGTCAGGAAGGTGATGTTGCCGCCTTCTGCAAGATAGCCGTTGATCTGTTTGGTCAAGGCATCTTGCCGATCGACCGGAAAGATCAGCGCGGGGTCCAGATTATGGTCGGGGCGCGTGATTTTCGCTCCTGCCTGTTTCCAGATGGGGAGACATTTCTCATTCCAGGGCGTGGCTTTGTTGTCTTCCGAACCGGTTATGATCAGGAGTTTCTGATTGGCGAGCGTGACAACATCGGATGGACGCTGCTGCCCGGCAATGATCAGTCCGGCCGCGAAAGTCTGGGGATGTTTTGCCATCAGCCAAAGCGAGGTCATGGCCCCCATGGACCAACCCGTGCAATAGACCCTCTTGGGATCAATTTTCAGGACCTTGTCCGATCGGTCTGGCAGGTTGGGGTTGCCGTAGCTCCACGTATTGCTCAGAAGCGATTCAACAAGCCTGTATGTGTTTTCGACGTCAGAAGTGTGCTCCCAGTAATCATTCATGGTCGTACGCTCATAACGCGGCGTGATGACCACACATTCATGCTCATCCTGCACTTCAGGCAGGCTCCAGATACTGGCGATGCACTGTTCGGTCAGCGTCTGCGCACAGGTCCCATCAGGACTGGTTCCCGAATGGGTGACGGCCAGAATCAGCGGGTAGGCGCGGTTTTCGCCGCCCTTTTCCAGGAAGGATTTCGGCAGATAAATGCTGTATTCCAGCCAGGCCGAACGCGTATCGTCCCACCACCAGTGGTTCTGTTCCCACGCATCCACACCCCGGATTGCGACGTTGTTGCCGTGTCGGCCGCTATTGCTCCAGACGGTCTGGCTTGCGGCGTAAGTCACCCCGCCGAGTGTGCGGACACCATGTTTCTGGACCAGACTTACCCGGTCACTGTCCGTGGTGGGAAGGCTGAGGTCCGGGTCGTGGTGGAATTCGCTAATGACAAACCGACCTTCCACGCTCTTGCCGTCGGGACGCAGCGCTGCTTCGCTGTTGGTGTAGATCGCCGAAACGGGGCGAGGGCGGGCAACCGCCGACGTATCATTCTTGTCGGGTTCCTGCGGCATTCCGGCGAAAAAGCCTTTGGCTGCGGGAAAGACAGCAGTGGCATAGCTGTCGGTCGTCAGGCTGGCCGGATCAATGGCGACATCATATTCCGCTGCAATACCGTAGACCTTTTCACCGCCCCCAGTGACTTCGCATAACGCGCAGATGCCCTGAAGTCCCGGAGTTTTCTTGCGATGCGGTCCCGGCCCGTCAAAATCGTCTGGTCCAGCGGACGACGCTGCCATGAAACCATGTCCTCCACCGGCCGCGCGCGCCTGCGATGCTCCCAGTCCGATGGTCGCAGCGGTACTGGCAAGAGCGGCGCCGGCGGTCACGAACTTGCGTCTTGAAACAGCGGTCATGGTTTCTCCTGGAGTTCGGTTTGGCTCTTGATCTGCGTCCAGCATTAATACTGAGATCTTTTGAAGACAAAACTCCTGAAATATTTTCTTACTCAGCCCGCTAAAGACCTTCGATTAGGCCCATTGCGGGAAGGGATCCGCAAGATGGTCGTAATGCCATGGCATGAAGACGTCATCCTGTGAGGGCGGCACAAGACAGTTGTCCAGTGCCGCCCGGATCGCGGTTTCATCCATGCCGGCGCCGATAAAGACGAGTTCCTGCCTGCGATCGCCATAAACATCGTCCCAGTATCCCGCGAGCGTAGCTTTCCAAGCCTCATCGTCCGGCCAGTTCTGATGCGGCACACTGGCCCACCAGCGTCCGGCAGCCTGATGGGGGGCCAGTGCGCCGGCAATACTCAGATCCCCGACCCAGTCCGGCCGGGTTGCGAGCCAGAAATAGCCTTTGACCCGCACAACGCCATGCCAGGATTGCGCGATGAAGTCCGCGAAGGCCTCCGGATTGAAGGGGCGGCGGGCACGATAGACAAAACTGTCGATGCCATATTCTTCGGTTTCAGGGCGGTGTTCTGCATGTCCGTACAGTTCCTGGAACCAGGTGGGATGCTGATGCGCGCGATCAAAATCAAAACGTCCCGTATTCAGGATCTGATCCAGCGCCACCCGGCTCTGGCTCGTTTCGATCAGAACCGCATCGGCGTTCAGGGAGCGGATGATCAGCCGTGCGGCCTCAGCCTGCTCGGGCGTGGCCGTATCAATCTTGTTGAGAATGATGACATCCGCAAACTCGATCTGGTCGACGAACAGATCCACAAGCGCCCGTTCGTCGTCTTCTCCCGCAACTTCACCCCGGTCCCGCAGAAAATCGGTCGAACCATAGTCCCGCAGCAGGTTCACGGCATCCACAACTGTGACCATCGTATCAAGGCGCGCGATATCGCTCAGACTGCGGCCTTCCTTATCGCGGAATTCAAAGGTGGCTGCGACCGGGAGAGGCTCGGCGATGCCGGTTGATTCAATCAGCAGGTAATCAAACCGGCCTTCTGCCGCCAGCCGCGCAACTTCTGTCAGCAGATCATCCCGCAGCGTGCAGCAGATGCAGCCATTAGTCATTTCCACCAGTTTTTCTTCCGTCCGCGAGAGGTTGCTCCCTCCGTTACGGATGAGCTGGGCGTCGATGTTCACATCGCTCATGTCATTGACGATGACGGCCACTCTCAGTCCTTCGCGATTATGCAGGACGTGATTGAGAAGCGTTGTCTTGCCAGCCCCCAGGAAGCCGGAAAGGACAGTCACGGGCAATCGGGTATCCGACATGAAGGGAAGATCCTTGCAGAAAGAAAGAGGTTGATGCGCCCCTATTGATCATTATGTTATAACATAACAATCGCAAGGAAAGCCATCCTTCATGCCTGTATGCCCAACACGCGGCCGTCTGGATCACCTGATGTCCTTCAGGGGCATCCTGTCTCCCCATCGCAGCCTTCAGAGTCACGAGATGGATATCCCGCCATCCCTGCAAGAAGCAGCTGAGGCCTATCTCCAGGAAGAGCCACGCCTGCTCATGGCGAAGGGCACGCTTCCCGAAATCGCGGCCCAGTTTGAAGCCAGAGTTCCTGAACAGGCGCGGCTTCTGGTTCAGGACATGCTGGATCTTGCTGAACTTTACAGCACTGTTTCCGGACATCGGAACCTGCGTGTCCGGTTGGAAAAGATCACTACAGACAGCTGCCGCAAATTCCATGTCGACTGTGTGGATCTGCGTCTGCTGCGAACCTATGTGGGGCCGGGCGTTCAGTGGACAGCCGATCAGGGTCATTCAGTCTGTGAAGCCCCGACGGGCGCTGTCGTTTTCCTGAAGGGAAAGCATTTTCCGGGATGGGAGAGGGCTGAAAAGATCCTTCACCGCTCCCCACCTCTGTCATCCCGTCCGGCCGCGGAGCGGGTCAGGCTTCTTCTCACGATCGATGAGGCAAGCGCCTGCGCTGATGCGAATTTCGACATGGTCGCCTGACACGGCCAGCCTACCCCTCCGAAACAGCGGGCTTTCCAAACGCATCACATTATACGTCACATATATTCGTGTTATATCACAGATAAATGTGTTCTAAATATCATCCATGATGTTATGAGGGCTCATCGTTCTTATTCGCTCGATGAGCTGCCACGCTGTCTGGAGGGTGTTCAATGCGCCAGGATTTCACCATCGGAATCGACAGTGGTTCCACGACGACCAAAGCGGTGGTGTTTTCGCCGACCGGTGCGATCACTGGGACGGGGCGTCGTCGTGTTCCACAGCATATGGACCGGCCGCACCATGTTGAGCGGGATATGCATGAGGCCTGGGAGGCCGTAATCGGTTCGGTTCAGGACGCACTGGCGGATGCAGGGATTGATGGCTCGGCGGTTGCCGCCGTCGGGGTGACCGCACATGGGGACGGTGTTTTTCTACTTGACCGCTCAAGTAATCCACTAGGGCGGGGGATCATGTCGCTCGACAGCCGTGCTACGGCGCTCCATGAGCGCTGGCAGCGCGACGGCCTGTCCGATCTGGTTCTTCCGGTGGCCGGCCAGCGTCCTTATGCCTATTCGGCCAACACGCTTCTGGCCTGGATCCGGGAAAACGAACCGGAGCGTTATGCAGCGATCGGGTCCGTCATCTTTGCCAAGGACTGGATCCGGTACTGTCTGACGGGCGAGATTGCGACGGATCTGACGGAAGCCAGCACGTCTTTCACGGATCTGCATACACAGAATTACAGCGATGAACTGCTGGAAATCCTGGGATTGCAGGGCATTCGAAAGGCGCTGCCGGAGATGCGGCTGTCCTGTGAAAGCGGTGGTGTCCTGACGCCTGAGGCTGCTTCCCGGACCGGTCTGAGGGCTGGAACTCCTGTTTCGGTCGGGTTGCATGACGTCACGGCCGCTGCGGTCGGGGTGGGTCATACGCAGGGCGGGGATCTTTCGATTACGGCGGGTACGTTCTCGATCAATGAAGTGTTCCGGGACCGGCCGGTCGTCGGGGAGGGCTGGGCCTGTCGTGCCGGATATCGGCGTGGCCTATGGAACTGCATGGCCATTTCGCCAGCATCTTCCAGCAATCTTGACTGGCTGGCCAGGCTTCTGAAGCCCGACGAACAGGACGCGGCCCGGCAGCTCTCGGCGGAAATGGAAAGCCGCCTGTCAAAGCGGGGCGGACGTCATCAGGTGCCGCTGTACCATCCGTTCCTGTTCGGCTCGCCCTATGAAGCGCCAGCCAGTGCTTCGCTATTCGGAGTTCAGTCCTGGCACGACCGGGCGGACCTGTTCCAGGCCATGGTGGAAGGGACGATCTTCAATCATCGCGAGCATGTCGATGCTCTGCGTCAGACAGGTCCAGTCCGGAGGATTGGCGTGTCTGGCGGTGGGAGTGGCCAGCCGGTGATTGCACAGATGTTTGCCGATATTCTGGGAGCAGACGTGGAAATACCCGAAGTGCGTGAAGCAGGCGCGCTGGGGGCTGCTCTGACAGCCAGCGTCTCCATCGGACGATACGCCGATCTGGAAGAAGCCGTATTTTCCCAGATCATTCCGATGCAGACCTATAGGCCCCAGACCGAACGGCGTCGCATCTATGAAGGCATTTACCGGCGTTATGTCGCTCTGACCCAGGCCATGCGGCCTTTCTGGTCGGATCTTTATGATGGTGGCCCGGCACAGGCAGACCCCGTTGCTGAGCCTGCCAGCGTGGAGACGGGCGCTGTCCTGAACTATGCCGCAATGGGCTTCATGCCGCAGGAGGCCAGGCCATGAAGGGGCTCGCCGCCATACCTGACAACGCTACGTTCGACGTTGCGATCATCGGCGCCGGGATCAATGGGGCTGGCCTGTTCCGGGAACTGTCCCTTCAGGGCCTGCGTGTCCTTCTGGTGGACCGGAGTGACTTCTGCTCCGGTGCGTCATGCGCGCCATCACGTCTGATCCACGGGGGCATCAAATACCTCGAAACCGGCGAATTCCGGCTCGTGGCGCAGTCCACGCTGGAACGGAACCTGCTGCTGCGTAACGCGCCGCATGTGGTCAAGCCTCTGCCGACCGTCCTGCCGATCCGTTCCTGGTTTGGCGGCATCGTGCCGTCGTTCCGGAAGTTTCTGAGGCTGGGCGGCAAAATGACGGATCGCGGGGCGCTCGTTCTGGAAGCCGGGTTGCAGATTTACGATTTCCTCGGGCGCCGTGCCCGGGTCATGCCGCGTCACAGCCTGTTCCTCAAGAGCCAGACACGGCAGGAATGGCCGCATATAGCGGCGGATGTCATGGCGACGGCCCAATATTATGACGCCGCCATCACCCAGCCGGAACGTCTCGGTTATGAATGTGTGCGCGACGGCATGGATGTCGGGACGGACTGCGCGGTTTCGACCTACACGGTGCCGGTGTCTTTTGCAGATGGGGTTCTGGAACTGCGGGACGAAAAAAGCGGCGAGACGCGCCATGTCCGTCCGCGGCTCATCGTCAATGCAGGCGGAGCATGGATCGACCGGATCAATGCCGATCTGGGTCACCAAACCCGTTATATTGGCGGAACGAAAGGCAGCCATCTGCTTCTGCGACATGAGGGGCTTCTGCAGGAACTGCGTGGCCGCATGATGTATTTCGGAACACCCGACGGACGCATCTGCCTGGCTTATCCGTTCTATGGTCATGTACTCGTCGGCTCGACCGATCTGCGGATTGATGATCCTGACACCGCCGTCTGCACCGATGAAGAACAGGATTACATGCTGCGTATGCTCGGCGGCCTGTTCCCGGGCTTCCGGTTTGGCGCGGAGGATGTGATTTACCGCTACAGCGGTGTGCGCCCGCTGCCTGCGACCAATGCAGCCGATCCGGGAGCCATCAGCCGCGATCATATCATCCATGAAGACGTTCTGGACGGCATACCGCTCCTGTCGCTGGTTGGCGGGAAATGGACGACGTTTCGTGGGCTGGCGGAAGAAACGGCAGACAGGGTGCTGGAAATGCTGGGAGCGGAACGGCACCTGTCCACCCGGGACTTCCCGATCGGTGGCGGCCGCGACTATCCCCCGCCGGAACGGTATTCCGCCTATCTGGACGAGTTCTTCGTCACGCACGGCCTGCCGAAAGCGCGGGCAGCCCTGCTTCTGGAGCGTTATGGATCGCGGGCCCGGGCGTTCGCCGTGTTCTGTCAGGAAAAGCCGGATGCGCCGCTGCGCAGTCTGCCGTCCTACACGCGGCGTGAACTGGCCTTCATCGCCACCGATGAACTGGTGCGGACGCTGTCAGATGTCCTGTTCCGCCGGACGCCGATTGCGCTGAGCGGCCTTCTGACGCCGGACGTCGTCCGCGAAGCCGGGGCCATCGTGGGGGAAGCCCTTGAGTGGAGCGCTCAGGAAACAGAGCAGCAGTGTCTGCTGACCTGGCGGGAAGGGAAGGAGCGCCATCAGTTGAAAGGTGAGCTTCCTGCCGCATCGTTTTCACATACAGCCCTGAGGGCATGAACCATGAACCGTTACGAAGAAAAGATTGCCCGCATGGTAGCGGGTCAGGACAGCCGGACCGATTTCATCCTCGCGGATGCCAAGGATTCCGATATGGCGGCCGGAATCAGCGCCACGGGCCTGCATCGTCATCCGGTCTCCATGCAGGAAAAGCGCTCGCGCTTCCGCACCCGGCGCGAATATGTCGATGTGATCAGAACGATCCTTGATCAGGATGTCGTGGACATCATGCTGACTTCGGCTTCGATCCTGGAGACCCTGCTTCAGGAAGATGCCTTCGCCGGAACGCGCATCCAGTCGGCCATCCGCGCCAATGACACCACGGATCTGTGGCGAGGCCGGGGAAGCAGCTATCAGAGCCAGAAATCGGTTCCGTTCCGTTCGGCATCGCTGATGAAGGCGCAGACCAATCTCGGCCTGTATTCCATGACCTTCAATGGCGATGCCGAGCAGGACAGTCTGGCACTGGAAGAATTCGCCCGGTTTCGGGAAGAAGCGGCGGAGCGGCGTTTTTCGTATTTCCTGGAAGTGTTCAATCCCAATGAAGGGCGCATTTCCCGGGCGGATCACGGTTTCTTCCTCAATGACATGATTGTCCGCTGTCTGGCCGGTCTGCGGCGCGAAGAGCGGCCGGTTTTCCTCAAGGTGCCGTTCAATGACGCAGAGGCGCTGACGGAGCTCTGCGAGTTCGATCCATCAGTGATCGTCGGCATCATGGGCGGCGGAAGCGGCACGACCCGCGATTGTCTGGAACTCCTGCATCAGGCCCAGTGCTGCGGCGCCCGTGCTGCCCTGTTCGGTCGCAAGATCGTGGACGCAGACGATCCCGTCCTGCTGATCGAAGTCATGCGCAGTGTCACGGATGGCGCGCTCTCGCCCATGGAAGCCACCCATCTCTATCATGAGAAAATGGGCAAACGCGGACTGGTCGCCGGGCGCGATCTGGAGATCGACAGTGTGGTGACGGAAACTGTCCTGCTGGAGCGGGCGGCGTGACGTTTGCGTGAAGGGTGGGGAACCTTTCAGATGTATCGTTATTTTTGATGATAATAACGGTTTTAGTGTTATTGTTTAGCGCTAAAGTGGTTTAGATATCATTGGGCTGGGAGAATCGTCATGAGCATTCAGCCAGTTGGTCAGTCTTTCGGGAGGTTGGTTGTGGATCAGAAGAACGTCTGGATCGGGACGAGCTGGAAGATGAACAAGGGACCGTCCGAAGCGATTGCGGCGGCGCGGGCGCTTGAATCCTTCCAGCCGCCGGAAGGGATCCGGTCGTTCGTGATCCCGTCTTTCACGTCGCTGCGGGATGTGTGCTCGGTGCTGGAAGACAGCGCGCTTCTGGTTGGCGCGCAGAACATGCACTGGGAGGACAGCGGCGCCTGGACCGGGGAGGTTTCCGCGCCGATGATTGCCGAGTGCGGAGCGTCCATCGTGGAAATCGGCCATTCGGAGCGCCGACAGCATTTCGGCGAGACGGACTGGACGGTGAACCTAAAGGTCCAGGCCGCGCTGCGGCACGGTCTGCGTCCGCTGATCTGCATTGGCGATACGTCGGATGAATTCGAGTTCGGGGTTTCGCAGGAAACGCTGGCACGTCAGGTGAAAATTGCGCTGCATGGGGTGTCCAGAAAGGATCTGGGGCAGGTCATGGTTGCGTATGAGCCGGTCTGGGCCATCGGATCAGCGGGACGTCCGGCCGAGGCGTCGTTCGTGTCCGGGATCCATACCAGATTGCGTGCTGTCGTGCGTGAACTGGCGGGGGACAGTGGCGTGCGGATTCCGCTGCTTTATGGCGGCAGCGTCTCGCAGGCCAATATCCGCGATTACGTCGCATTGCCGGATGTGGACGGTGTGTTTGTCGGGCGTGCGGCCTGGGAGCCTGCGGATTTCATGAGGCTGGTGGAAAGTGTGAGCGGGGTTGTGTCCCGAAAAATTGCCGCGTGATGACGGTCATCACGGGATCACGTCCTGTTTCCGGCAGCGGAACAGTCTGACTGAACGTCAAAGAAACGGAGAACAGTCATGCGTATTGCTATTGGTGGAGACAGTGCAGGCGAAGGCCTGGCACGGCTTCTGGTGGAACATCTCTCGACACTGGGGCGGCATGTCGTCGTTGACATGTCCCATCCCGAAGACGAGCGGGCTGAACTGTATTCGGAACTGAGCGAGCGCGTGGCGCTGGCCGTTCTGCATGGAGAATTCGACCGGGGTATCCTGTGCTGCGGGACGGGGATCGGGGTGTGCATTTCCGCCAACAAGATCCCGGGTATCCGGGCCGCGCTGACCCACGACACATATTCCGCGGAGCGTGCGGCGCTGTCGAACAACGCGCATATCATCACGATGGGATCGCGCGTCATCGGGTCGGAAGTGGCGAAATCAATTGCCGAAGCCTGGCTGGCCTGCACGTTTGATCCGCGCAGTGCCTCGGCACGGAATGTGGCTGGCATTGATGCGCTCGGAAAGAAATACCGCCAGCAGGCTCCTGTCGGCGCAAGTTGCTGAAGTAAAACTCCCGGTCCGGAACTGATCCGGCTGGTTCTTTGAAAGAATACACTTATGAAAACGGCATTTGCTTTTGCCGCAATGCTGACGGCTGCGCCATTTCTGGCGCCGCTTGCAGCAGGTCAGGCTCATGCAGCGGATAACAGCGCACCCCTGCGCTTCGTGCTGATCCCCAAGACCGTGCATCCCTGGTTCGACAAGGCGAATAACGGAGCACAGGCGGCTGCGACGATGATCTCGCAGGCGACGGGGCGGAAGGTCGAGATCGAATACCGCGCGCCACAGACGGCAGATGTGTCATCCCAGAACGACATTATCGAGCGGGCGATTGCGACCCATCCGGACGGGCTGATCCTCGATCTGCTGGACGAGAAGGGCAACCGCGCGACCATGGACGAGGCCGTGGACGAGAAGATCCCCATGACGGTGTTTGATTCCCTGCCGCCCGAAGGCATGGACATCACCGCCGTGGGCGCGGATTTCTGCGAGCAGGGCACGATGGCGGCCGAGCGGCTGGCGAACCTGGTCGGAAAGAAGGGCGAAGTGGCGATCATGATGGGGGTGCCGACGGCACCGAACCACACGCTGCGGGCCGAGTGCGAAAAGAAGGTCTTTGCCAAATACCCGGACATGAAAGTCGTGGCGACGGGTGTGGACAATGACAGCATCGAGACCGCCCAGAAGCAGGCCTCTGCCATCATGCAGGCACATCCGGATCTGGTCGGATGGGTCGAGTGCGATGCCTCCGGTCCGGTGGGCGTTGGGCAGGCCATTCGCGAGAGCGGCAAGACGGGCAAGGTCAAGGAAGTGGGGCTCGATAACCTCAACGACATGATCCAGCTCATCAAGGATGGCGTTGCTGAGTCCTCTGCGTCGAGCCGGCCGGAAATGCAGGGTTACTGGGCCGTCGTGTCTGCCTGGCAGCGGGCGATGGGGCAGAAGACGCCCAAATACATCGATACCGGCATCGATCTTCTGACGAGCAAGAACCTCTGACGCAGCAGGACAGGAAGGGGAGTGACGGTCATGACAGTTCTTCAGATTGAAGGCGTCCGGAAGACCTATCCTGGCGTGGTGGCGCTCGATCATGTCGATCTGACGCTGGAGCCCGGGAAGATCCATATTCTTGCAGGGGAGAACGGCGCCGGCAAATCCACGCTCATCAAGACGCTGACCGGGCTGGTCGTGCCGGATGAGGGAACCGTCTTGATCGAAGGACAGGATGCGCTGCATGACCGGACACTGTTCGAGAAGGTCGCCTATGTCCCGCAGGAGCTGAACCTGTTCGGGCCGATGACCGTAGCCGAGAACATGTTCATGCCGTTCAACCGTTCCGGGTTCGGGCATCTGACGGTGTCGCGCGGGGCTATGGAGAAGGCGGCGGCGGAACTGATCGAGCGGTTCGGCATTCATGCGAAGCCGGGGCAGCTCGTGAACCGCATCAGCGTACCGGATCAGCAGCTCCTTCAGATTGCGCGCGCGGCATGCCGTGAAGAATTCAAGGTTCTGATCCTGGACGAGCCGACCTCGTCACTGACAGCCAATGAGACGGAGCATCTGTTCCGCATCATTCACCGGCTGCGCGACGAGGGCTGCGCGATCGTGTTCGTATCGCACAAGATGGAAGAAATCTTTGCGCTCGGAGACACGGTGACGGTGCTGCGCAATGGTCGCAGCGTGGGCACCTATCCGATGGCGGAGATGACGGAGGGGCACCTGATCCGGCTGATGTCGGGCAGTTCGGTCTCGCTTGAGGAGAAGTTCCAGCCACGCATGGCTGCGTCTGAAACTGACGTCATATTGAGCGTTAAAGATATGTCCGGGCCGGGGTTCTCGGATGCGTCTTTTGTCCTGCGGCGTGGAGAAATCCTGGGCTTTGCTGGACTTGTGGGCGCGGGACGCTCGGAGCTGATGCAGACGATCTTCGGATATCTGCGGGCAACAGGAGGGCACGCCTTCCTCGAAGGCGAGGAAATCCCGAAAGGCCGTACCGATCGGGCCGTGGCTCTGGGCATGGTTTACCTGTCCGAGGAGCGCAAGCATCACGGCATTTTCCCGCTTCTGAGTGTGCGGGAAAATATCAGTCTCTCGGTTCTGGATCGCATGAAGTGCGGCGGGATCATTTCCCCGGCGCGTGAGAATGAGGTCGTGGCCGAAACGATCCGCCAGTTCGACGTGCGCACGTCCTCGGCTGGCAAGAAGATCGCACATCTGTCTGGCGGAAACCAGCAGAAGGCAATCATCGGCCGGGCGATGGCGCGGCGGCCGCGTGTGCTGATTTTCGACGAGCCGACCAAGGGTATCGATATCGGCACGAAGTTCCAGATCTACCGCATCATGCAGCAGCTCGCGGAAGAGGGCGTGGGGATCATTCTCGTCTCGTCCGAAATGACCGAGCTCCAGCGCTGCGCTTCGCGGATCATCACCATGTATTCCGGCCGGATCACGGGGTCGTTCGATCAGGCCACTACTGACGTCAACACACTTGTCGGCGCGATCATCGGCGCCCCGGAGAACCGTCATGTCGCTTGAAACCACTGTTCCGGCAACGCCCTCACAGCAGCCGCCGAAGGCCCCCCCACTCAAGGCGCTCGTCTCCCGTCTGGCAGGAAATCCGCTGGGGGGCGTCATTGCGGCGCTGGTCATCATATTCGGGGCGTCCTGTGCGCTTTCACCGCATTTTCTGACGACCTTCAACATGGTCATCATTGCCCGGGCGCTGGCCTTTATCGGGCTGGTCACCATCGGCCAGTCCATCCTGATGATCCTCGGCGAGCTTGATCTGTCCGTCGGTGCGATTGGCGGGCTTGCGGGTGTGGTGGGTGGCATCCTGATGGTGCAGCTCGGACTCAATCCCTGGCTGTCGCTGGGGCTGTGCCTGCTGATGGGTGGAGCATGCGGCCTGCTGAACGGGGCGCTGATCACGCAGCTCCGTCTCCACTCGCTGGTGCTGACGATCGGCATGGCCGGCGTATATGGCGGTGCCAACCTCGTTGCGACCAAGGGTGTTGCGATCACGGGTGTGCCGCGGGACATCACGTTCCTTGGCCGTGGGCTCGTGATGGGCGTGCCGGTGCCGTTCCTGGTGCTGCTGGTCTGTCTGGCGATCGTGGCATTCGTCATGCTGCGCACACCGGTCGGGCGTTATATCTACGCCATCGGCAGCAATCCTGATGCGGCGCGGATGCTGGGCATCCGGGTCAATGCGATCCGCATGGGGGCGTTCGCGCTGGCCGGGTTCCTTTCGGCGCTGGCAGGCATCCTGATGGTGGCGCGTCTGGGCACGGCCCAGCCTTCCATCGGTGACACCTGGGTGCTCGGACCGATTGCCGCTGCTGTCATTGGTGGCGTGGCGACGACGGGTGGCATTGGCAGCCCGATCGGGGCGGTTCTGGGCGCCGTCATCATCGGCATCATCGAAGACATCATCGTTCTGTTTGGCATCTCGCCGTACTGGCAGTCGGTCGTCAGTGGAGGGATCGTCGTGCTGGCGATTTCCTTCGATGCGCTGGCCCGCCGCTACCTCAACCGTGATGCCGTCTGAAATCTGACAGGGAGACGTTCCATGACCAAGATCTGCGGTGACGCATCGACTTTCGCGGCGTCCGCCCTTCGGGGGTTCAGCCTTCTTCATCCCGATCTCGTGCGATATGTGCGCGGCGGTGTGCTTCGGGCAACCCCGGGCCGTCGCGGCAAGGTGGCTGTTGTGCTGGGCGGTGGCTCGGGACATTATCCGGCCTTTGCGGGCTATGTCGGTCCGGGCTTCGGCGATGCGGCAGTGGCGGGGGATATCTTCGCCTCGCCCTCCACGCAGGCCATCAAGAGCATTGCTCGCCAGGCCGATCTGGACGGCGGGATCATTCTCGGTTACGGCAACTATGCCGGGGACGTGCTCAATTTCGGGATCGCAGCGGACCGCCTGCGCGAAGAGGGCTATGACGTCCGTGTTCTGGCGACGGCAGATGATGTGGCCAGCTCGGATGCCTCTACACGGGAGAAGCGGCGCGGAATTGCCGGGGATCTGGTGATTTTCCGGATCGTGGGCGCTGCAGCCGAGGCGGGGCTGACGCTCGACGAAGTCGAGGAAGTCGCGCAGCGGGTGAACCGTCAGACCTGCACGTTCGGCGTGGCGTTCGATGGCTGCACGCTGCCGGGCGAGAAGGAAAAGTTGTTCGAAGTTCCGAAGAACCGCATGGCGCTCGGGTTAGGGGTGCATGGCGAGCCCGGCATTGACGAGCAGGATGTTCCGGACCCGGAGCATCTGGCGCAGATCCTGTTCGACCGTCTGCTGGCAGAGCTTCCGGAAGGGGCGTCGCGCCGGGTAGCCGTCCTGCTGAACGGTCTGGGCAGCACCAAGCAGGAAGAGCTGTTCGTCCTGTGGGACCGGCTGGTGCCAATGTTCGAAAAGGCAGGTCTGACGCTCGTGGCGCCGCTGGTGGGTGAGTACGTTACGAGCCTTGATATGGCGGGCTGCTCGCTAACGCTGACCTGGCTCGATGAGGATCTGGAGCGGTACTGGCGATCCCCTGTGGAATCTGCAGCGCTGAGCCATGGGCAGCTGAGCGGGGACGGAATCACGCGGCTTGAAGTCCCTGAGGAAACCGAGATCCTGTACATGCGCTCCGGAACGGCGCAGGGGCGTCGTGGCGGAACCTGTGTGGCCGCTGTCATGGATCATCTGGCCCGGACACTGGCGGAAGCGGAGTCCGACCTGGGGCATATCGATGCTGTGGTTGGGGACGGGGACCATGGACAGGGCATGGCTCGCGGCTCGGCGGCAGCAGCGAAGGTAGCGCGGGCTGCGGCGGATGCCGGCGCTGGGCCAGCGACGGTTCTGGCCTCGGCGGCGGACGCCTGGGCGGACAGGGCCGGGGGAACATCCGGGGCGCTCTGGGGCGAGGGGCTGCGGGCCTTCAGTCTGGCGTTCGATGACAACAGCCTGCCCGATGCACAGCAGCTTTCAGGCGGTGCACGGAACAGCATGGAACGCATCATGGAGCTTGGCCGGGCAAAACCCGGCGACAAGACACTGGTAGATGCGCTGGTGCCGTTTGTTGAAACGCTGGAGAAGGCTCTGGCCGCGGGGCATGGGCTTGTGGAAGCCTGGCAGATGGGGGCGCAGGCGTCTCATGAAGCAGCGCAGGCCACGCGTGATCTTCTACCCCGGATGGGACGTGCGAAAATGCATGGTGAGCGTAGCAAGGGCCACCCGGATGCAGGTGCGCTCTCGCTGGCACTGTGTGCGCGGATCGTGGGGGAAGATCTGGGCAGGGGCCTGGCCTCTCCGGGCGGAGAAGGCGATCAGACAGAGGCGGTTCGTCTGGTGAAAGCCGGCCGGTAATCTATCGCCCGTCCTGAGAAAGGACGGGCTATAAAGATGAGATGAATGCAAATAGCCTTAGCCTCCGTAACCGCTTGGCGAGAGTCTAGAAACGCTTTCTGTCTGGGCCGGCCGGCGGTAATTCCGGGAAGAGAAGGGCTCTCTAGACTGCTCCTCCAGTGTCTCTAGACGCGCTTTAATGAAGATGCATCGGCATAAATTCAGGGTCTTGGCCACCTCGCACGCGCTCACAATCATAGACAGTGTAGATTCCGTCTCCGGAGGCTGAATACGGTCCCATGTTAGAGAGGCCAGTTCATTCTGTCTTGTCTCTGTAAGGAGACCAAGCCAAAGCAGGTCAAAGGTTGCGGCTACATAACTCCACCGACTGTGCGCTTCAGGCCGTGCATATCCTCATCCTTC
>NZ_BJNM01000036.1 GCF_006539685.1 Gluconobacter oxydans
AAACACCTAAAAGATGATGGTTCCAGCGACGCTGATGTTCTTCTGTGGCAGGTAGGCTCCTAAACGAAGCTCAGGAACTCCAAGGAGCAGGAGGGACATTATCCCGGGATGCCTCATCCAGATAGCGGACCAGCGCTTCTCGCCCCTCTGACATACGACCGCGCAGACTCATGACACCCACTTCGCGGGCTATCCTGTGTTCCCCTAAAGGCAGAACGCGGATGTTAGGGACGACGCTGACCGCGAAAATATAGGGAACAATTGAACACCCCATATTGTTGGCTACCATCTGCAGGATCGTGTGGAGTTCTTCCGTTTCAACGACCTGATGCGGAGCAAGTCCCTGTGCTTTCAGGAACCGGTCCAGAGTGCGCCCCCCGAAAGAACGACTGTCATACCGGATGAAAGGCTGTGTCTGCAGGATCTGACGCCAGTTCTCATGCTCCGTATGAGCAGGCACCACCATGACATAGTCCTGTTTGACGAGGGGATGCCACTGCATGTCTGCCATCAGGCCAAAGGGCGGCCGCACGATCAATGCAGCATCCAGTTCCCCTGCATCCAGACGATCCAGAAGTACCATTGAAAGGCCGGGAACGATTCGTACTTTCAGATCCGGAAGTTCCAGATGCAGCCTTGCAATGGCCGGAGCAAGTAAGCTGGTCTGAACCGTGGAAATCGCTCCGATACGCAAAGGTGCACTGTCTGTCGGCGGGCGTCTCACACCCCGGAGCGCCTCATAGGAAGAGAGAATATCCTCAACCTGGCTCAAAATCGTGTTTCCCGCACGCGTCAGCGTCACGGACCTGCCCGTACGCTCAAAGAGATCATAGCCAAATTCTTCTTCCAGACGACGAATTTGGGCACTGATTGCCGACTGGGTCAGACCAATGGCCTTGGCGGCTGCAGCAAAACTTTCCATTTGTGCCGCAATGACGAATGTTTTGAGTTCAGAAATCATGATCCGACAGACATAAAATTTTTCTCTCGAACCAAGAGTGAGGCATTTTTTTTTGCCATTCAAGCCAACTTCACCCGCATGACCGGCAAGACCACTCATTTCCTGGCACCAGAAAAATTATTTTCTCCTCGGAAAAATTGAAAATACGCTTAATCCATTTCTAAAAAGGAACATTTTAGTTGCTGATCCGTTATATGTGTGATTTGCTCATGAAAAGCATATATTTCTGATTGTCCCGCCGTTCCCGGCCGGAAAAGGGGATGCCCATGAGCAAGCGTTTCGGACCCAAGGCCTTCTTGATGGGCGGTGCTGCCCTGAGCACGCTCGTATCACTTTGTCCGCCCGTTTCGGGTTCATCCGCACTGGCAAAAACACCGACGCACTCCACCACGAAGCCTCACAGACATCCCACAGGACCCACGTCGACAGTCACACCGGGGCACACGATTTCCCCCGCCCGCCGGACATCAATCATTTCTCGATCCGGGCCGGAAGAAATGCGCGTTACGGGCACGACGCCTACCGGGCAGTCCGTGATGAATCCCTCGACGCCGGTTCACAGCACCACCCAGGTGACGGTCGTGTCCGGCAGCCAGCTTCTAGCCACAGGCCAGACAAACGTTATGCAGGCGCTTGCCCAAGCCTCCGCGTCCATTACCTCTCCGCCCCAGTCCGGCGTCGGCAACAGCGGCTTCATCCAGACCATGCAGCTCCGCGGGCAGTCGGCCGATGACACGCTAATCCTCGTCAACGGACATCGCCGCCATATCGGCGCAAACTTCAATGCCAATGCGGGTCCCAACTGGGGCACCGAGCCGACGGATATTTCGCTGATCCCGATTTCGGCTATCGATCATATCGAAGTCATTACAGAAGGAGCATCGGCCCTTTATGGGCAGGACGCTCTGGCGGGTGCGGTCAATATCGTCCTCAAACAGAGAACGCATGGCGGTTCCATCAACTTCCAGAACAGCGGCTTCTACGCCGGCGACGGACAGGCACTGAACGGTTATGCAGATTGGGCCACAGCACTTGGCAAAAACGGTGGCTATCTCGATCTCGCGGCGCAGGTCACCCACCAGCTTCCCACCAACCGCAGCGGCCTCTTCGTCGGACAGCTTTATCCAGTGGGCGATTCCCGAAACGAAACGGCCAGCCGTGACGTGCAGCGTGGTCTGGGTATTCCGAAATCGACACTCGAGACGCTCAGCGAGAACATGTCGGTTCCGCTGGGAGAAAATCTCAACCTCTACAGCACGTCGACTTTCAGCCATCGTAAGGCGCATGTGGCCGAGACCTATCGCAGCGCCGGAAACAGCCTGACCGATATCAATCTCTGGCCTAACGGTGCCCAGCCTTATATCGGCATGGACCAGTACGATTTCGAAACCGATAATGGCATCAAAGCCCACAAATTCGGTTTCGCCTGGGACGCCTATGTCAATTATGGTCGTGACGATCAGGCCTATTCGACCCTCGACAGCAACAACATCTCGCTCGGCGATGCCAGTCCGCGTGATTTCTATGATGGCAAGACCATAACCTCCGAGCTTTCGACCGGTTTGCGCGGTTCGCGCTTCTTCCACACGTCATGGCTACCCAAGCCGATCGCCTTGCGTTTCGGTGGGGAATACCGGCGCGATACCTTCCAGATGACGGGGGGCGAAGAAGCCTCCTGGATCGGCCTCGGTGCCACGGACCATGCGGGCAACGTTCCACTGGCAGTCACCAATCGCGGCCGCGACATCTATGACGGCAACGTCAACCTGGATTTCTACGTCACGAAAAAATGGGAATGGTCCCTCGGCGGCCGTGCCACGAGCTACAGCCATCTTGCTTCCGTCACCACGGGATCAATCGGAACGCGTTACAACTTCAACAAGCACTGGGCAATCCGCGCCAGCATCAATACCGGCTATCGTCCGCCAACGCTGGGCCAGACCTATTATTTCTATAACGCGCCTTTCGCCAACTATGCCGTGGATCAGCTTCCCAATAGCAGTAACGCTGCAAAGGCGCTCGGTGCGGGGCATATTAAAGGTGAGTATTCCCGCAATTACAGCATTGGTATCGATGCTACGCCGCTCAAAGACTGGAACGTCACGGCCAATCTGTATTACATCGCGATCAATGACCGTCTGGCTAGCACCACGACCCTTGGCGGCACGGGCGTGGCAGACATTCTCGCTGCCTCGGGCCTGAACAACGTCACCTACGCCTCGTATTACACCAACCCCGTCAACACCCAGACCTATGGCGGCGACGTCGATACCAACTACACGCTGCATACCAAACGCGCCGGCACGTTCCGCTTCGACTTCACGTTCAACTACTCCGACAACGAAATCCGCAGCCGCAACAAGACTCCTTCCGTGCTGGCGAACATGGGCCTGTCCACGTTCAACACCTATGCCGAAGAGATGCTCCTGCATTCTGCACCCAAGAACCGCGAGAACCTCACGGTCAACTGGAACTACGGCAAGTGGAACGTCATGGTGCAGGAGCAGCGTTACGGTTCCATCATTTTCCTCGCAAGCCCCACGGCGGCTCCGATGGAACAGCGCCCGGCGTTCCTGACCAACATGTCCGTCAGCTACAAGATCCTGCCGAAATGGAGCGTCACGGTAGGCGCAAACAACCTGGGCAACAAATATCCAACGCGCGTTCCCAAGGCGACGGCAGCACCGCTCTTCAATGAATACAAATATGCCTACTACTCACCTTACGGCTTCAACGGCGGCATGTATTATATCCAGACCGGACTGACCTTCTAAGACTTAACGGAAAAAAGGCGCAGTTTCTTGCAGACAGTTTCCCAGACAGTTCCAGAAGATCGCCGGCCTTTCCGGTTCGTCATATACGCCCTGACCATCGCCATGTGCGTGATCTGTTACGGAGACCGGGCGGCCCTGTCCGTGGGCATGCCCCAGATCGCGCACGAATTTGCTCTTACCCCCGGGGAAACGGGCTGGGTTCTGTCCAGCTTCCTTTGGTCCTATTTCATTCTCAACCTTCCCGGAGCGATCCTTCTGGACCGCTTCGGGGTCCGCATTATCGGTGCGGCAGCGGTTGCGCTGTGGTCGATTGCCATGATCCTTGGCAGTCTGACGGCTACCGTGCCAGCCTTCATCGCCACCCGTATCCTTTTGGGTGTCGGAGAAGCCCCGACTTTCGCTCTTGGAAACAAAGTCGTCCGGGCCTGGGCGCCCCTACATGAACGGGGCCTCATGATGACGGCGTTCATCTGCGGTATCCCCATCGGACTGGCCTGCGGTGCCGCATCTTCCGGCTGGCTTATTGCTAACTATGGATGGCGCCCGGCTTTCTCGTTCCTTGGCGTCCTCGGGCTGGTCTGGTCCGTGATCTGGCTCCTGACCCATCCCCGTCCCTCACGTAATACGGGTACCACACCGTTCGCCCTGATTTCGGTGCCGACCCTGTTCCGTTCCTCGGCGTTCTGGGGGATCGTGATTGCCCAGTGCTGCGCAAATTACGCCAACTTCCTGCTGATGTCCTGGCTGCCGATCATCATGCGCCAGACCTTGCATCTCGGTACCGCACAGTCCGGGGCCTACACGGCCTACTGCTATGTCGGTGCGGCCATCCTGTCGATCACGGCAGGAAAGATTGGCGAAACACTCGTGCGACGGTCTGACCTGTCTCAGGGAGGACGCCGCAAGGTCGTGTGCCTGTATCTCGTTCTGGCCTCTTCCATGGGATTCCTGCCGCTCTGTGCCACTGCCGGGACTATTATTCCCCTCCTCGCCGTCTCAATGGCGTTCATGGCAGGTGGAACCGGCGCAAACATGGCCCTTCTGGCAGACCTGCTGGTGGAAGATGAAATTCTCGGTTCCGTAACTGGCCTGACGCTGACATTTTCGAACGGGCTCGGCATTCTGGCGCCGGTCATGACAGGATATCTGCTCCAGGCAACCGGCAATTTTCATGGTGTCTTCTACATCACGGGCATCATCATCCTGTGCGGTGCCCTCGCCGCTGCTTTTCTTCCCCGGCGTCCGTTTCATGGCCGCCCTCAGCCGGATCACACTCAATGACCCGCATTCACATGGCAGGCGCGAGCGGCCTTCTCCTTGATGCTGCCGACGGCGCTTTCAACGACATGACACAACGCCGCATCTGGGCCACCAGCCGCGAGCTGAACGCGCGAGCGGATATTGTTCAGACCATCCCCGGTGTGAACAATCTTCTCGTCATGTTCGACGCCGTCAAAACCGATCCTGCCGCCATGGAAACCTTGCTGCGGGACATGTGGACGCAGGCTTCTGCCGATGAGATCCCCACCCGCGAGATCGTTGTACCCGTTGCTTATGGCGGCATATTTGGCGAGGATCTGGCCCTCGTGGCCCGCTTCGCCAACCTGACGGAAGAAGAAACCATCGAAGCCCACATGGCCGGGCGCTACAGCGTGGCCGCCATCGGCGCCATGGCCGGCTTCGTCTACCTGACCGGTCTTGATCCTCGGCTAGCCATCCCCCGCCGGGATTCCCCCCGGCTGCGCGTCGAGGAAGGGGCTGTGGTCATCGGCGGCGGCCATGCCGGGATGATGCCCTGCACCTCGCCGTCGGGCTGGCATATCCTCGGCCGGACGAATCTCTGCCTTTTTGACGCCTTCCGCCCGGAACCCGGCCTTCTGCGGCTAGGCGACACCGTCCGTTTCGTGAGGGCCTCATGATCGAAATCCTGACAGGCTCCTCCCTCAACACGATCCAGGACTTCGGCCGTCGCCATGCGATGGCCATGGGCGTGGCCCAGGGGGGCGCCATGGACCGTCTGGCACTGGGATACGGCAATCTGCTGCTCGACAATCCGCTGGATACCGCCGGGATCGAAATTGTGTTCTTTCCCTTCCGTGTGCGTTTTCACGCCGAAACATCCTTCGCCGTCACCGGAGCCGATTGCCCCGTTACGCTCGATGATCTCACGCTGCCCCGCGACTGGGCCATCACCGGCCGTCCCGGACAGACACTGAGCATCCGTGCCCCGCGGCAGGGTGCCAGAGCCTATCTGACCGTCCGGGGTGGTCTTGACGTTCCCGCAGTTCTGGGCGCGCGTTCGACGGACCTGAAAGGCGGCTTTGGCGGCCTTGAAGGCCGCGCACTCCAGAAAGGCGACCGTCTGACCTGCGCACCCGCCGCCAGTATTCGCCTGCCCGCCGCAGGATACGGCCTCTCCCGTCCCTGCCCGCTTCCTTCCGCCGAAGGCACACAGGTCCGCGTTCTGCCTGCCGCAGAACATGACATTTTCACGCCGGAAAGCCTGAAGACCTTTCAGACGGCAGCCTGGACCCTAACGCCCAGCGCTAACCGGATGGGATACCGTCTGGAAGGGCAGGAAACACTGATGCTGACACGCAAGCTCAACCTGTTTTCCCACGGTATCCTACCCGGGACGGTACAGGTTCCGCCCGCCGGGCAGCCTATCATCCAGATGATGGATGCCAATACCTGCGGCGGTTACCCCAAGATCGCCACCGTCATTGAGCCGGACCTGCGCCTGCTATCCCAGACCGGCGTCGGAGCCCCGGTCCATTTCCGGGAAATCACGCGCGATGACGCAGTTCAGGCCATCCGTCAGGACGCCTCGGACCTGCGGACACTGGCGGCGGAGATTTCGAAGCTCCGCACACAACTCGTTTTCTGATGCCCCATCCTGTTTTTCATGTCCGGGAGTTCTGACACCATGACCGCCAAAACAATCGATCTGAACGCCGATCTGGGCGAGAGCTTCGGCCATTACACGATGGGCGATGACAGCGCGATGCTGGACATCGTGACCTCCGCCAACGTCGCCTGCGGCTTTCATGGCGGCGACCCGGAAGTCATGGCCGAGACCTTCCGGATCGCTCGCGAAAAGGGTGTGTCCGTCGGTTCCCACCCGGGCTTTCCGGACCTGTGGGGCTTCGGCCGCCGTGTCATGCCTTTCACGCCCGCGCAGATCGAACGGATCGTGGCCTACCAGATAGGCGCCGCACAGGCTCTCGCCACCTATTCGGGTCATCGCATGACCTACATGAAAACCCACGGCGCGCTGGGTAATCTGACGGAACGCGATCCCGCCGTTGCCGAAGCCATCGTGAATGCGGTCAAAGCCGTGGACGCGAACCTCCCCATCATGGCCATCGCCCTGAGCCATCTCGAGCGCATTGGCCGCGAGCGGGGCCTGACCGTGTTCTCGGAAATTTTCGCGGACCGTGCCTATACGGAAGACGGGCATCTCGTATCGCGCAAGGAACCGGGTGCTGTCCTGCATGACGCAGATTTCGCAGCCGCCCGCGCGGTCCGAATGGTTCAGAACGGCGCCATCGAGACCATCTCCGGAAAAATGCTGCCCACACGCATCGATACGATCTGCGTCCATGGCGACAACGCGGAATCGGTCGAGGTTGCCCGCAAGGTGCGCGCGGGCTTCGAAGCTGCCGGCATTGCCGTGCGCGCCCTGACCTGAAGCAGACCGGAAGACGGACCGCCCGATGATCCCCGATCTCAAGACCCTCGATGCCCTGATGGCCCGGATGCAGGCCTTGGGCATTACCGAACTCGACTATTCCCGCGACGGCGAACATATCCGCCTGGTCCGCGGGGAACAGGGAAACAGCCCGCAGGCCCCGGCTACGAACGGCACGGCCGCACCGGCCCTTCCGGTAACCGCCTCTGCCCCTGCCACGGCCGAGATGACGATCGAGGCGCCGATGCATGGCCAGTTCTATACCTCTCCCGCTCCCGATGCGCCGCCTTTCGTCAAACCCGGCGACATCGTGGCGGAAGGACAGCCGCTCTATATCCTCGAAGTCATGAAGACGCTCTCGCGTATCGAGGCCGAGTTCCCCTGCCGCATCGTCGCCGTGCTAGCCGCAAATGCCGAAGCGGTCTCTCCCGGAACGCCGCTGTTCACCGTGGAGCCACTCGATGCATGAGCCCCACCGCGTCCTGATCGCCAATCGTGGTGAAATCGCCCTGCGGATCACGCGGGCCTGCCGCCTGCTCGGGCTGCACAGCATCGGCATCCATTCCGAAGCCGATGCCCGCCTCGCACATCTGCGCCTCGTGGACGAAACGATCTGCATCGGCCCGGCTGCCGCCTCGCACAGCTATCTGGACGCCGCCCGTGTCCTGCGCGCCGCCGAACTCACGAATGCCGACATCATCCATCCCGGCTACGGCTTTCTGTCGGAAAATGCCGATTTCGCCGCAGCCGTGGAACAGTCCGGTCGCATCCTCGCAGGCCCGACCGCCGCGATCATGCGCCTGATGGGCGACAAGATCAGTGCCAAGCAGCAGATGCGCCGCTCAGGCGTCCCGTGCCTTCCCGGCACGGAAGACGCCTTGCCCACAGACCTGTCCGAAGCACAGGCCATCTGTGACGCCATCGACTACCCGCTGATCGTCAAGGCGGCGGGCGGCGGCGGCGGACGCGGGATGCGCGTGGTGATGGCCGCGGCCGATCTGCGCGACGCCATTGAAACCGCCCGGGAAGAAGCCGGACGCGCCTTTGGCAACCCGTCCGTCTATGCCGAACGCTTCCTCCAACATCCCCGCCATATCGAGATCCAGGTTCTGGCCGACCGGCAGGGCAATGCAGTCTGGCTCGGCGCAAGGGACTGCTCCATCCAGCGCCGCCACCAAAAGCTGATCGAGGAAGCCCCAGCCATCGGCATCGACCCGCAGGCCATAGCCGAACTGGGCGAGCGCTGTGCGAAAGCCTGCACCCTGATGGGCTACACCGGCGCCGGCACCTTCGAGTTCCTGTACGAAGATGGTGCATTTTCTTTCATCGAGATGAACACCCGCCTGCAGGTCGAACACCCCGTCACGGAAATGACGACCGGCATCGACATCGTCCGCGAACAGCTCCTCATCGCGATGGGACAGCCGCTTTCCTTCACACAGGCCGATGTCCGCACCGAAGGCCACGCCATCGAGTGCCGCATCAATGCCGAAGACCCCGTGAGCTTCCGCCCTGCCCCCGGAAAAGTCCTGAACTGGCGCGCCCCTGGCGGCCCCGGCGTACGCGTCGATACCCATCTGTATGACGGCTACGTCGTGCCCCCAAACTATGATTCCCTGATCGCCAAGCTGATCGTCCACGGGACGGACCGCACGGATGCCCTCAACCGCATGCATGCCGCCCTCTCCGAAATGCAGATCACCGGCATCGCCACGACCACGCCCCTGCATCTGCGCCTGATGAACGAGCCCGGCGTCCGCGAAGGCAGCGTCAGCGTGCACTATCTCGAAGCCCTCATGCGAAAGTCCGCCCCATGACTTTTCTTGAAGACCTTCTGAACGACCTTCCGACACTGGTTGAGAGGATGCGGCATCACGATGTCCGTCATGTCTCCCTGAAAAACGAGACGGGCGCGATTGCCCTGACCGTGACGGCGACCCCGTGCCAGACGGCTCATGGTGCTCCGGCCGTAACGGTGGAAGACATTCCCGTTCTCAGCCCTGAGATGGGCCGGTTCCGTCAGAATGGCCTGAGCATAGGTCAGACCGTCCGGACCGGGGACATCATCGGCTTTATAGAGACAGGCGCCCTTCGCCTGCCTGTTACGGCTACGACGAACGGCACACTTGGTCCGGCCGAGATCGGCGATAACAGCCCCGTCGGCTATCATGACGTCCTCTTCAGGATCCATCAGGATGCCTGAAGCGGTACGTTCAGAGGGATGCGGCGGACCGCGACGCCTGTTCGTAAAATCCCGTCAGGACACGGAGCGCCTTGGCGACCTCGGCAATCGTGACGTCACCGACCTCCCGGTTCTGCGGAATATGCTCCAGCAGGCAGATACGGCGCAGACGGGCATATTCCATACAGGCTTCCCGGCCTTTCTGCGTGGTGCTGACGAAGACTTCCTTGCCCTGACGCCGCCGCTGGATCAGCCCGTGCTCGTCCAGCTTCTTCAGCGCGTAGTTCAGGTAATGCCGTTCGGACAGGTTGAGGGTGAACATCAGGTCCGAGATGCTTTTTTCCCGGTTCCGATGTGTGACGCTGTGAAGAATGAGCGTGTCGAGCGCCGAAAGATCCGGCAGTCCCGCCGCCGCCATGCCACGCGACATCCAGCGATGAAACGCATGGTTCACGACCGTCAGGGCAAACTCGAATTCACTCAGGTCCTCGTTCCCTGGCAATGCCAGATGCGACGAAGACACGATGAAGGCCCGTTCCATATCCGCAACATCCGGCATGACCGGCGTGCGGCTCCCGCCTTTCGCGTCCTTCATGGCCCTTTTCACTCTCCTTCAGTCCGCGCCCTCTCAGGGTGCTCCACGATACTCTAACCCGATACGGAAAACATAGGCATGGTCGATAGTACACAAATCCGTCTCGCCGCTGATATCGGTGGCACATTCACGGATGTGGTTCTACAGACACCGCAGGGACGTCTGACACGCAAGGTCCTTACGACGCCCAGCGCACCCGAACAGGGCGTCATGGATGGCATCGGGCTTGTGATCCAGGACGCGGGCCTGCAGTTCCCCGACGTAACAGTCTTCGTGCACGGCACGACGCTGGCGACCAACGCGATCATCGAACGCCGGGGCGCCCGCACGGCCCTCATCGGAACACAGGGTTTTCGGGACATTCTGGAAATCGGTACTGAAAGCCGGTTCAACCAGTATGACCTGATGCTGCAAAAGCCCAGCCCGCTTGTCCCCCGGGACCTGCGCTTTACCGTTCCCGAACGCATGGATGCCCGAGGTACCGTTCAGCTTCCGCTGGATGAACAGGCAGTTCTGGCGCTTGTGCCCCAATTACGGGACGCACGCGTCGAGAGCATCGCCATTGCGTTCCTCCATGCCTATGCCAATCCGGCGCATGAACAGCGGGTTCGGGCACTTCTTCAGGAAGCCCTGCCAGACGTCACAATCTCCATTTCAAGTGAGGTTTGTCCCGAAATCCGGGAATATGAACGTACCTCGACTACGGTTGCCAATGCCTATGTCCAGCCCCTGATGGCGGGCTATCTGGGGCGCCTGCGCGAGGCCCTCAATGCAAAGGGCTTTCAGGGCGCGCTGTATCTCGTCACGTCAGGCGGCGGCCTCACCGCGCTGGAAACAGCCCGGCAGTTTCCCGTCCGCCTGGTGGAATCCGGCCCGGCCGGTGGTGCGATCTTTGCCGCACAATGCGCCGAGCGTCTGGGCGAGAACCGCGTCCTGTCCTTCGACATGGGCGGCACGACCGCCAAAGTCTGCCTGATCGAAGACGGAGAACCCGCCTCCTCCCGCGTCTTCGAAGTGGACCGCACGGCCCGCTTCATGAAAGGGTCCGGCCTGCCTCTGCGGATCCCCGTAATCGAAATGGTCGAGATCGGCGCCGGCGGCGGCTCCATCGCCCATCTGGACGCCATGAAACGCGTCGTCGTCGGCCCGGAAAGCGCCTCCTCCGTCCCCGGACCAGCCTGTTACGGGCTCGGTGGCAAACGCCCCGCCGTCACGGACGCGGACGTGATGCTCGGCCTGATCCGTCCGGAAAACTTCGCGGGCGGCAGCATCCAGCTCCAGCCGGACCGTTCAGCCGAAGCGCTGCTGACGGATATCGGCACCCCGCTGGGCCTGTCGGCGGAAATGTCCGCCCATGCGGTCTATGAAATCGTCTGTGAAAACATGGCCAGCGCCGCCCGCGTGCATGCCGCCGAACGCGGCGCCGTCATCGGTGAGCATACCATGATCGCTTTCGGTGGCGCGGCCCCGCTCCATGCCGCGCGCGTTGCAGAAAAACTCGGCATCCAGCGCCTGGTCATCCCGTCAAACGCCGGTGTCGGCTCGGCCGTGGGCTTTCTCGCAGCCCCGGTCTCGTTCGAACTGGTCCGCTCCTTCCCGATGCGCCTGGACGACAGCTTCAATTCAGAAGAAGTTTCGGCCCTGCTGGACGATATGACGCAGGCCGCACACGGCCTGGTCCAGGACGATGCGCGGACCGAGACGCTTCACATCCGGCGCAGCGCCTTCATGCGCTATGTCGGCCAGGGTCACGAAATCATCGTCACCCTTCCCGAAGGCGCCATCAGCACCAACCATCTCTCCGCGCTCAGAACCGCTTTCGAAACAGAATATGCCCGGCAGTTCTCCCGCGTCATCCCGCACGCCGCGGTCGAGATCCTCAACTGGTCTGTCAGCGTGTCCACCACGCCGCAGAAATATCCGCCCTTCAAGGCCGCCCCGGCCCTGCATGACGCAAAATCCGGCGATATCCGGAAGCTGTTCGACGGCGCAACCGGCACTCATGTCGATCTGCCGGTTTATGAACGCACGGATATGGAACCGGGCAGCCGCATTTCCGGCCCCGCCCTGATCGCCGAAAAAGAAACCACAACCTACGTCTCCTCCCGCTACAACGCCCATCTGGACGGTAGCGGCAACATCATTCTGGACATGAAGGACGCCGTCTGATGAGCGCACACTCCCATAAGGAAATCGATTTCCAGATCATGTGGAACCGCCTGATCGCCGTCGTCGGCGAACAGGCCCAGGTGCTGATCCGCACGGCGTTCAGCCCCATCGTCCGCGAATGCGAGGACATTTCGGCCGGCATCTTCGACCTGAAGGGCCGGATGATCGCACAGGCCGTGACCGGCACGCCGGGCCACGTCAATTCCATGGCGGAATCCGTCGGCCATTTCCTGCGTCACTTCCCGATCTCGACCATGAAGGAAGGCGACGCCTACATCACGAATGATCCGTGGATGGGAACAGGGCATCTCAACGATTTCGTCATCACCACCCCGGCGTTCCACAAGGGCCGTCTGGTCGGACTGTTTTCTTGCACCAGCCACCTGATGGATATCGGCGGACTGGGCAACGGGCCGGAAGCGACGGACGTCTTCATGGAAGGCCTGTCGATCCCCATGCTGAAACTGATCGATCAGGGCCAGGTCAACGAAACGCTGATGGCCATGATCCGCGCCAACACCCGCCTGCCGGTGGACACGGAAGGCGATACCTATTCGCTGGCGGCCTGCAACGATGTCGGTGTGCGCGCCCTGTGCGACATGATGGACGAGTTCCGGCTCGACACCCTCGACCCGCTGGCCGATTTCATCATCGAGCGCTCCCGACAGGCCGTACTGGACAAGATCGCGGCCCTCCCACAGGGCAGCTGGTCCCATGAGATGACGATCGACGGCTACAATACCCCGCTGACGCTCAAGGCAAAGCTCACCGTCAGCGAAGGCCGTGTCAGCGTCAGCTATGACGGCTCCCCGCCGACGGTCGGTCGCGGGATCAACGTCCCGATGGCCTATACACGGGCCTACACCGTCTTCGGACTGGCCTGCGCGATCTCGCCAGACGTCCCCAACAACGCAGGCTCGCTTGCGCCCTATCATGTCGAGGCGCCGGAAGGTTCCGTCCTGAACGCCCCCCGTCCCGCCCCCGTCTCGTCCCGCCATGTCATCGGACAGATGCTGCCCGACATGGTGTTCGGATGCCTGCGCACGCCCCTGCCTGCCCGGGTCCCGGCGGAAGGGACGTCCTGCCTGTGGAACATTGCCGTCCGTGGCCAGTGGTTCCCCAAAGGATCGGAGACCTCCCAGACCTACGCCCTGGCCATCACGACCAATGGCGGCACCGGCGCACGTCCCGGCCTGAACGGCCTCTCCGCAACGGCCTTTCCGTCCGGCGTGCACGGCACCCCGATCGAAATCGCGGAAATCCAGTGCCCGCTCATTTTCTGGGAAAAGGAACTGCGTGAAAACAGCGGTGGTCTGGGCCAGACCAAAGGCGGCGACGGGCAGATCATGCGGATCGGCACAACCCAGAAGCAGCCGTTCGAACTGTTGGCAGCGTTCGACCGCGTCGATCACCCGGCCCGTGGCGCCCTTGGCGGACAGGACGGCGCGGCAGGTCGTGTCGAGACCGCATCAGGCCGGAAGCTCGCCGGCAAGGGCCTTCAGGTCCTCAAGCCGGACGAGGTTCTCGTCCTCATGACGCCGGGCGGCGGCGGACTGGGCGCCGTCTGAAAACGCCCCGCGCCCTTCCCGAAACGGAAGGGCGCGGCACTTCATCGTTCAGAGACAGTGCGGCGGAACACGCCCCGCAAGTGCGTCCTGAACCTGTGATGCGCACATCATCGCCATGCGGCGCAGAGCCTGTTCCGTTGTCGCACCGATATGCGGCGTCAGAACCACGTTCGGAGCGCGGAGCAGAGGATCATCCGGCAGCGGAGGTTCTGGCGACATTACATCCAACCCCGCCCCGCCCAGATGCCCCGCCTCCAGAGCTTCCGCCAGCGCAGGACCGTCCACTTCCCCGCCACGGCTGGTATTGATCAGGATCGCCCCCTGTTTCAGGCGGAACAGGGCCGAAGCGTCAATCGTGGGACGACCGCTCCCCTGCGCCGGGCGATGCAGGGACAGGACATCGGACGCCACGAGAAGATCATCCAGACTGTTCGCCCGCATCACACCCGCACCCTCAAAAACATCCGCCGGAACACTCGGGGACCAGGCCATGACCCTCATGCCCAGGCCCTGCCCCGCAATCTGCGCAACGTGCCGTGCAATGGCGCCGAAACCGACCAGCCCGAGCGTCCGCGTATGCAGTTCCATACCCTTACCCGTATAACGGAATTCCCAGTTCCCTTCCCGCACGGCAAGATCCGCCTCACAGAGGCGACGCACAACCGCCAGCAAAAGCCCAATGGTCATTTCCGCAACGGATCGGCTGTTGGTGTTGGGCGCGTTCGTGACCAGAACCCCACGCGCTGCCGCCGCAGCCTTGGCAATCCGGTTTGTTCCCGAACCATGGCATGAAATGATTTTCAGGTTCGGTGCGGCATCCAGCGCTTCTGCACTGAAACCCAGATCCCGCGTAATGACCGCATCGGCATCCCCGACTTCACGAATAACGGCCTCCATCGTAGGGGCAGTAGCATAACGGGTTCTGATCCCGGCATTATTCAGATATGTTTCAGCATCAGGATGGATCTGTTGAGTAATGAAACACAGGCTCATGCGGAGTAATTTTCCAAAGTTGGCAACAGAACGACCCGAATGATGGCACAAAGCCCTTTATTGTCCATGAGAAGATCACCATTTTTATGACAACCTTCAACGCGATCATGCAGACGGTAGAAGCGATCCGGTCCCTGATCACGCGGATCAAACTCATTCCACAGAATGGGGAGCTCGGGATTTTTCTTGAGGGTGATCTGGCTGCAATGCTGGGATTTGCATCAAACAGGAAGAGCGCCATGCATCATCCGGACGCTGGCGTTCTTAGTAAGTTCTTGGTGCAGGATTCATT
>NZ_BJNM01000037.1 GCF_006539685.1 Gluconobacter oxydans
AAACACCTAGGAATTATCACTCTCAATAATGATCTACTTCATATTACGCAGGGTAAATTACCCTTCAGCAGCACGGAAGGTAGAGACATTAAGAAATATCGTGATAAAAGATAATTGTCATATTTATTTAATCGCGCAATTATATCAATAAGTATACTTCAGTGTCCATTTGCGTTTTAAAGACTGACAAGTCCCACAATTTCCATATCCATTCATGTTTTCCTGATGATGGCTTTCAGGCGTGCATTCCACCATGCAGGCGTGGCCAGCCTCAAAAAATCTTCAGGCTTAGGAGCCGGGTGTGTCACCGAAAACCACAGGATGCGGAACATGTCTAAGAACACCGCCCGCGCCTGGGCAGGGTCTCGCTTCAACTCCGTAACATTTCGTCCGCTGTCAATCTGAACCTGTTCAGGTCGTCGAACAGTTCCAACTTTCCAACTCGCTGCGTTAATTCGCACAATGGGGTCATAGGCACTTATGGCCTTTACCCGTCCAAACGAAAGAATATCTCTTAAGACCCGCAATACAGTGACAGCAGTCCTGATAGAAGATGCGCGATAAGCCGCCAAATAGATCGGCGTGCCTTTGGAAAGAACTTCTGACACCTCATCGTCATTCATACGGGCACGATGCACATCCTCGTTCCAAGATTTAAGGTCTTCTGCTCCCCCCAAATAAGCTTTCAATGCATCTATCTCTGCACGTGCTTCGGCATACCGATATAAAGCTAGGGCATTGAACGTTCCACGCATCAAACGCATTATGGCTTTAGGCGATACAGCACCCCGTTCCAGAAGAGCACAAATCAGGGCATTCCGACGATCGTAATAGTGGTGCCAGGGACGCGTCTGGTTCTGCAGATTAGGATGGGCAACGTAAACACCGGGCCACATGACTGTTGGGAATCCGGCACGTTTCAATCGTAATCCATATTCCGCATCATCTCCCCGAAGGAAAAGAGGGAGTGGCAGTCCACAAGTTTCCACGGCCTGACGGGGAAAACAAAAACACCACCAACCACAAAATCCGACCTTCAAGGGTCGTTCGAACAAGAACCGCGCTACATCGTCCTCCAAATGTACGTCTCTGCGAAGCAGTTGATCCGTCGTCATGGCACGAGATGAATCGAAATTATGTCCAATGGACAACAGATGTTCCCGACGATCGCGGTCTACCATCGCGCCACCAATACAAATTTGAGGCGAGATATAGGCTAAAGCGGACCGAATACGGCACAAAAGTCCTGCATCGACTTCTACATCGTCATCCATCAGCACGACGTGAGTGATATTAGGATCACTCAGTGCTTCGATGATGCCGCGGGTAAATCCCGCAGCTCCACCAAAATTTTTTTGTTCGACAAAGCGGTACTTCAGAGCGTCGCGCACGGCTAACCGGTCGTGCAAACCCTTTGTTCCCTGATTGACAATGATGCAGGTTGCCAGATCTTCAAGCTGAGTATCAATCTGCCCCAAAAGGGTCCGGAGCTGTGGCTCCCGGTCGCAGGTACATATAACGACAGCAAGATGCACTACGTGGGCAGGCGGCCTATCACAAACCCAGTCTACGGTGACATCTGACTCATCTGAAAGTACCGTATGATCCCTATGCAAACTGTAAAACAGCCGGCTGCCAGATTCACGCAAAAGAGGCAGAGCAAGGATCGTGTGCCCAGAAGCGCACAAATGCTCAGAAATCTGCTCGGGTATCTCTCCCTCCCATTGTCGAAAAACCTTAACGACAATGGGAAATCTGGTCTGAATCTGTAGCCCCAGTTGCCCGAACCGGGCGTGAGTGGCCCAAGCCAAAGGGAAGAGCGACTTTGAAAAGACCGGCAAAGACGCCGACGCTCTCCAAGGTTGCAGTAGATACCAGACCAGAGTGCTATTCCTCTCAGGTGCGGTCAAACGTCTTGATCAGATCGCGCCAGAAGGGCTCAGAAATCAGACGATCATAATCATCAGCCCATTGTGGTTGCACACGGGAGACATCCTTGCGATAGGCACGCAACGCCTTCGCCAAACGCTCACGCGCTTCCTTGTAAAGCGCAGGATCATTGGAGAAGATATGATATCCGATCTTCTGAGGATCATAGTAGGCCCAGTCACGCCCGGAGCGAATATCACGCCAGTTGATATCATTCCGACTGTTAAAGACCGTCATCTGACGGCGGCGAGCAGAGATCGCATCAAGGGGCGTCTTTTTTCTTGGCAGAAGGGAAATATTCCCGTTCCGACTCAGACGTTGATACATATTATACCCACGCAACAGTACGCTGCGACCACGCTTCGTATTGCTTACCCACGGCACAACGAACTTGTCAGAAGTTCCAGGTGGCGTCGGGATAACACCCGCAGGTAGCGAAGCCTCAAAGCGATAGCTGGAATTAAAGCGCTTGTAGACCTTCATGATGTCTGCATGCAGATCCGCAGCATCGGTTTCGGCAAGAATACGCGGCCCTTTAAGATAATCTTCGACTGCCAGTACCAACAGCATTGCCGAGCCATAATGGTAAATATCTGCAAAACCACGGAAGCGCCGCAGGAGAAGACGAGTCACCCGTCTCATAATCTTGGAGATACGCTGCTCAACCTGAGCGCGAGCATCTTCAAAATCATCGCCCACCAGCAGGGCATAGAGTACTTCGATATGACAGGAAAGACGGATCAGTTCATTACGAATATTGTAATAAGCAAACCAACCTTCCGGCTTGGCATAATATGGCTCATGCCAGACCGCGATACCCGGAACCGAGAGGACATGTCCGCCCCGCATGGTTAGACGCACACCGTATTCGACATCATCAAGATGCACAAAACAGGGCAGCGGCATTCCAAACTTGCGAAAGCCGTCTACATGACCACCGAAAAGCCACCAACCATTGAAGTTAAGCGAATGGTTGCGCATGAGTGCGTCTTTAGCAGGAAGCTCCCCCAGATCGCTCGGCGCAAGACGTGCAAACGGGCGCTCAAAGCGGTCTGGCACCCAATGAGCACCGCCGTCTGCCAGCCGCACGGGATCATAGACATCCAACTGCGCCCCACCAATGAAAACCTCCGGATCCAAGCTGAGGCGGAAAAGATTGGTCATGCGGGCGATAGCCGTCTTTTCAACATCGGCATCATCGTCAAGCATAACGATGTGAGTGTAGCCACCGTCTTCCAGCGCCTCAAACATACCGCGACCGAAACCACCGGCGCCACCAACATTCCTCTGCTGGATAACACGAACGTTTTCAGGCCAGTAATCTTGGCGCTCTACTGTTCGAGCATTATCAACGATGATGATGCCATAACCTGGATATTCAGCTTGAAGCGCTGCAACAAGAAGATCCACGTTACCGACGAGCTGCTTTTCACGTCGGAACGTGCAAATCACAAAACAAGGGCGGACATCCTGCAACTTTGCATTGTGCAGTCCCCACGTTGCGCGGCGCAGGATGACATCCGTCGGCGTTCCCTCCGCCCCCAGGGCATTCCATGCACTACGATATGCCTTGTGCAGAAGCGTTCCACCGTCTGCATCAGACTTATCCGCAGTTTCCTGTGCGGTTGAATAGAAATCCAGCGCTTCGATTGTGAAATACCAGCGACCGAGCTTGGCTTCAGCACCCACAATGTCGAAATCAATCCGGATGGTGCGGACCTCATCCGGGGTCAAACCGACATGCTTCTCCATCGCATATTCAATGACTTCTCCAGCCTGAGAACGATGAAACAGACCGACGCGACAATTCCCGCTGACTTCCAGTTCAAGGTAAAGCTTGGCGTTCGGAACAATCTGGTTAATTTCACGCTCATAAAGCGCAGTCATAAAGCCATCAAACGTGACGACACGCCCACGTTCAACGATGACATTCCCTGCGTCATCCAAATCGGTATATGGCTTAACCATATAGAGTGGCTTACTTCTCTGATCTGGAGAGAAGTTTATAGGGAAAAACGGAAAACGATCGACATGCGAATAGGTCTGTGTCGCGTTGTCACTGTTTGGATTAGTCATTAACACGCCGAAGCCCTCGAAAGATCATTGATACGAACCATATCTCTCCCTCGTCATGTAAAGACATCACGAGGGATTCGAAACACGAGACAGGTTTAAGACGGGTCAACAAAGAAAGCAGGAAGGGGAGCATTTGCCGCCAAAAGCTGATCGATCTGATCACAGGCCTTAAGAGCTTCAGAAATCGTCACGTCCATATCCAAGTACCGGTATGTCCCAAGCCGGCCGAGAAAAGATACGCCTGCCGTATTTCGGGCCCGAGTAATGTAGCTCTCGAGCATGGTTTTTTCATTAGCGAGGCGAATTGGATAATACGGAACGTCTTTAGGTTCCGCCAGACGGCTGTATTCTCTGAAAGCAACTGTCTTTTGCAGGGAATCTGCTTCCCATGGAGCAAAATGTTTATGCTCTGAGATACGCGTGAACGGCACCTCCTGATCGCAGTAATTAATTACTGCTGCGCCCTGATAATCACCATCTCCATCGATACGCTCAAAATCGAGCGTACGATATCCCAGACGCCCGAGATCAAAAGAGAAATAACGATCTATCGGCCCAGTATAGAAGATATGCTGAAATTCTTCCGAAACATCCTCGAATTTTGTATTGAGGCGAATCTCAATATTTTCAGACTTCAGAATATTTTCTACAATCGCTGAATACCCGTCTTCCGGCATCCCCTGATACGGGTGATTAAAGTAATTGTCATCATAATTAAAGCGCAGCGGCAATCTTTTGAGAATGGACGCAGGCAGTTCTGTCGGCTCCAGCCCCCACTGCTTTCGCGTATATCCGTAGAAAAACGCCTTGTATAGCTCCGGACCAATCATCGAGAGCGCCTGCTCTTCGAAATTTTTTGGATCCTTGATCGACTTATCGGCCTTCTTTTCAATAAACGCCCGCGCCTCTACAGGTGACATAACCGTACCGAAGAACTGGTTAATCGTCAGAAGGTTGACAGGCAACGTGTAAATGCGCCCTTGGGAAATTGCCTTCACACGGTTGATATAAGGCCAGAATTTTCCAAAACGCTGAATGTAGCTCCAAGCGCGTTCGTCGGCAGTATGGAAAATGTGAGGCCCATAGCGATGCACCATCACACCCGTCTTGTCATCTCGCTCGGTATGACAATTCCCAGCGATATGAGACCTCTCATCCAGCAAGAGAACCTTATGTCCCTTCTCCGAAAGGTGGCGAGCAATAATGGCGCCACTGAAGCCAGCACCAACAATACAGAATCTCATTCTTTTCTATCCACAATCCATGATTTCTTCTGGTCACATTCCGTAACCGTTAGGATGGCTTTCACGCCAGCGCAATGCCGTTTCCACGATACTGTCAATATTCCCGAAGCGGGGTGTCCATCCCGTATCGTTCCTGAGGGTTGTGGAATCCGCCACCAGAAGGGCTGGATCTCCCTCTCGTCTGGGAGCAGCTTCCCACGGAACTTTCCGACCACTGACGCGCTCGACACTCTGGATGACTTCGAGGTTTGAGTATCCCTGGCCATTGCCGATGTTATATGTGACGCTGCGATGGTCGATCTGTCCCAAAGCCCTGACATGAGCATCCGCAAGATCCGTAACATGAATATAGTCACGCACGCAGGATCCATCCCGGGTCGGATAGTCGGTACCGAACAGCTTTAGTGCAGGACGGCGGCCGAGTGCCGCATCAATGGTCAGGGGAATCAGGTGGGTTTCGGGACGATGGTCTTCACCTGCACGTCCTTGGGGATCCGCGCCCGCCGCATTGAAATATCGCAGACATGCGCTTCTGAGCCCATAGATCGCATCTGCCCAGTGCAGCACACGCTCAATCATGAACTTGCTCTCGCCATACGGGGAGCCGGGCTGCACAGGTGCGGTTTCGGGGATGGGGTCGAGCCGTTCCGGTCCGCCGAAAAGAGCTGCCGTCGAAGAGAACACGATCTTTTTGACGCCATGCTCAACACAAATCTGTACGAGATTCAGTGCTGTCAGGTAGTTCTGGCGAAGATAGTGGAAAGGATCACGCATGCTGTCGCCAACCAGCGAAAGAGCCGCAAAATGCAGAACGCCGTCCCATTTTCCTTGCGCCACCACGGCTGACGTAGCGGCATAATCCAGAAGGTCTACCTTGTGGAAAGGTACGCCATCAGGAACTGCCTCGCGATATCCTGTGCTCAAGTTATCCAGAACGACAACATCATGACCTGCATCGAGTAGAGCAAGAACAGCATGACTACCGACGAAGCCTGCCCCACCGGTGACAAGATAACGCATTCAAAACTCCCGAAAAAACTGATGCATCAGATAAGAAAAAGACTGCCAGAAGGCTCTTGAGGAAGGAATACCATTAGCAGCGCGTGGAAGAGAACCCATTACCGCCAAAGCCATTTCAAAACGTCAGGAAGAATGGATACTCCATGGATATGGGAAAAATCCCCCTCCCCCGTCACGAGTTGATAATCGTATCCTTTGAGCGCGAAAGCCCTTGCCATGGCACGATTGCCTGATGGCCAGTCCAATCCGTCAAAGCGACCTGAAGGCTTCGCGTTAATCCCAACTTGTAGGAATACGCGCAGCGGCTTTGGCTCTGACTGTCTGATGATATCAGGATAGGAGCCGCCGCCACGGATATCGACGAAACTTCCACAAAATGAGAAGACCTGCCCAAACACGTCAGAGCGCTGCCAAGCCGCTGTAAACGCGCAGATACCACCGCTGCCAAAACCACCGATTGCCCTCTTTGTCGGATCATCAGTAATCGTGACATGCTTGCGCGCCTCAGGAAAGACTGCTTCTTCCAGAAACCGGACATAGCGGTCTGACAGACTATCATACTCGAAAGAACGTTGCTCGCTGGCAAGCCCGTGATCATGATTGGATTTTCCGGCTTCAACGAACAATGCTGCCATCGGTGGAATGGCACCGTCTGCAATCAGATTGTCCAGAACAACAGGCGTCTGCCAAGGCCCATCATCTGCCTTGAACCACCATCCATCCTGGAAAACCATCAGTGGCAGAGCTGTACTTCCGTCATATCCAGCAGGCCTGTAAAGCCAGGCCTGATGCCGACACTCAGGAAAGATTGAAGAGGGCAGAATGGATAACTCGATCTGTGTGCCTTCCGGCACATCTAGCCGCCGTATTGTTGCTGGATGGGGAGAATAGATGGAATTCGGGTCATGCGGGGGCATTGCTACAGTGGTCCTGTTTGTATCGTTCGCGGCGCCATTTTCATGCAGAGAATTTATATGAAAATCTATCGCCTCATCGACGTCATCGAACGGCCGAAATATACCGTCTTTCAACACATAGGCGCGGTCGCAATGCTCCCGGACAAAGTCCTCGCTGTGGGAAACGATAACCCGCGCACGATTTGCCCTCTTTTCAAATAGTTCGACCTGACATTTCTCGTGAAATTTGTGGTCTCCCACATGAACAACTTCATCGATCAGAAAGCAGTCGAACTCGATACTCATTGATATAGCAAACGCGAGGCGCGCCGCCATTCCTGATGAATAAGTTCTGACAGGCTCATCAAAATACAGACCGAGCTCAGCAAAATCCTGAACAAAATCAAGGGTATCCTTGATATCTCGTCCATAAATACGTGAGATGCACTTTGCATTATCCCGTCCGGTGAGCGCCCCCTGAAAGGCCCCCCCGAAAGCCAAAGGCCATGATACGGACATCCGGCGATCTACGGTTCCTGACGTTGGAAGCTCCGAGCCACTCAGCAAGCGGATTGTCGTCGACTTGCCAGCACCATTGCGGCCCAGAATTCCTACTTTTTCTCCAGGATGAATAAGAAGATCTGCCCCTCGTAGTACCCGATTAACCCCGTTTCGGACAGGATAACTCTTACGGACATCCTGAAATTCTATCATTGCAGCGCCGTTCCCCTGGAGACAGACCTCACCCCGATCATCGCGAAGAAGGACAGAACAATATTCCAGATCACAACGTACAGAACATCATAATGAGCGACAAACAGTGACCCAAAATAACCATCCCGGATGATTTCAGAACAGTTCACCATGGGAACCAGCAGCAGGTATTTCTGCGCGGCCGCAGGCATGGCATCGACCAGAAAACCCAAGCCGGAAAACCCTATCAATATGTAAGTAATGGGGTGCCACAGACGCTCGAACAGTTCTGAATGTTCACTCACTGATCCAACGAGAATCGCAAGCGCAGCCCCAAACCAGACCATCAACGTCCAGCCACCAATTACTTCCAGGATATTTTCCGGAGGATCCATCCACCCGATAGTGCAAAACACAGCAGAAAGAACAACAAACGACGTTGTAACGCCCCCCACCTCCAGCAGCACTCGCGCAATGTAGATATCGATCGGCCGGACATTCCTATGGTGCATAAGTCCAAGATGTATCTCGATCGCCTTATTGAGACGGTTAGGCATATTTCGCCAGACGAGCACAGTAGAATAGCCGGTCAATGCAAAGGCAACGATCGGAATATGGGAGGAATGTGACATGCGCAGCAGGGTCCACAGCGCAGTAATACCCAAGGTGAACAGCATTGGCTCACCAAAAAGCCACAACACGCCAATGTTGTGCCGCCCATAACGCGTTAAGGTCTCACGTAGAAACAATGCCCAGATGACACGCCTCTGAATAATTAGAGAGCGGGTGAAAGAGCCATGTGTACCCATCCCCGTCAATCCATATGCTCCCGAATACTTGCATTCAGCATGCGAGCTATATTCCAGAGAATAATTCCCATCAGAAAAGTCGCGAAAATATCACGCAACCTATGGGGTTCCCCGGCGGCGTCAGGTAGACTTGGCTGAGCGATCCGCTCGACATAACTCTGCTGACGCCGCGCTTCCATTTCTGCCTGCTCCAGAGAAGAAACAGCTGCGGTAAGTTGCTTGGCCGCGATCTGATCCGCGAGAATCAACCCTTGATATTCAGAAGCTTGGGAGGCGAGAGATGTATCAGCACCAGAAATTCTGGTCACTTCGTTTGCCATCTCTTTCGAGATGCTCATGATGCGGTTTTTAAGGACTGCTATCCCCGGATTATCTGCTGCCGTCTTCTGCATCATTGCAAGCTGCGCACGCGCGGAGATCAATGCATCTTCGAATTTGGAGAGCATCTGAAGCTGCCCTGATGCCTGCTGCTCAGGATTGATGATCCGATGGTTATTCCGATATTCAGCAATGGCAACAGCGGCTTTCTGGGCCTCCTGTTCCGCATCGCGCACTTCCCGCTTCGCAAATTCAATCAGATCTGCACGAGCTCTCTCGTTAAGATGATTGACGGTATCTTCCGCCATCTTCAAGAGTTCTTCATTAAATTTTTGAGCATTCTCAGGCTGATAAGCCCGAACCGTCAATGTCGTAATTCCGGTCGTGGAATTGTTGTCAACTTTAACCTTACGCTTGAAATAAAGATACATGTCTTCAAAAGATGAAGAGAGCTTTATCGGATTATAGCGATTTAAAATTGAAATATGCGGATCCGTGTAGGCTCGGACGAAACTATGATCTGTATCGATGGAGCGCAGAGCATCACGAGAGATTATATAATCATCTGCGGCGTATTCTTCATCACTGGAATTGGCAATTCCAGCACTTTTAAACATAACTCCAAGCCCGCTTGCAGAAGGCTTTTCAGGTGATCGCACCACAAAACGCGACTCTGAAATATAAACGTCAGACGCAAGAAACCCGAAATAGAGAACTGACAACAGGGTTGGAACGACAACGAACCCCAAAAACAAATAATCAGAGAAAAGTTTCTTGACGCTATTCATGAACAAAGACGACCTTTACCGCAAGATGCCAGGAACACGACACAAACGTTAGAAAAACCGGACAACGCATCAAGGAGATACGCCAAGCTTATATCTGGCGAAACCTTGCGAACAGGCATGGTCACCGAGAAGGCTTTCGGTCCCTGCCACTGGCGGACATAACGAACTACCTTGAGAGGGAGCGGGGTTGTCGCACCCGCCTTCCACCAGGTCAAGTTGAAGCTCAGATATGAGGGCATACTCTCATCATGTCCACCAGTCTTATTTTGCAATCCATGCAGCCGTAATGGCAGGGCTAACAAGAGTACTGATCAACTGATTGAACTTATAGAACCGGTTTGTCTGAGCATTGGCAATCAGGATCACATCCTTACTCTTGATCGGAATTTTCTGAGCAAAGAAGTAACTTGCCGGATTCATCATATCCAGCTTGTAAATCACTGGAACACCTTGGAAAGTCTCAGGCGTTTTCAGATGCAGTGCCTTGGCCGCTACAGGATCCTCGAACCGAAACAGAAAAACAGCATTGGGGTCGGCCAGATTATCATTCGGGCCTCCCACCCGGGCGATCGCTTCGGCGAGATTCACAGTCGGTGAATTAAAATCGACCTGCATAGCATTTTTCGAAGCCGCCCCGAATACCGTATAACTTCTTGGCTGATAGACAACGTGGATACGATCGCCTGGGCGGGCCTGAATATCTTCCTTTGGGTAGGTTTCCAATGTACCCAGATCCGTTCCTCCTGATTTTGCACCGCGGACAAGCTGTACGAGCGTATCTTCAGGCGGGAAATTAGCCCCCCCTGCAATCGCAACAACGTCGGAAAGTCTTTCCTGTGCGGTGCTAAGCAAGACACGTCCCGGATGGTGCACGGCACCAGACACAATGACCGTATTGGCAATATCTGACCCAATACGGACCATGACCTGCGCATTTTGGGATTTTCCAGCAAAGGCTACGCGAATTTCTTCGGCAAGACGTTGTGGCGTGACGCCTGCGACATGCATCCGCCCAACATAAGGAATAGTAATCGTTCCATCAGCTTCAACCTCAGTGGGAGGAAGGGCTTGGTGGGTTACACTAGCAGTCCCCCCCCCCGGCGCAGCAGTCGTATTCATGCTCATCTCTGGAGCCGCACCAGAAAATAGTCCGCTTCCAAGTTCAAAAACCGTAATATCGAGGATATCTCCCACACCAATACGATCGTTAGATACGGAATGCACGTTATCGGCATAGAGGGACGAAATCAGTGGGGGATGTTCAGTAGCGAGAACCTGAGTAACTTCTGACGTTACGGGCAAAACAAGAAAATTCAGTGGATTTTTCTTGTCAGCCGCTACCTTCAGAACGCCATGTTCGGTGGGCGCATTCCCAGGCAGAGCACTGCAGCCGCCAAGCGATAGAAGACCAAGCAGCAACCCCATAACCACGGGTGAGTGAGTATTCCCGGAAAAGCGATCAACACGCATAGAGTGGAAAAACCTTTGACTGATTACAAAGCGAGCGTGCGTGCTCACGAGGTTGCGATACTGCGATAGAAAGCCGCAAGACGTTCGCCGTAGGCTTCTACAGAGAATGAAGCCGCCCTTCTAGCACCCTCTATTTTCATCCTGTCGATGAGGGCATCGTTTTCGCCCAGATCCTTGAGCCCCCTAACCAGGGCTTGCGTACTGAGCGGATCAACCAACAGCGCAGCTCCCCCCGCCACCTCTTCAGTTGCATGCCCCCTACTGGTAAGGACTGGGGTTCCAAGTAACATTGCCTCAACAATGGGAAGCCCGAAACCTTCAGCCAGACTTGGGAAAACTACAGCCCGAGACATCTGTATCGCTTTCACCAGACTCTCCCGACTTGCCCATGGAATGATACGAACACGCTCAGGCTCTGGATGACGTGCCCTCTCCGCCCGTATCTCGTCGCCACCATGACCATCCCTTCCAATCAGGGTCAATGGCCTCTGCGAACCTGATTGACCATGAGCCCGAATCAGCCTTGCAAGATTTTTGCGCCGCTCCAGAATACCAAAATAGAGAAAACCTCCTTCAGGACAGATCGGCTCCGCAGTCACTGCTGCCATCAAGAGCTCGGCATCAAATGAGACAGCCTGCGAGAGATTGACGACTTTATCAGCAGAAATACCGAGATGAGCGAGGATATCTGCACGCACGGCATCGCTGACAGTGACAACCGCAGTGGCATTATCGCAGCAATCCTGAAGAAACTTTTTAATGTTCCCGTAGACGGTGGGCGCCAACGTAGGATGCAACAAGGGAATCAGGTCATGAATGGTAACAATATTTGCAGCCCCTTTCCAATGGAGCGGCAGTGGGCAACTCCAGTGCATGATATCTGGGGGGACGTCGTTCTCAAGAATAGTGACTTTGGAAAATGTGCGATAACGACTTACAGCGGTGCGATAGAGGTCATCGACCTCATAGTCGCTACCGGCTGGCAACAACCTGCGCCGCCCTTTAAACGAACGCCCGAAACGCCGGAAAGAACCGGGCATGCCTCTTGTATCGGAACGATGCGCGTTCAGCCATCCGACCGAAAAACCACTTTCCTCGCATGCATTGGATAGCGTACGGGCATATGTTGCTATTCCAGTTCCACCGCTCTGGGCCATATTGCGGGTATCAATGACGATGCGCATCGCTTCGCTTGATCAAATTCCGAAAATCGGTCCTGAAAACCACGTCCCAGAATGTTGAAGTTACACCAAAGTTGCAGTCCTCAAGGGCATGGTGATGCAGCATATGATGACGTTTGATCAGAAAACCCAGGCGTCCGCGCATGGCGCTCTGATGGCACATATAATGCACGAAGTCGTAACAGATATAGCCGATCAGAAACCCGACAAAAGCCGGGCGCCCGTAATCTCTTCCTCCGATCCCAAAAAGATACCACAGGGCCACTGCCAAAGGGACAGTCACAACCAGAGGCATCAGATTACGCAGCGGGTCATCAGGAACCTCATGATGGTTGCCGTGCATAATGAACACAACCTTGTTTACCCAAGAGGCCGAAGACGAGGCATGAAAACAATAACGGTGGAAAATATACTCAATGATCGTCCACAGAAAAAGTCCCACCAGAACCATCATTCCATCCCGAAGAAATGAAATCGGATAAATCGAGTATACAACGGGTATGAGAGCGCAGATCCAGAAGGGAAGAAAAACTTTTAGCGGAGTGACAGTTGCCAATTCCAGCCATTTATTTTTGAACAACCTGACAGACACGTCTATTCATCTCCCCGCGCAACAGAACTGGCCTTCGTACGTTTCAAATGCTCAAAGCAGAAAAACACTTTCAATATAAGGCTCTGCGACCAATTCTTTTGCCTGACATCGTTTTTTCCGCCGTGCAAAGAGATATCTCAATCTGATTTAACGCCGTGGAAACGCTATCTTTCCATGTAAATGGCTTCCACATATGCATTCGTTGCAACTGCGCCTGCCGTCGCGGACCGTTACCCGTGTACTCCATGATGATGTCCGCCCAGGCTGTTCCATTCAATGGGTCAATATAATCAGGAACCTGACCACCCACCTCCCGCAGAACAGGAATGTCAGAACAGATCACTGGAACCTTCATGGATAACGCCTCTGCAACCGGCAAGCCATAACCTTCCGTAAGCGACGGAAAAACAAGCGCCCTGCTCGCTTCAAGAAGTCGGCTAACCTGCCCGTCAGACAGATTGTTGTATTCGAGGAGATAGGGACGAAGAGCGCGAGAACGGTCCAGCAAGTCAATGATGTTTTCATTTTCCCACCCACGCTTTCCAACGAGCACAAGGATCGGAGCGTTATCCGGTGCCGTTTCGACCATTTTTCTCCAAGCATGGAGCAGCATCAGGTGGTTTTTCCTGGGCTCAATGGTGCTCAGATAGACAAAAAAGGGCCGTTTCGGAACGATACTGTTATCTTCACTGAACCCCACCGAGGGGGTGCCATGCGGAACGGCCCATATCGAAATTTTATTCCCCTCCGGCAGAATAGTCTTTAGATCCTGCCGGACAGCCTCGGACGGAACAAGGATACCATCAGCCAGACGGGCCACACTATCCATACGCTGCTGATGGCGTTTCTGCTCTCGCGGACGCCCATACTCCGGAAAATTTAGCGGAATGACATCATGAATCATCGGGACAAAGACCCCGGAAGTCCGCTCCAGAAGTTTTTCAATCGCCCGTCTTTTCATCAAATGATGATGCGACAACAAAAGATGGATAATACCCGATCGACGCGGCAGGGGCTGCCACAAGAGCATGAGCTTTATTTTCCGCTTCAGTCTGATCGTGTGCTCCACCTTGCCGGTATGTGCCCATTGCCTGGACAGGGCTTGAATAAACGCAGCGGCCAGATCGGTCCTAATGCCGCCAATCCATCCCCATGGATGCCAAGCGCAAAATAGGGTCTGTTCCGGGCGTTCCTTCAGCAGATACTCGGCATAGGCCAATTCCACCCGGTCGATACCAGTTGGACCTGATGTCTTCGCACGATCCAGAAGGCGAGAAATATCCAATAGATAGACTGGATCAATCACAGCCATTTCAGCCCCTGACTTCAGAAAGAATATCAGCGACATCAGGAAGCTGCTGCTCTTTCCTACGCGCCAAGCGTTCACGGACACCGCTAATCAGCGTTTCCAAGCCTTCCTCGGAAAAGAATCCCCCAGGGAC
>NZ_BJNM01000038.1 GCF_006539685.1 Gluconobacter oxydans
CCTGTTCGGGCATATTTCCCGGCAGGTGGAAGAGCGCAAGCGGATCGTCGAGGAATCGATCGAAAACCGCCGCGGTGTCCTGCTGTCGCTGCTGGCCGAGATGGCCACGGATTATGTGACGCTGCGTTCGGTGCAGGAGCGTCTGACCGTCACCGAACGCGCCATCGACGTGGCCGTGCGTTCGCGCGAACTGACCGAAAAACTCTACACTCATGGTCTGGGCAACACGCTGGCCGTGGCGCAGGCGCAGACGGAAGAGCATCTCGAACGCTCACGTCTGGCGCCGCTGCACGAGCAGGAAGAGCGGCTGATGCATGCCATCGCCGTCCTCGTCGGCGACATGCCGGGCCAGCTTGAGGAAGAGCTGGAAAAGCGCCGCCCGATCCCGGCCCTGCCGCACTTCCCCGACAGCCTGCCGTCGATCGTGCTCGCCAACCGCCCCGACATCCGCGTGGCCGAGGCCGAATACGCCGCCGATACGGCGCGCGTGGGCATTGCGGTGTCGAACCTCTATCCGAAATTCATGATCCCGCTGACATTTAATCCTAACGCGTCTGCCGCCTATCAGGCGTTCCAGGCGGGCGGCATGGCGTGGAGCTTCATGATGATGGCGACGCTGCCGGTCATCCACGGCGGCCGCTACACCGCCGCGATCGCGCAGGCCCGGGCCGAGGCCGAGGGCAGCCGTCTGACCTACCGCAAGACGGTGCTCAAGGCGTTTGCGGAAGTCGAGGATGCGATGGGCGACTGGCGGCATAATGCCGAGCTGGTCGAGGAGTTGAACCAGGCCTCCGTCGATGCCGGCCTGGCCCGCGACCGGGCACAGAAGCTGTTCACGGCCGGTCTGACCGGCTACCTGAACGTGCTGACGACCGAGCAGACCGCCCTGTCCGCCGAGGACCAGGCCGTCGTCGGCCGCCTCGCCCGCGTGCGCAACGCCGTCGCGCTCTACGTCGCTCTCGGCGCCGGCTGGCAGGGCAAAGCCCTCACCGACACCAGACTCCCCGTCGAAGTCAAACAGCAGAACGCTTTCGTCAGAGCCTTCACCCGATAAGGCGAGGCTGCATCCCCGTGAAAGCATTTGGCTTTTGCGGGGAAACGGAACAAGGTTCTGGCAGGATTACCTCGCCCTTGAGTTAGGATCAGTGATGGGCAGACTGTCTTTCAGGCGGAATATTTCTTCTGCCTTTTTCGCTCTGCTCGCCCTCATCCCGTCCGCCCAGGCCAGATCCATTCATGACTGCGTCATGACGAGCGAAGTCGTGCCTTTCCTGAACCCCGCCGGCGCGCCCGTGATCCATGTCCGGGTGAATGACCATGACGTCGGCGCCTTTTTCTCGACCTTCACCACCCGCACGAGTGTCTGGGACGCCAAGGGATTTGATTTTTACCGCGAAGATCCCATCAGGACGATTTCCGTCACGGGAACGGGCGGGAACTATTCCACCACCGTCCACAGCCTTCAGATCGGTCAAGCCGTCCTCAAGGACATGACCGCCCTGCTGGTCGGTGAACGCCCCCCGAAAGCGCCCGACGGGCTGCTCCTGATGGTGGATATCGGGTGGGACATTCTCGGGAACTAGCATGTCCTGATCGACCGTTACTCCCAGAAAATGGCCATCTTTACTTACGACACGGCACCGGACTGCCCCGATATCGGAACGCTCATGAAAGATCCGGGGCCCTTCATTCCCCTGGTTTCGTTCGATGATGAGTCTCCCCAGCTCAATCAGATGACGGCCGTGCTGGACGGGCACAAGGTGAACATGCAGATCAACACCAGCGCCAACCGCTCCATCATTCAGCAATGGGTGGCGCGGAAAATGGGCATTTCACGCCGCATGCTCGCGCAGGATGACGAGATCCGCGTCGGCGCCGGCGAGGTCCTGCTCGGACACAGGCATCATTTCAGCACGCTGCAACTCGGCTCGCACACATTGCATGACATCACCCTGGATGTCGTCCCCGATGCGGAGTTCAATATCTTGGGAATGGACGTCCTCAAGCACTTCAACGTCCTGATCAATCCCATGAAGGGCAAGCTCTGGCTTGAGGATTTCAAGCCCCCGCCGGGTTATGTCGAGGAAAAGGCTCTCCCCTGGTCGCCGACCCATGACCGGCTCAGCATTACGCATGCCAGCGAAGAAAAGCAGGCCCCGCCTACACCGGACCAGGGGACGACGCCTGCGCCCCGCCCCTCCGGAAATCCGTGATCAGGCGTCCGCCGAACCGCCATCCACATCGAACTTCACACCCTGCGCAAGCGGCAGGGTCCGCCCGTAATTGATGGCATTGGTCTGCCGGCGCATATAGGCTTTCCACGCATCGGAACCGGACTCCCGCCCGCCGCCAGTTTCCTTCTCGCCCCCGAAGGCTCCCCCGATTTCTGCGCCGGACGGCCCCATATTGACGTTCGCAATACCGCAGTCGGAACCCTGCGCAGACAGGAACTGCTCGACCTCGCGGATATCGGTCGCAAAGATCGAAGACGACAGGCCCTGCACCACGTCGTTCTGAAGCGCGATGGCTTCATCGAGCGTGTCATATTTCATGACGTAAAGGATCGGCGCGAAGGTTTCTTCCAGCACCGGCCCCGTCTGCGACGGCATCTCGACCATTGCCGGACGGACATAGAACGACGCCTCGCCGTTCACATCCACACGCGTTCCGCCATGAACCGTGCCACCTGCGTCCGCGGCGGCTTTCAGGCTGTCCTGCATCATTTTGAAGGACGCCACATCGATCAGCGGACCAACGAGCGCGTCCCCCTCAACCGGGTTACCGACCGAAATCGTCTTGTAGACATTGACCAGCTTTGGCACGAGCGTGTCATAGACGCTGGAATGCACGAACAGGCGACGCAGGGTCGTGCAGCGCTGGCCGGCGGTTCCCATAGCACCGAAAGCAACAGCCCGCAGCGTTAGATCCAGATCGGCGGAGGGGGTGACGATGGACGCATTGTTCCCGCCAAGTTCCAGAATGGAGCGCCCGAAACGCCGCGCCACACGCTCACCGACATCGCGGCCCATCCGCGTCGAACCCGTCGCCGAGATGACAGGGACACGACGGTCTTTCACCATCAGTTCGCCGATCTCGCGGCCACCGACCAGAAGCGTGCTGAGGGCGACCGGTGCGTCACTGCCGAAACGGGCAGCGGCTTTCAGGAACAGGGCCTGCGTGGCCAGCGCTGTCAGCGGGGTCTTTTCCGAAGGTTTCCAGATCACGCTGTCACCGCAAACCAGTGCCAGCGCAGCATTCCAGGACCAGACGGCCACGGGGAAATTGAATGCCGAAATGATGCCCACCGGCCCGGCGGGATGCCACTGCTCTGTCAGGCGATGATCCGGACGTTCGGACTGGATCGTCAGGCCATAAAGCTGACGGGACAGACCGACCGCGAAGTCGCAGATATCGATCATTTCCTGCACTTCGCCCAGACCTTCGGACGGCACCTTGCCCACTTCCAGCGTCACGAGCCGTCCGAGCGCCTCCTTGCTGGCCCGAAGCTCCTCACCCAGCAGGCGGACAAGCTCACCGCGACGCGGAGCCGGAACCCTGCGCCAGGCTTTGAACGCGTCGAGTGAACTGGCGATCGTCTCCTTCGCCTGCTCCGCGCTGACTTCCGAGACCTCGGCAATCACCTCTCCCGTCAGCGGAGACTTCACCGCCAGACTGCCCCCCGTATACAGATCAGGTGACACGCCAAGGCTGTCGAGGAGCGCTGCCACTTCGCAACGGAGAGATGCCGTCATTGTTCTTCCTGTCCTGGATCTTTCATACCGGACGCGGGACACGGCCGGGTCTGCATGACGCTAACCGAAAAGCATTTCAGGCCCGATCCCGCGTTCGTTCTATTCACAAACCGTTATGACAGGTTCGTCAAGATGACGCGGCCAGAGCAGACATTTCCGAACGCTTCACGAACCGAAGCTCAGGCCTGGATATCCTGCAGGACCTGAAAGCCCTCGAATACGGGAGGCCCCAGCGTCAGCACCGGTCCCTGCCCGGCACCGGCATGCGCGGCCCGGAATTCTTCTGATCGGGTCCAGCCGATGAAGGCATCATAAGACGCCCAGACGGTATGAGAGGCATAAAGGACGTAATCTTCCATCGCCGGCCCGCGAAGAAACTGGAAGCTGACAAATCCGGGCACGGTTCTGAGCAGAACATCACGATCCAGCCATTTTTTGCGAAAAGCCTCTTCGCTGTCCGGCCGGACCCTGAAGCGGTTCATGGCAATATACATCGCGACATCCCCATTTTCTCACCCTGCATGACCTAGGCCTGCGGAGCATTTTAACGGGCGGGTTACCCCTGCGGTTTCGCCTGGGTTGGTCACCCGCCCTCCTGAGATGGAACCCCGACGCAACGCACACAAGGCTCCCACCAGCAACCAGACCATCTTCGCGTCTGTGCCGGACGGCAGAAAACCGGTAGGATATCCGCAAGCAGGACCACACAGCCGCATCGGGTGAGGCACAGACCCCGCCTCGATGGCGGCTCAGTCAGAAGATTCCTCTGAAGGCAGGACCCATGCAGAATTTTGAATTCTACAATCCCACGCGCATCATTTTCGGCGAGAATACGATCCCGAAACTGGCCGATCACATCCCCACCGAAGCACGCGTCCTGATCCTGTTCGGCGGGGCGAGCGCGGAACGCAACGGAACGCTTCCGGCCGTCCGCAAGGCGCTTGAAGGCCGTTTCACACGGGAATTCGGCGGCATCGAAGCCAATCCGACATTCGAAAACCTGATGAAGGCCGTCGAACTCATCCGGGAGGAAAAACTGGACTTCCTGCTGGCCGTCGGCGGCGGGTCGGTCATTGACGGAGCCAAGTTCGTGGCCGCAGCCGTGGATTTCGAAGGCGATCCGTGGAGCATCCTCACGACGCATGGCGCAAACGTCAAAGCCGCGATGCCACTGGGCACTGTGCTGACCCTGCCGGCGACGGGGTCGGAAATGAACAGCTTCAGCGTCATCAGCCGCCAGGCCACACACGAAAAGCTGGCCTTCGGCAGCCCGCATGTCTTCCCGCGCTTCTCGGTGCTGGACCCGACCCGCACCTATTCCCTGCCCGTCCGGCAGGTTGCGAATGGTGTCGTGGATTCCTTCGTCCACATCATGGAACAGTACCTGACCTATCCCGCAGACGGACTGGCGCAGGACCGCTTTGCCGAGGGGCTTCTGCTCAGCCTGATCGAAATCGGGCCTAAAGTGCTGAGCGAACCGGAAAACTATTCCCTGCGCGCGAATTTCATGTGGATCGCAACACTGGCGCTTAACGGAATCATCGGCGTCGGCATGCCGGAAGACTGGTCCACGCACAGCATCGGCCATGAACTGACGGCCCGGTATGACATCGACCATGCCCGGACGCTCGCGATCGTCCTGCCGTCCATGCTTCGTGCCCGGAAAGAGGCCAAGCGCGGCAAGCTGCTTCAGTACGCAGCCCGCGTGTGGAACCTGCATGAGGGCACGGAAGACGAGCGGATCGAAGCCGCCATCATCCGGACCGAAGAGTTTTTCGAAAGTCTGGACATCCCCACGCGCCTGTCAGCCTACGACATTGGCGAAGACGCGATCGAACCGCTAATCGGGCAGCTTGAGGCCCACGGCATGACCGCACTGGGTGAACATGCCGACATTACGCCGGACGTCAGCCGCCGCGTTCTGCAGATGAGCCTTTAAAAAAGACGGGGGCGGCGCAGGCTGCCCCCCATTCCAGTCAGGACGCCGTACCGATGACGTCCTGCAGATGCTGGCGGTAGGCTGCGAGTGTTGCCTCCACATTCGGCGCCTTTATCACGTCCGTCGCAAGGAAGGTCGGGAGCGCGGACATGCCCAGGAACTCGTGGGCCTTGTGGAACGGGAAATACACCCCGTCGATACCCCGCCCTTCAAAGAACTGGGCCGGGTCCGTGAAAGCCTCTGCCGGCGCATTCCAGGTCGTTGACAGCATATAGCGCTTACCCTGCGCCAGACCGCCCGAGCCATATTTGCGCTCCGGATGGGCCCGGCTGCGGCCGTCATTGGCATAGAGCTTGCCGTGACCGGCCGTCATGACTTCGTCGATGTATTTCTTGACGATCCAGGGCAGCCCCATCCACCAGCCCGGGCACTGATAGATGATCAGATCGGCCCAGATGAAGCTTTCGACTTCCTGTTCCACGTCATAGCCGTCATCGATCTTCGTCTGGCGGATCTCATGGCCGTTCTTGAACAGGATGTCCGCCGCCAGCGCCTGAAGCGTGTCGTTCAGCCGTCCGTGGGAATGGGCGAAGACCTTGCCGCCGTTAAGGAGAAGAATTTTCGTCATGATCGCGTATCCGTTCTGTCAGGCATCGGGGATGGGACTGTTCGGAGACCATGATGAACCGATAACTCCCTCTTGATAATTGTTTCAATCTCCACAAAACCTGTGAAGCAGTTTCACAGATCGGAAGACAGATGGATAACCGTTTCGGAGAGATGAAGATCTTTCTCCGCGTCGTGGAGAGCGGCAGCTTTTCCGAGGCCGCACGCCTTTCCATGACCACGCCGTCCACCGTCAGCAAGCTGATCGGACGGGTGGAGAACCGTCTGGGGGTCCGGCTCGTGGAGCGCTCGACCCGCAGGCTGTCAGTCACGCCCGAAGGTCTGGCCTATTACGACCGGGCACAGGCCCTGATCGCGGAGCTGGACGACATGGAAGGGTTCCTGTCCAAGAAAACCGTCCAGCTCACGGGAACAGTGCGGATCAATGCGTCCGTGGCATTCGGGACGCTGGCGCTGGAGCCGCTGCTCCCCCCATTCTGGGACGCCTATCCGGATATCGTGGTCGATCTGTCACTGTCCGATGAAATGACGGACCTGTACCTGGACCGGACAGATATCGCCTTCCGCGTTGGAAAACTGCAGGATTCCAGCCTGACCGCCCGGCATCTCGGAAGCGTACCACGGCTGATCGTCGGCGCACCGGATTATCTGGAGCGGTTCGGACGGCCTGAAACCGTGGACGATCTGGAGCATCATCGGTGTCTGGGCTTCAATTTCCGCCGGGCAGCTCCGGTCTGGCCGCTGCAGGAGCGGGGCAGGATCGTGGACCGGATCGTCCAGGGCCCCTTGCTCGCCAATAATGGCGAGACCGTCCGCCGGGCCGCGATCCGCGGGGCCGGACTGGCACGGCTTGCGGAATATCACGTGCGTGAGGATCTGGCAGCCGGACGCCTGGTGGAAGTTCTGACGGAAAGCGGCACGCGGGACGAGGAAGAGATCCACGCGCTTTATCAGGGCGGAAAACAGGTGCCCCAGCGCATCCGGGTCTTTCTGGATTTCGTCGTCCCGCGCCTTCAGGCCAGCCTCAGACCGCTTGCGGAAAATCTATGAACACAATTCCCAGATCCATACTCAGGGGCTCTTTAGGGTGGGCCCGCCTTCTCCACGAAACCGGACAAGTTCGCGTCGGATGACCTGAAAGACCGTATCACGCAGCCAGCGGTGAACGCCGTCCGTATCCACGCGGGGATGCCAGGCCTGAAAGGATGTGACAGGTGGCAGTTCGAACGGGAAATCGAAGGCCTCAAGCTGGATCTGGGAGAGCGGCAGGCGATCGATGACGATATCAGGCAGCGGCAGGATCATGTCCGTCTCGCGCATGGTCTCGATCATGGAATGGTACGTCGGCACGACCATCGCGATCGGGCGGGTCAGGCCGTAGCGTTCCTTGAGGATGGCATCGATCGGCCCATAGGGGCGGCCTTTGCGGGAGACACTGATATGGTCGTAATCAACAAGCGTCTGCGGGGTAATGCCGCGTGCGAAAATCGGGTGCCCTTCGCGGACCATGGCGCGGAATGACGTCAGGAACAGGGTCTGGCGCATGATTTCGGGACGCAGATCATCTGTGGCGCCCACATAGAGGTCAATCCGGCTGTTGCGCAGGGCTTCGCTGGCCGGTTCTTCCGTTTCAGGCGAGAACACGATGCTGCACTCCGGGCAGTCCTGCTTGAGGGCCATCAGGATCGCGTGACCGAACGCACCGACGATCAGGTCATTGGCCCGGATCGTGAAGCGGGGTGAGAGATGGCGCAGGTTCAGCGTTTCGCTGTCATTCACCAGCGCATCGGCGTCCCGCACGATGCTCTGGACGCGGTCGCGGATCCGGTTGGCAAAAATCGTGGCCACCATGCGCCGGCCCGACAAGACCAGGATCGGGTCTCCGAATACGGTTCGGAGTGTGGCGAGATGGCGGCTCATGGCGGCGTCGCTCACCTTCAGGCGTCGGGCAGCCTGTGAGACGCTCTCTTCTTCCACGAGAACCTGAAGATAGCGCAGAAGATCGAGATCGTAGCGCCTGCGGCTGTCGGTTCGCTTCGCCATCGCACACTCCGTTTCCCGCGGGTCTCACGCGCATTTTCACGCCTTCGTGTAAAAATGGAAGGGATTTCTTCAACCCTTGCGAAAAGTGGAAACGTCACTTGCTGCAAACGTGGGTTTTCGGACTCATACACTCCGGATAGGGGCTGTCTGGTAACGGAAGAGATCCATGGAACCAGCAGCCTCGTCGCCATCTGCCGCACCACCCGCCCAGCCCTCCTATATTCCGCCTTTCGGCATGCGGACCATTGTCGGCTGTCTGGGGATGCTGCTGGCCGTGCATGTGGCCGGTTTCAACGAACACATCACGGAAATCGGCCTCGCCGATATCCGGGGCGCGATGCATATCGGGCATGACGAGGGGACGTGGTTCACCTCGATCTATGAGGCCTTCAACATTGCGGCCATGGCGTTCACGCCCTGGTTCTACATGACGTTCTCGATCTACCGTTTTTCGATCTTCATGACGGCCGTGCTGGCGATGCTGTCGATCCCCCTGCCCTTCATGCCGGACATGATCTCGCTGTGTTTTCTCCGCGCCGCGCAGGGACTGAGTGCCGGATGTCTGCCACCCGTCCTGATGACGGTCATGCTCAAATACCTCCCGCCTCCCATCAAGGTGTTCGGCATTGGTGGCTATGCGATGAGCGCGACTTTCGGCCCCAATCTGGGTGGTCCGCTGGAGGCCATGTGGTTCGAGCATGTGGGCTGGCGCTGGCTGTACTGGGAAGTCATTCCTTTCAGCATCATCGCCATCGCCATGATAGCCTATGGGCTGCCGCGCGACCCGGTGCATCTCGAAAGGTTCAAAAAATTCAACTGGCGCGGCTTCTTCATTGGCGTGCCATCCATCATTTGCGTGGTGACGGTGCTGTATCAGGGGGACCGGCTGGACTGGTTCCGCTCGCCCATCATTTCGCATCTGACATTCTGGGGAGGCGCCCTGTTCGTGGGATTCCTGTTCCATGAATGGCATCATCACAGCCCGTTCTTCCGGCTTCAGTACTGGAAGAACCGCAACATTACGATGTCACTCCTCACGCTGGTTGCGGTGCTCATCATCTGCGGGCTGATGCTCGAAGTGCCGATGACGTATCTGGAAGCCGTGCGCGGATACCGGCCGATCCAGGCCGCCCCGGTTGCGCTGACGGTGGCCCTGCCCCAGCTCATCATGCTTCCGCTGACGGCCGCGCTCTGCAACTCCGCACGGGTGGACTGCCGCTACGTGCTGGCCTTCGGGATGTCGTGCCTGGCGCTCTCGGCCTTCCTCGGCACCTGGCTGACGCCGGACTGGGTGCGGGACAATTTCTACGTCATGCAGGGGCTTCAGATCTTCGGCCAGCCGATGGTCGTGATCCCGGTCCTGATGCTGGCGACCATGTCGCTGGGCCCTGCGGACGGGCCGTTCATCTCTGGCATGGTGAACATGCTCAAGGGCATGGCCAATGCGTTCGCAACCGCCATTTTCGAAATCCTGCTGCGTCGCCGGGAACAGTATCATTCCACCATGCTGCTGGACCGGGCGGGCAATAACGCCACGTCGCTCTCGGGCATGGGCGATTCGATCCATGCGGCGATCAGCAACACTTCGCCCGACAGCGATCATGTGGCGCGCAATACGCTTCAGATTTTCCACACCTATCTGCACGAACAGTCGATCACGCTGGCGCTGGTGGACATCTATTTCGTCGTGATGTGCATCTGCATCTTCTATGTCGCGCTGACCGCTGTGCTGCCGAAACGGGTCTATCCGCCCGGCAAGGGACCTGCTCCCGCCATCCCTGCCGCAGCCCGCGAACCGGATCCTGAACCGGCCCCCTCCTCCATTCCCGCCACCGCGCACTGACGGACCTGCCTCGAACATGATTTACGGAAAACCCCTTCTCCTGGCCGGATGTGCGGTCATTGTCCTGACGGGCCTGGCCTGGACGGCTGACCGCTTCTTCGTGGGTGACGGCATCCGTCAGGAAACCAACGACGCCTATGTCACGGCTGATTTCACGACCGTGGCCCCGAAAGTCTCCGGTCGTATCGACAGGGTGCGGGCGGAAGACAACGAATACGTCCATGCCGGGGAAGAACTCGCCCATATCGAGGACGACGATTACCGCGCGGCTTTGGGGGCTGCCCATGGTGATACCGCCGCAGCGCAGGGCGATGTGGACAATCTTCAGGCTTTGCTGGAGCGTCAGGGCTCCATCGTCGATGCGGCGAAATATACCGTGCAGTCCGACGAGGCCGCACTGGTCTTTGCCCGGCAGAATGCAGCGCGGTATCGCAATCTCTCGGCCGGAGGGGCCAGCACGATTGAGCAGCAGCAGGGCGCGGAAGCCCGGCAGCTTGAAGCCGTCGCTGCTCTGGCCCGTGACAAAGCCCAAACCAGCACGGCCGAACAACAGGTCGCTGTCCTGAAGGCGCAGCTTGAGAAGGCACAGGGCGCACTTCTGAAGGCCCAGAGCGCGGAGCATCAGGCCGAACTGAACCTGTCCTACTGCACGATCCCGGCCCCCGTGGATGGTGTGGTCGGCGAGCGTGGCGTGCGTGTTGGCGCGTATGTCCATCCGGGCACTGGGCTGCTGGCGGTCGTACCGGTCCGCAAAGCCTATGTTCTAGCGAATTTTCAGGAAACTCAGCTGACGAAGGTTCAGACCGGCCAGAGTGCGACAATCTGGGTCGATACGTTCCCCGGCCATCCGCTCAAGGCCCATGTGGACAGTCTGGCCCCGGCGACGGGTGTGGCCTTCGCCGCCATTCAGCCGGACAATGCAACGGGTAACTTCACCAAAGTCGTGCAGCGCGTGCCGGTCAAGCTGACCTTCGATCCCGGCCAGCCTCTGGCAGAGAAGGTCCGCGTCGGCATGTCGGTCGAAGCGCGGATCGACACGTCCTCCACGCCTGAGGGCATCCACTCCCATGACGCGCGGTATCTCTGGAAATGAGAGCGTCCATGTTCCCGCATTCCCGCTGCCTTCTTCTGGCGCTGACCGCACTTTCCGCCTGCACGGTAGGTCCGGACTATCACCGTCCCGATCCCCATGCGCCCGCGCACTGGCACCAGAGCCTTGCGCCCGAGGCCAGTCATCCGCAGGAAACCTCCGCGATCGATGCGCAGTGGTGGCGGATCTATCATGATCCGACGCTGACGGCGCTGGAAGAGGACGTGGCGCGTAACAACCTCGACCTGCGCGAGGCCGCCCTGCATTTCACCGAAAGTCAGGCGGAGCGGCGGATCGCCAGTGCGGCCCAGATGCCGCATATGGAAGGTGCCGCGTCCTATGCCCGAGAGCGCGCCAGCACGAATGGTATTCTTGGCCTTCTGGGAACAACGCAGCAGGCCGGTCCGGGCGAAATTGCCAGTGGTGAACAGGGGTTCGGCCCGGCAGCGGCGGATGGGGCGAAGGGCAACCCATCGTTCAACCTGCCGCAATACGGGTTGAGCGCATCCTGGGAAGTCGATTTCTGGGGGCATGTCCGCCGGCAGATCGAGGCTGCAACAGCAGCCATGCATGAGACAGACGAACTGCGCCGCGATGTGCTGGTCTCGCTCATGGCCGAGACAGCGCAGGACTACCTGAACCTGCGCAACATCCAGACGCAGATCGGCATCACCCAGCAGAGCATCGATATCGCCCGGCACAGCGTAAAGCTGACGGAACTGCGCTTTGCACAGGGTACGGCAACGAAGCTCGATGTCGCCTATTCCCGCGGGCAGATGCATGGCTTCGAGGCGCGTCTCCCGGTCCTGAAAAGTCAGGAAGTGCATCTCGTAAATGCACTGAGCTTCCTCACGGCGCGGGAACCTGGCGCGCTGAAAGAGAGGCTTGGATCGAGACAGACGATCCCGCCCGTTCCCGATATTATTCCGGTTGGTTTGCCCTCCGAACTGGCCGAACGCCGTCCGGATGTACGGGCTGCCGAAGATCATCTCCATGCCGCAACAGCCAGCATCGGTGTGGCAGTTGCAGACTTTTTCCCGCGCGTGACGCTCTCGGGCAGCCTCGATATTCAGGCGTTGCAGTTCAGCGGACTGGGTTCATGGGCATCCCGGCAATACGGGTTTGGCCCGACCATGACGCTGCCGCTGTTCGAAGGTGGGCGTCTAACCGGGCAGCTTCATCTGCGCCGGGCGCAGCAGAAAGAAGCGGCGATTGCGTTACAGCGTACGCTTCTGAAAGCCTGGGAAGAGGTCGATGATTCCATGGCGGATCTGAGTGCCGCGCAGGAGCGCCGGAAGCGGCTGGAAGAAACGGTTTCGGAAGACGAGACCGCCGTGCATATCGCTCAGCTTCAGTACAGTCAGGGTGCCGGAGACTTCCTCAACGTCCTGACGACGCAGAATGCCCTTCTGGCGAGCCGGAGCGCACTGGCTGAATCTAGTGCTGGCGTATCTGTTTCCGTGGCCCATCTGTACCGGGCACTGGGTGGAGGATGGACGCAGAAATCCTGACGACCATCCACACAGAAACCGTTCTCAGCCGCCGTTCAGGGCGGTGTTGAGAACGGCTGCCAGACGCACGCCCGCCTGTTCGAGGCGCAGCTCCATGATCGGCCAGGTCAGCGCGGTGTAGTCCTTGCCGATATCGGCGCCCTTATTGGCCGGAAGTGCACCATAGGCCACGCTACGAGCCAGCGAATGGCTCTCATCGGCCCAGTCAACGGTCGCGTTGTAAACATCATCGCCGTCCAGATCCTGCACCCAGTACTTTGTCTCATCCGGCGTAATCAGGGCGCCCAGACGGTCGGCTTCCTTCTTCGCGCGGGAGGCGTCGATGCTGTAGAACGGGCCGACATGCAGATCCGCTTCATGGTCGATCACGCCTTCGTCCCACAGGGAATGCAGGTTCATGTGGCCGTTGGCGTTGTCGCCGAAATAGGTCAGGCGGATGGCGTTCCCGCCCATATCCTTGTTACGTTCGGCAGCATGCAGCGGCTGATGGATGTCTCCCACCAGATGCACCACCCATTTCAGGGCAGTCAGCCGGTCCTGGGCCGAAGCATGCGTGTCGGCGAGGATTTTGATCTCCTCCGGCAGCTTCTCAACGACGCAGACATGATCGGGGCAGTCGCGCGCCTGATCGTAAGCGGGATGGGACACGTCGATATCGACGTAATGCCATTTCAGGGTTTCCGGCGCGCCGCCCTTCTTCTTGGGAACATGACCGATCGTGTCGGGCCAGGAGGCGACCTGATCGAGGGTCTGATGGTTTTCAAGGGCCAGCAGGGCCGTGGCGGCCTTCTGGGCCTGCGGCGTCAGACGCTCCTGCGCGATATCCGCCACGATCGCATGACCGTAAGGCCCCCACGCAAAGGCGCTGGAAGAAAAGACAAGAGAGCCGGCCCCGATCAGGGACGCACAAAGAAGACGAAACTGCATGGAAACCTGACTGTCCAACTCTGAAAGTGATGCTGCCCCAGTTTCTCACCGTTTCGAGAGCACCACAAGGCATTCCGCGGCACGGACCACGGCGTCGTGACCGCACATATTTCCGTGTTCCGGGAACACTCCCGCCCCGCCTGCCAGAGCTGCGCAAAACAGAATCACCTGCCCCATAAGCCCGACAGTCCAGAAAATCTTCCCCCTCTGCCTCCGTTTTTTATTTCAGCGGCAAATAGTCATGAAACCACTGTCGCCAGTCGCGACAAGTATTCAGGGAATGGCCCTGTCCAGGCGTCATTTCCTGTCATTTTTTCCTGCTCAATGCCTGAACTTTTCAGAAAGATTACCCCAGGAGAAAAGCGTTTTTACCAGTCGGCGCACATCAGGGATAAAATTTTTACAAAGCAAGTCACGCAACAAACTAACTAATTAAAACAGTATGTCATAAAGTTTACCGGTGATTATATTCAGCCCTTATTGCACTTGTTGTTTTCAAAAAATACTCTCCACAGCATAACACGAGAAAAAGAGATCAATTTTCCAATTATCACTTAATTTTTATTTTGGATACTTCCTGAATGTC
>NZ_BJNM01000039.1 GCF_006539685.1 Gluconobacter oxydans
CCCATCAAACCCCGGGACCAAACACCTAGCGGAGTTGGAACGGCGGCGCTTTGCCTATGCAGATCCGGCGATCAGGGCAGCGTCTGATCTTATACGGCAGGCCAAAGCCCGTCTGGATGTGTTGCGTGAGCGTGAAGCTGGTGTCGTCAATGACGTGCCGGATCTTCGTGACGCTTGCGCTGCCCTCTCGGATGCGCTGCAAGGGCGCTGCCCTGTTCTCATGGCGTGGGGCCCCGTCTGGAGCCTGCACTCGCATGAGGCAGCATGACGCGGGCACGCTCTCACGGATGCTGGCGGAGCGCATCGGTGTTCTAGCGCGGGAGCTGCTGCCAAACGGCCGGAAGGATGGTGCGGAATGGCGGTGCGGGTCTCTGGCTGGCGAGAAGGGGCAAAGCCTTGCCGTCCATCTGAATGGTTCTCGGGCAGGTATCTGGGCTGATTTCAGCTCAGGTGAGCGCGGGGACGCACTGGATCTAGTGGCGGCCGTCCTGTTCGCGGGAGATCGGCGGGAAGCGATGAAGTGGGCTGTCAGCTGGTTGGGGCTGGGTGATGGGTCCACGTCTGCTTTCCGAGCTCCTGAGCGCAGGCAGGTTGCGACGGATCGCGGGCGTGAGGATCTGGATCAGGAAGCCCAGCGCAAGCGGGCATCTGCGCGGAAGCTCTGGCATGACACTCCGGCCGGTATCGCCGGAACACCGGTTGAGGCGTATCTCGCCGGGCGGGGCATTGTTCTGCGTGAACTGGGCCGCGCTCCTGGTGCGCTGCGGTTTAATCCGTCTCTCTGGTGTGCCGAGGTACAGAGACCGCTTCCCGCCATGATCGCTGCCATCTGCGGGTCATCCGGAAAGCTGGTGGCTGTTCATCGGACCTGGCTGAGTGAAATGCCAGGCGGCGGCTGGGTAAAGGCCGACCTTCAGAACGCCAAGAAAGTGCTGGGATCATTCGCGGGCGGATGCGTGCGCCTGTGGCGTGGGGCATCGGGCAAGGCGCTGGGTGTAGCTCCGGAAGGTGACATGACGGTCATCGCGGAAGGCATCGAGACGGCGCTATCCGTGGCTGTGGCCTGCCCTGAGTTCCAGGTGTTATCGGCGGTGTCGCTCAGCAACATGGCGGCCGTCGCTCTGCCGGACACTCTCAAAGACATCATCATCGCGGCTGACAATGACAGCGGGAATGAAAAAGCCCGTCGCGCTCTGGAAGCCGCTCTCAAGAAATTCGCATCGCAGGGCCGCACAGTTCGGCTCGCCATGCCTGAAATCGTACATGGAGACTGGAACGATGTCCTCCGGGGAAAAGACACAGACGGGAAGCCAGAGCGGCCGGTCTGATATTCGCAAGGGAATTGAGAACGCCAAGGTGGTCCAATTTCCAGAAGCCAATCAGGGCAGCGCGAAAGCGCAGGAGGTCAGTGAAGACCGGCGGTTCATTTATCGAGATGATGGGATCTGGCGTCGAAATGGTGATGGCGCGCCCTTTTTCCTCTGTGGGTCCGTCGAGGTGCTGGGGGAATCACGTGATGAAGCCGGGCAGAACTGGGGGCTGCTTCTTGCCTGGCGGGATCGTGACGGTCATCGTCATGAGGAAGCCTTTGCGCGTGCCCTGTTCGCTGGTGATGGCAATGAGATCCGGACACGGTTGGCAGATGGTGGCCTCACGCTGGGCGCAGGTGCTAAAGCCAAGGCGGCTTTCCTGGAATGGCTGGCGAGCTTGCAGAGTTCTCAGCGGGCCAGAAGTGTCACGCGGATCGGCTGGCATCGGTTTGGCGGCGGGGATGTGTTTGTCCTGCCAGATGAAACGCTGGGAGAGACCTCTGAGCGTGTGGTGTTGCAGACGTTGGATCGTGAAGCATCGCTGTTCGGAGTTGCTGGCACGGTTGAGGACTGGAAGATCCAGATTGGTGCGCTGTGCATGAAAAACAGCCGGCTGGTCTTTGCCGCGTCCTGTGCGTTTGCCGCGCCGCTTCTGGGGCTGCTGGGTGAAGAAGGCGGCGGTATCTCGTTCAAGGGCTCCAGTCGGTTGGGCAAGAGCACGGCTTTAAGGGTGGCGGCGTCGGTCTGTGGTGGCACGCCTCAGAATGGGGCAGGAGGCTATATTCGCTCTTGGCGCTCTACTGGAAACGGGATCGAAAGTACGGCGCTGGCGAGCTGTGATGTGCTGCTGCCTTTGGATGAAATTGGGCAGCTGGATCCGCGTGAAGCTGGTGAGGTCGCCTATCTGCTTTCGAACGGGCAGGGCAAGGCGCGTGCTTCTCGCACGGGTGGAGCGCGGACCGTGGCGCGGTTTCGCATTCTCTTTCTGTCTACCGGTGAGCTCGGACTGGCCGATCTGAACCGGGAGGCCGGAAAGGCGACAAAGGCCGGGCAGGAAGTGCGGTTTGCGGATCTGCCTGCTGATGCCGGACATGGACAGGGACTGTTTGAGCATGTCCATGACCATGACACGCCGGACGCCTTTGCCCGTCATCTGCGGGTGGTTACAGGGCAATATTTTGGTGCGCCGCTGCGTGCCTTTCTTCATCGGCTCACACAGGATCTGGCGCAGTCAGGGAATGAGGTTGTCCAGGATCGGCTTCGGGTCCGAATGGGCGAGATCATGCGAGAATGGTTGCATCCCTATCCTGAGGCTTCGGGACAGGTGCGGAGTGTTGCTGCCCGGTTTGCGATGGTGGCGGCGGCCGGTGAGCTGGCAACGCAATACGGGCTGACCGGCTGGGAGCACGATACGCCCACCGTGATGGCTGGGATCTGCTTCGAGGCGTGGCTTGCAGAGCGTGGCACGGTCGGGCGACGTGAGGACGAGCAGGCGGTGGCTCAGCTGCGTGACTTCATTGCCAAGAATGGTGAGGCCCGGTTTGAACGCTGGGTTGATCCTGCCCAGGGGGATGCCGCGCAATCAGAAGAGAGCCAGCCGCCGGGCGAACGGTTCCGCACTCAGAACCGGGCAGGCTGGAAGCGCTGGATGAAGGGAGACGGCGGACGGTATGAATGGCGCTACTTCCTGACCGCTGAAGGGATGTCCGAAGCTCTGGCGGGGCTGAACCGGCGCAATGCTGTGCAGACGCTGATTGAGACGGGATATCTGCTGCCGGGGAAGGTAAAGAACTCTGCTGTCATTTCTCCACCTGGTCATCGCAACGTCAGGGCTTATGAGGTGAAGGCGTCTATCCTCGGAACGGAGGAGGGGGACCGCTGAGGCGGTCTCCTTTTGCCATGCTCTCAGTGCATGGATTGTAGGTGTCTCTTTTGAGTATACCGATACGAGACATTTTCATGAGACACAGGATTGGCGGTTTCCTCTGTCTCATTTGGGTTGATTTTTCCATATGAGACATTCTATGAGAAAGGTCTAGACCCAAACGAGACACTTGGAGCCGCCTCATGACCATTTACGGTTACGCCCGCGTCAGCACGACGGATCAGGATCTGACAATTCAGCAGCAGGCTCTTCAGGCGACCGGGTGTCAGGTCATTCGATCAGAGAAGGTATCGGGAACTTCCACCGCCGGGCGTAAAGAGCTGCAAACCCTGCTCGCGTTCCTTCAGGCCGGTGACGTTCTTGTGGTGACGCGGATTGATCGCCTGGCGCGTTCTATCGCGGATCTCCAGACCATCATGCACACTCTCAAGGATAAGGGCGCAGCTTTGCGTTGTACGGAGCAGCCAGTGGATACCACTACGGCGGCGGGCAAGGCGTTCCTGGACATGCTTGGGGTGTTTGCCGAGTTCGAGACGAACCTGCGGCGTGAGCGTCAGCTGGAAGGAATCAAGGCTGCGAAGGAACGCGGGATCTATACCGGCCGGAAGTCCTCCATTGATCCTGAGCGGGTGCGTCAGTTGAAAGACGAGGGAATCGGACCGGCTGAGATCGCAAAGCGCCTGGGCATTGGCAGGGCCAGTGTCTATCGCATTCTGTCTGCTGGGTCCTGAGATCGGACTGGTCCGGCGCGGCCCGGATGTGTGGTCTGCGCGGTCAGCGCAGGAAGTTTCCTTCCCGCGATTTTTGTCTTGTTATGCGCAATACGCATGGCTTGTCCATCTCAGGCTGGCAGAGCGGAGTGGAACCCAGAAGCGCCCGATAGAAGAAAACCGCAGTTTTCCGGGAAATGAGGCGAGCGATCAATAACACCTTTGAGAAGGTGTTACGTGGCAATCCCCAAAGGTGTTATTGGAAAACTTATATAAAACAATACCTTACAAGGCGAATAAACACCTTAACACCTATAACACCGTTTTCAGACCAAGGGAGAGAAAGACAGAGCCAAAGCCCTCTGACATATGCACAAAACGCATATCTCTCAAAATGCTTGGGTCCCTCCTAGAGGGTTTGCCATCCGGGGGTAATTCGCACCCCGGTAAGAGGCACTTTCTGCGTAAACCGAAAAATGGGTTTGTGTTGTTGTTGTTGCTGTCGAGAGCGTGACGTTCCGGGGTGGCCCATGCTGGCAGCAAAAAGGCCAATGTTTTTCAGATGAGTCCGGATTGAGTCCGGGAGATCCGCAGAGTCCGCAAAGCCACAATCCAGCAAGAGCCTTGTAGGCTGCTAGGACAGTCTAAAAATCGCAGATTTTCAAGGGAATAACCGGAGACGGGCATGGTGGGCACACAAGGGCTCGAACCTTGGACCCGCTGATTAAGAGTCAGCTGCTCTACCAACTGAGCTATGTGCCCATGGCCCGTCTACCGGTGGAGCGGCTTATAGCGGGATTTTGCCCCGGGCTGCAAGGGGTTTTTCATCTTTTCGTGCAGTTTAGTGCTGAAAAAATGAAAAACCTTTTATTTCAATGGTTTACCTGCGGTTGAGCAGGCGCATGACGCTCTCGAACTGCTCCAGGGACGTGTAGTCGATCTTCAGGGAGCCGCCTTTTTTTCCGTTATAGGAAATATGGACTTTCAGTCCGAGGCGGGAGGAGAGGTCGTTTTCGATCTGCAGGATTTCTGCGTCCCGTGCCTTTTTGGCCGGTGTCTGGGTATTTTTGCCGCCAGCTAGAGCTTCGGTTTGGCGCACGTTGAGGCCACGGGCGATGACGATCTTGGCTGCGGCGACCGGATCGGGGTGGGTCAGCAGGGCGCGGGCGTGACCGGCCGTGAGTTCGCCGTTGCGGACGTAGGCGCGGACTTCCGGCGGCAGGTTCAGCAGGCGCATGGTGTTGGTGATGTGGGGGCGGGACTTGCCCACGGCACCGGCCAGTTCTTCCTGCGTCAGGGTATAGTCCGTGACCAGGCGCTGCAGGCCCTCGGCCTCTTCGATCGGGTTGAGGTCCGCGCGCTGGAGGTTCTCGACCAGGGCGGCGGCCATGGCGTCCGTATCGTCCAGTTCGCGGATATGGACGGGGACGCTGTGCAGGCCTGCGAGTTGTGAGGCGCGCCAGCGGCGTTCTCCGGCGATGATCTGGTAATGGCCCGGCTTTTCCGGATCAGGACGGACGAGCAGGGGTTGCAGGACGCCGCGTGAGCGGATGGAATCGGCCAGTTCGGACAGGCGCTCGGGGTTCATGTCCTGTCGCGGCTGGAAGGGGCTCGGGGCCAGAACATCCACCGGCAGGGAGGAAAGCTGCTGCGGCTGGGCATTCGCACGCGTGGCGCGGGCGAGTTGCGGGGCCTGATCGCCCAGAAGAGCCGCGAGGCCGCGACCAAGACGCGGAGAACTGTCCTTTTTGGCCATCGCCGGTTACGCCTTTGCCTTGTTCTTGTTGCGTTTGATCAGTTCGTCCGCCAACGCCAGATACGCGATGGCACCCGTGGAGCGGGCGTCATAGTCGAGTACGGGGCTACCGTGGCTCTGGGCTTCGGAAATACGGATGTTGCGCGGAATGAGCGTCTCGAACACCTGATCGCCAAAGAAGCCGCGCGCGTCCTGTGCCACGAGTTCGGACAGGTTGTTGCGGCGGTCGTACATCGTCAGGACGATGCCTTCGAGATGCAGGTCGGCATTGAAGGCGCGGCGCACGCGGTCGATGGTGCGGACGAGCTGGCTGATGCCTTCGAGCGCAAAGAACTCGCATTGCAGCGGCACGATCACGCTGTCAGAGGCGACGAGCGCGTTCAGCGTCAGCAGGCCCAGGCTTGGCGGGCAGTCGATCAGGATGGTGTCGTAATCGCCTTCGAGCGCGCGCAGGGCGTCACGCAGGCGGTATTCGCGACGCTCATCGCCGATCATTTCCAGCTCGGCACCCGCCAGTTCGTTATTGGCGGTGATGATCGCCAGATTGTCGAACCCGGTCGGCTGGGGCAGGGCGTGGGGCTCTGCTTCCACCATCAGCGCGGCATAGGTGCCGGTGTTGCGCTGGTCGTAGTCGATGCCCAGACCGGTGGAGGCATTGCCCTGCGGGTCCAGATCCACGAGCAGGACGCGCTGTCCCTGACGGGCGAGACCGGCTGCCAGATTGATGGTGGTGGTGGTCTTGCCGACGCCTCCCTTCTGGTTGGTGACGGCAATGATCCGGGTGGTGGGAGATTCGGTTTTAGACGACACGCTTGAAATCACTGACCTTGATGATGGCTCCGCCGGGGTCGGTACGGCTGGGAATAATGCTGTGGCTCATGTGCCAGTCGGCGCTTGCCTCGGTCAACTCGGCCTGTGCCTTCTGTCCCTTCAGGAAGAGGCAGAACCCGTCTTCTTTCAGTAATGGCCGCGCCCATTCGAGGAGCCTGTTAAGGGGAGCCAGCGCCCGGGCCGTGATGATGTCGGCCGGAGGGGGGCTGGCGGCTTCGATACGCTTGGCGATGACTGTGACCCTGGCTTCGCAGATGCGTCCGGCTTCCCGCAGGAAGGCGCATTTGCGCTGGTCCGATTCGATCAGGGTGACGGGGTTTCCGGTGGCGATGGCCAGAATGATGCCCGGAAAACCGCCGCCCGAACCCAGATCGGTGATGGTCTTACCTTCGGGGATCAGTTCCGCGAGCTGGAGGCTGTCCTCGATATGGCGTGGCCAGAGTTGGGCGATGTCACGCGGGCTGACGAGATTGATCTTCGCGTTCCACTGCACGAGCAGGTCGGCAAAGCGCTCCAGCCTCTCGTGTGTTTCACGTGAAACGGTGGTCATGACAGGGTCCTTACATGGGCCAGCAGGGCGACCAACGCGGCAGGTGTGACCCCGCGCACGCGCTGTGCTGCGGCGAAACTGGTCGGGCGGGCCTGGGAAAAGCGCTCGCGCATTTCGCTGCTCAGGCCGCCGATGGCAGTGTAATCCAGATCGGCCGGAAGGGCGATGGCACTTTCGGATGCGAGCTGTCGAATTTCACGATCCTGCCGGTGAAGATAGCCGTCATAACGGGCTTCGGTCTCGACATGGCGACGCACGCGCAGGGGAAGTTCGGCGAACCAGGGGGCCAGCGTGTCCAGCTTCGTATGGTCGCCGTTACTCGCGAGGACATCGAGAACCGTGCGCCTGCGACCATCCAGCGAGACTTCAAAACCGACGTCGCGCAGGGTTTGCGGCAGGAAGGTCGTCTCGGCTGCACGGGCCATGGCGGCGTCGAGTTCCGCCTTCTGGGCGGTGAAAGCGGCTTCGCGTTCGGGCAGGACGCAGCCTGCGGCGATGCCTTTTGGCGTCAGGCGCAGATCGGCGTTGTCGGCGCGCAGAGTGAGGCGATACTCGGCGCGCGAGGTGAACATGCGATAGGGTTCGCTGATGCCGTGCAGGGTCAGATCGTCGATCATGACGCCGAGATAGGCGTCGCTGCGGTCCAGCGTGAGCGGTTCATTGCCTGCCGTGGCGCGGGCGGCGTTCAGGCCCGCAAGCAGACCCTGTGCGCCGGCTTCTTCGTAGCCGGTCGTGCCGTTGATTTGCCCAGCGAGATACAGGCCCGGCAGGCGGCGCAGTTGCAGGGAGGGCAGAAGTTCACGCGGGTCCACGTAATCATATTCGACGGCGTAACCTGCCGTGACGATGCGGGCGTTTTCCAGACCGGGCATGGTGGCGATCATGGCGGCCTGCACATCGGCGGGCAGGCTGGTGCTGATGCCGTTCGGGTAGACCAGATCGCCGCCCGGATTGCCGGGCAGGGCTTCGGGCTCCAGAAAGACCTGATGCGATGTGCGCTCGGCGAAGCGGACGACCTTGTCCTCGATGGACGGGCAGTAGCGTGGGCCGCGTCCGGCGATGGCGCCCCCATACATGGCCGAGCGGTGCAGGTTCTCGTTGATGATCCTGTGGGTCTCGGCGGTCGTGTGGCTGATGCGGCAGACGACCTGCGGGTTGATGATGGCCGTCGTCATGGGGCTGAAAGCCTCGGGCTCGGCATCGCCGGGATCGGCCGGGAGGTTGTCCCAGTCGATGCTATCTCTGGCCAGACGTGGTGGGGTGCCGGTCTTGAGGCGGCCCATCTGGAGGCCGAGCGCATAGAGCCGTTCGCCTAGACGCTTTGCCGGAGCTTCGCCGATGCGTCCGGCTTCCGTCTGGGTGTGGCCGACATGGATGACGCCGCGCAGGAAGGTTCCGGTAGTCAGTACGACGGCGCCGCAGCGGAACTCGCGGCCGTCTTCGCAGATGACGCCGGTGATGCGGCCGTTCTCTTCGATCAGGTCTCCGGCGGCGCCTTCGAGGATTGTCAGGTTTGGCGTGGCAGCCAGAAGATCCTGAATGGCGGCGCGATAGAGCGAGCGGTCGGCCTGCGCGCGTGGACCGTGGACGGCGGGGCCCTTGGAGCGGTTGAGTAGTTTGAAATGGATGCCTGCGCGGTCTGCGGCCTTGCCCATCAGGCCATCAAGCGCGTCGATTTCGCGCACGAGATGGCCCTTGCCGATCCCGCCGATGGCCGGGTTGCAGGACATGGCGCCGATCGTTTCAAGCCGATGGGTGAGCAGCAGGGTGCGCGCGCCGAAGCGGGCCGATGCCGCTGCGGCTTCACATCCGGCATGACCGCCGCCGATCACGATGACATCGAAATCGCTCAAAACCTACTTCCCGATACAGAACTGCCCGAAAATTGCATCGAGCAGGGATTCAACATCAACACGTCCCGTCAGACGCCCCAGAGCCAGCATGGACAGGCGAAGTTCCTCGCCCCGAAGCTCCGGCCATGTCGCGGTCCGTGCGTGGTCCAGATGGGTTACGGCCTCCTGGATTCCGGCGCGGTGTCTGGCGCGGGTCAGTGGAGGCGCGGCGGAACCGGCCATGAGTTCTGCCACCCGTTCGGACAGGATCTGACGCAAGGCAGCAAGGCCTTCGCCGGACTGCGTGCTGATCCCTAACATGCCGGGCGGGGCTGGTGCGATGTCGATTTTCGTCCGGATGGGAATTTCCTGTCCGGACAGGGTGTCGAGGCTCTCATCCGGGCCGATCAGATGCAGCACGACGTCTGCCTGTTTCACGTGAAACAGTGCGCGGCGGATGCCTTCGGCTTCGATCTCGTCTTCGGTTTCGCGCAGGCCGGCCGTGTCGATGAGGCGCAGGCGCACGCCATCCAGAACCCAGTCGAGCGCGATGGCATCGCGTGTGGTGCCTGCGCGATGGGTGACAATGGCGGCGTCTGTTCCAGATAACGCATTGAGAAGACTGGATTTTCCGACGTTTGGTGAGCCTGCGATTACGACCGTCAGGCCCTGACGCATGAGTTCACCGCGATTGTCCTGAAGATGGGCGGACATCTCGGTCTGGAGCTTCGAGAGTTCTTCGATCAGGCCGTCTTCCACATCCTGTGGCAGCTCTTCGTCCGGGAAGTCGATCAGGGCTTCCTGATGCGCGAGGACGAGGCGCAGGCGTTGGGCCCAGTCGTCATACAGACGGCTTAGGGCGCCGTCGGCCTGACGCAGCGCCTGTTTGCGCTGGCTTTCGGTTTCGGCGTCCACGAGGTCGGCAATGGCTTCGGCCTGAAGCAGATCCAGTCGTCCTTTCTGGACGGCGCGGCGGGTGAATTCGCCCGGTTCGGCAGGGCGGGCGCCCAGATCTGTCAGGGCGTCGGCGATGCGGGCGATGATAGCGGGGCCTGCGTGGAGGTGCAGTTCGAAGCCGTCTTCGCCGGTATAGGAGTTAGGGCCGGGGAGCCAGAGGGCGACGGCGTGATCGAGCACCTCTCCGTTATGACGCAGGGTGCGCAGGCTGACGCGCCGGGGGGCGGGCAGGCGTCCGTTGCAGAGTGCCTTCAGGATTGCATCGCTGCCTGGGCCGCTGGCACGCATGATCGCGATGGCAGCGCGGGACGGACCCGTGGCCAGTGCGAAAATGACCTGTGGTGTGTTGTCAGGGGCGTCCGGAAGGGATGAGCGCGTCATGGGTTTCTATGTAGTGCAGGTGGCCTTGCGGTGAAATGCCCTGCGGACAGACATGAAAAGCGCAGGCATGAAAAAAGGCGGATCGTTTCCGATCCGCCCTTTCTCTCAGACTGACAGGGGTGGGGACGCTTATTGTGCGTCGTCCACGCCGGTGTGGGTCTGCGGGGAGAAGGTCCAGTCTTCGCCGTAAGGCTGCGGCATGTAAGCCATCCAGCCCTTGCTGGAGACGTTCCAGCCCGCGGTGGAGACCGGTGCACCCGTCGTGCGCAGCTTCTGGATATCGGAAGCGGACACGGTTCCCGGTGCGTTGTTGCCCCAGCCCTTGCGCATAAAGTTCACGACATCGGCCATCTCCTGGTCGGAGAGGTGATTCTTGAACCCGGGCATGGCAACAGCGGACGGTGCGCTGTTGGTCGGGGGCAGGATGCCACCGAAGGCTACGACATTGGCGAGCGACGTCGGATCGTCGGTAATGACGACCGGGTTGCCTGCCAGCGGCGGGAACATGCGGTTGACGCCCGTACCATCGTTCATGTGGCAGATGGCGCAGTTGTGCAGATAGACTTCCGCACCTGCGTTGCCCTGGCCACCCTTGTTCAGCAGAGCGGTCGTCTGACCGTCATCCTGACCGAGGTTCTTGCCTTCCGGCACGGCCGGCATGCTCTTGAGGTACTTGGCTGTGGCGCGCAGATCGTCGTCGGACCAGTGCTGCGTGCTGTAGGCCACCACGTCGGCCATGCCACCGAAGACGGCGGAGTGGTCGATACGGCCGCTCTTGAGGAAGGTGACGATGTCATCTTCAGACCAGCGACCCAGACCCGTGTCGCTGTTGCTGCGCAGGCTCGGTGCGATCCAGTTGTCGATCGGTGCACCACCGGCCAGATAGGCGTTGCCGCCAGCCGTGCCGTAGGCCTTGACCTGCATTCCGAAACCGCGGGGCGTGTGGCATTCGCCGCAATGGCCCGGGCCGTTGACGAGGTATTCGCCGCGGGCAACTTCCGGATCACTGATGCTCTTGTCCACGCCCGGCGTCATGCTCGGGACGAACATGGCGCGCCACATGCCCAGCGGCCAGCGCATGGAGAGCGGCCAGCTGATGTCGGGCGCCTTGTTCTGCAGGGCGACCGGCTTCACGCCGTGCATGAAGAAGGCATACATCGCACGGATGTCGTCATCGGACAGACGTGCGAATTCAGGATAGGGCATGGCCGGATAGACCGTTGCACCATCCTTGCGGATGCCCTTGCGGAGAGCCTTCGTGAAGTCCTCCAGGGTGTAGTTGCCGATACCGTGTTCGGGGTCCGGCGTGATGTTGGTCGAATAGATCGTGCCGATCGGGCTCTTGATCTCCAGACCGCCCGCATAGGGCTGTCCGTGAAGGGCCGTATGGCAGGCGATGCAGTCCGACAGGCGGGCGACATATTCGCCACGCTTGATCAGAGCTTCATCGGCGTCCTGGGCATGGGCGGCGCCGAAAGACACCGCCATGAGGCCGATAGCGGCCGCGAGTTTCCATCCCTGTTTCATCTCAGATACCAGCCTGTCCCGAGTTAATGCGTTCAGCATGTCACGTGCTCCTTATGCAAACCGCTGCCTCAGGGGTGATCCGCGGTCGGAACATCGGCCGTGGACTGCGGGACATTGAGGAACTGATCGTTCGGAACGCCAGTTGAGTTTTCACGTGCCTTGACTTCGTCGTCGTAGGATTGGTTTGCGCGCTTCACGATGAAGTTGCGGATATCCTCGATCTGCTCAGGCGTCATGGACGTGTCGAAGCGGTCCATGCCGTAAGCCGTCAGAGCACCGCGACCAACGAGCTTGTAGAAGCTTTCCCTTCCGCGCGGAGCACCGGACCAGCGAAGGTCAGGCAGAACGCCACCGGAGATCGCGTTGTCGCCATGGCAGGCCGAGCAGAACGTCTGATACATGAAGTATCCGTCCTTCTGGCGGGCCTCGTCATAGGTCGGAACCGGCTTGACGGGGGTGAAGCCCAGCTCGTTCTTCGGCGGCAGGCTGTCCTTGCCGTCAAGCGAGAAGGCGATCACGCGGGAGTGGTTGACCGTCCAGCCCGAGGTGCGGGCAACGCCGCCGTACAGGAACGGATAGATGCCACCCCAGCCCACTTCAACCGCGACATACTGCTTGCCGTTGGCCGTATAGGTCACCGGCGGAGCGATGATCGCGCTCTGTGCGGGGAAGGAATAGAGATCGTTGCCGTTCGTGGCGTCGTAGGCGTGGAATTCGCCGTTTGCCAGACCCTGGAAGATCACGTTACCGGCCGTGGCCAGAAGACCACCGTTCCACGGACCCTTGTGGTTGATCGTGAAGGCCGGAGCCATCTTTTCCGGATCCCAGGCAACCGTCCAGCCCTTCAGGACCTTCAGGAAGTCCTTCTTGGCGGCCACATGCTCCGGATCATTGTCGTCGAAGAGACCGATCTTGTTCATGTCGAGGCCGAGGTTCCAGGCGTCATGGTACGCCTTGAAGCCGCCTTTCTGGCCATCGTACAGGAGCGGGATCTGCTGTGCCGGGATGTAGACCAGCTTCGTCTTCGGGCTGTAGGCCATGGCGGCGAAGTTATGGCCACCAAGCTCACCCGGGATGCCGAGCCAGGGCTTGCCCGTCAGGGTCCACAGGGCGTCAGGCACGTAGTTCGGACGACCCGTAACCGGATCCAGGCCGTTGGCCCAGTTCTCGTAGGTGTAGGGCTTGCCGGTGATGAACTTACCGGTCTTTGCATCGATGATGTAGAAGAAGCCGTTCTTCGGAGCATGCACGATGACGTGGCGCATCTCGCCGTTGACCGGCATGTCGAGCGTCATGATCTGCTGGACGGAGGTGTAATCCCACTCGTCCATCGGCGTTTCCTGGAAGTGCCAGACATACTTGCCGGTGTCAGGATTGATCGCGACGATGCTGCCCAGGAAGAGGTTGTCGCCCTTGCCTTCGGAGCGGAACTTGTAGTTCCACGGCGAGCCGTTGCCGACGCCCAGGTAGACGAGGTCCGTCACCGGGTCATAGACGAGCGAATCCCAGACGGTACCGCCGCCGCCCTGCTGCTTCCAGGCGCCGTTCTTGCCCCAGGTCGGGTAGGCCTTGGACATCAGGATGTCGTCGGAAGCTGCGCCGTCCGGCTTGTTCTCGGGGTTCGGAACGGTGAAGAAGCGCCAGTCGAGCTTGCCGGTTTCCGCGTCGAAGGCAGAGACGAAGCCGCGGGCACCGAATTCTGCACCACCGTTGCCGATCAGGACCTTGCCCTTGGCGATACGGGGGGCACCGTCAACCGTGTAGGACCGCTGGTGGCCGAGCTGGGCCTCCTTGGGGATCGTGTAGACGCTCCAGACCAGCTTGCCGGTCTTGGCGTCGAGTGCGATCAGACGGCCGTCGAACGTGCCGAAATAGACCTTGCCGTTCCAGTAGGCGGCGCCACGGCTGACCGTGTCACAGCAGCCACGGTCGGCGATGTTGCCCGGAACCTTCGGATCGTAGGACCACAGGAGCTTGCCGGTCGCTGCATCCAGCGCCTTCATCTTGCTCCAGTTGGTCGTGGCGTACATGACGCCGTTGACGATCAGGGGAGTGCCTTCCTGGCCGCGGTTCGTGTCCAGATCATAGTGCCAGGCGAGCTTCAGCTTGCCGACATTCTCCGTATTGATCTGGTCGAGCGGGCTGTAGCGCTGCTCGGAATAGGAACGGCCGTAGGACAGCCAGTCCCCGGGATGGCCGCCGTTATCGGAGCTCGTGATTGCTGTGCCGGTATCTTCCTGCGCAAAAGCGACAGGTACCGCTGCTGAAAATGCCAGCGCGGCAGCGCAGCTGAGAAGGCGCTTTTTCGTAACCTTGATCGGCGTCAGTAGACCAGAAGTCATGATCCAACTGTCCTTTTTGTAAAGACTGTTTCCGCTGTGATATTCTGGACCTGTGAAGTCTTGAAAGGGACGGGGCTAATCCTCTCTCTCTCAATCCAACACTCAGTACCGGACACCGGCAGCATGAGAACTTACTGAGCCTATTTTATTGCTTAA
>NZ_BJNM01000040.1 GCF_006539685.1 Gluconobacter oxydans
AAACAGAGGAACAGTATCGTCAGGTCTTGGCGCAGCTGACCGAGATCCTGCGCTATGTCGTGCAGTTCATTCTTTATCATCTGGGACTGAACAGCCAGAAACCTGACCCGATCCAGATCCCGGTTCCCACAGAGCGGGAAGTGAAATGGCAGGACTATCTGCAAGACCGACGCGAGTTGCTCCAGACCCTGCTGGACGAGAAAACCCGTCGCGTCTGGATCAAGGATCGCTGCCGGGAGGCCGAACACAGACGGGCTCAGGTCATTGCCCGGTGGCGTGCGGACCGCGTCCCGGACTGTGATCAGGCGCAGAAGACCGTTGCCCGGCTTGAGCGACTGGCCCGGCTTCCACATCAGCTCCCCGAAAATATCCGCTTTGCGATTAGGAACCTGAAACGACAAGGGCAGTTCCAGAGCGCTCTGAAGGAACTGGATCGCTTTTACAACGGGAAAGCTCCCGCATCCTATTCTTCTCTTGGTGCCAAAACAAGAGTAAGAGATAGCCCAAAAAACGAATTATAAAACAAGCAAAAGAATTAAGTTTTTGAATTTCTCCGTAATGAAAATAAACCATAAATCGCCTTGAAAGCCATGAAAGGCAACATAACGCTCGGTTTTCCAGAGAAATCTCCTGCCAAGAGCGAGATTATTGCGTCTCGCATCCGGAGAATATTTCGTGGGTTCAGGAAGAGTTTGCGCAGGACGGGAGTATTGATCCTATAGATCAACCAACTGACGCGACGCATTTCAGCGCGGGTCCGACGTTCAGCGGCGGCAGCTGTTCTTGCTCCCCGCTCTGGCGATTTGAGCCATGCTGCGGCAACTTCCGCGCCGCGATAGGCGCTGCGCATGGCCAGCAATACCCCCGAGGAAAAGACGGGATCAAGAAACGCATATGCATCCCCGATCAAATAATATCCATCCCCCCAGGCCCGGTCCGCGCGATAAGAATAATTTCCTGTTGTCGAGAGGTCTGCCAGGGCTGTGGCATGGGCCATTCGCGCGGCAACGGCCGGACTTTCCCTGACTTTTTCCCAGAACAGATCCGTTACTGGACCGACATGGTTCTTGAATGCCGCCTTATCACCGACGAAACCTACGCTCATCACGCCATCGGGAAGCGGGATCATCCAGAACCAGCCCTGATCAACGAGATGGATCGAGATATAGCCACCCATATCACCGTCGCGACGCGGAACATTCCGGAAATGACTGAAAATGGCAGCCGTCGAATTGTTCCGGTCTGCTGTTCTGCGCCGCAGGGTACGGCTGAGGAAACCCTCGCGCCCGGAGGCATCAAGAACAAAACGCGGCTTCAGAGTCCGTTCCGTTCCCGTATCATCCTTTATTTTTACAGTGGCGCGCTGGCCGGCGTGGAAATCGACAGAGAGAACGCGCGTTTGTTCATGGGTTTGGGCGCCATGTCTGGCTGCGTTACGAAACAGGAGTTCATCGAACTGAGAACGGACGACCTGATAGGCGTGGTCGTCCCTGGCACCAATCGCATATCGGAAAGGAAAGGGAACGCGCCGATCCTCCCGTTCCGATACGAATTCCGCACCGGGCTTGTAGACGCCCATGGCCTGAACCTGATCGAGAACACCCAGATCGCGCAGGAGCGGCAGATTGCAGGGCAACAGGGACTCGCCGATATGAAAGCGGGGATGGGCGTCCTTCTCCACGAGCACCACGTCGTACCCCTGACGGGCCAGAAGGGTGGCGGCCGTGCTTCCGGCGGGACCGCCACCGATGACGAGAACATCGCAGTCCATTGAGACGGTCTTGTGCGCCGTCATGCCATACCTCCATTGATGCCGATTGTCTGGCCTGTGATGTAAGCCGCCTGATCGGAGGCCAGAAACGAAACCAGCGCTGCCACTTCCTCAGGCTGACCGGCCCGTCTGGCTGGAACGAGCGCGCTGATCTGCGCAGTATCCATGACGGCACTTGCTGCGGGTGAGTTGATGACACCTGGCGCAACGGCATTGACTGTAATGCCTCGACTGGCCACCTCGCGGGATAGGGAGCGAACTGCGCCTTCCAGCCCGGCCTTGGCCGCCGCGTATGCGACCTGCCCCCGATTGCCGAGCCGGGCTGTCACCGAAGAGAGAGCAATGATGCGACCATGGCGCTTGCGCGTCAACGGCAGGAGCAGTGGCTGCACCACTGCAAAAAACCCATCCAGAGAGACGTCAAGCACGTCTGTCCATTGAGCAGGCTGCATTCCCGCCATGGTCACATCGTCATGCGTACCGGCATTATGGACAATGACCTGCGGCACACCGCCCGCCACAACCGGGATCAGAGCGTCGCGCGTCGCCACGATGTCGGACAGATCGCAGACCAGTATTTCGGCCTGTCCACCGGCTTCGCAGATCTCCTCAGCCAGGTCATGCGCTTTTCCGACAGATGTGCAGGCATGGATGATGACGTGCAGGCCATCCTGCGCCAGACGTCGGCAGATCGCGGCACCGATTGGGCTTGTGCCGCCCGTGATGAGGGCACGCATTCAAACGGTTTCCGTCATGGGTTGGAGCATCACCGTTCCGCTGCCTGTTGCGAGCGTTATACCGGCCTCGCTGCTGACCGTGAAGCCGTAGATGAATCCGTCGGCCATAGCGCAGTCCTGTGTCACGCGAATACGCAGCGCGCCCAGGCCGGGATCATCCAGACGGTCGCAGCGCAGATCCATTGAGCGCAGGGCAGCGAGATAGCCGGGGGCACTTCCCTTCCCATCTGTCAGCGCACCGTGCAGCGCCACGGCCTGCATGGCGAATTCAGCAACAGTAACCGCGCCGAGGCGACCATCATGGCGCAAGGGACAGGCTGGATCGAGATGGCGTTGCGTGACAGCGTCCAGCACGTGTTCCGTCCAGGATGAGCACCCATCAAGCAAGCAGCTTGCCCCCTGATGCGGGATCAGGGCGAGAATGGCGTTACGGTTCAGCATGGCAAGGTCTCCATGCAAAGAGTGCCATTCAGGCATCCCGCGTGAACGTATCCGGCCTTACGCAAGGCCAGGAGCATGAGGAAGGCGAGGCTGCGGGCCGCAGGATTGGCCAGCGCCAGAGCCCGGAGCTCGGGATCGGCCGGAAGATCCGTCACATCATCCATACTGGCGTCATATGTCAGCGTAAGCCGTGCGACGGCCGGACCGTTGAGATCGGGGTCGAGTATGAAGGCGCAGGCAAAGGATACGGGAGTGACACGCACCGTTCCGATCGGGCCGGGAATGGGCATGTCGTACGCCACGAACAGCACGGGATGATTTTCCGTGACGGCTTCGGCGGCGGCATTGAGAAATCCGGCCCCGAACGACCAGTCGAAACAGCCCAGCGCCGTGGCCGGGCTGATGGAACCATGACCAATCGTCCAGTAACCGGCGGCAGCATTATGGACGGAATTATGAAACTGGGTCGGCGAGACGGCTACGTCTGGAGCTGTCAAGGTGTGCAGAATGGAATCGATCACACCGCCATCCCCATTGGACGAACTGAAAACGGCGGACAGGGCTGCCGGATCCATACCGGCCTGTGCGCAGACTTCCTCCGCGACTGACAGTGCCAGCCTGCTGATCGGTCCCGCCCGGCGGCGTTCATTGCGCGGCAGCGCTGTCAGCGGCGGCAGGATGACCGGGCCGTCAGTCCAGAGTGCTGGATCACGCAGAACCGGAATTGCAGCGTCCCAGCATGGAAGACCAGGGCCACGGACCGCGACCGCGCGAAGCGACAGATGCATCAGGCGGCTCCGATCACGAGGCTGCAATTCGTGCCGCCAAAACCGAATGCGTTGCTCAGAATGGCACGGGGAGCCGTATTCTCGTTTGCTGTGATGATTTGCGAGCGGAATGCCGGATCGACCGTCTGGACGTTGAGGCAGCCCGGAAGGACGCCGGTTTCTAGAGTCTGGATAGCAAAAAGCACTTCGATGATTCCCGACGCGCCAAGCGTATGGCCCGTCCAGCCTTTGGTCGACGAACAGGGCGTCCCGTCACCGAAAACCTTAAAAACGGCACCGTCTTCCATGGCGTCGTTCGTAAGAGTGCCCGTCCCATGAAGGTTGATGTAGCCAATGTCCCGGGGTGTGAGGGACGCGCGGTTCAGGGCCTGTGTCATGGCGGCCATAGCACCCCGTCCTGCAGGGTCGGGAGAAGACATGTGATAGCCATCGCTGGACACGCCGAAGCCCATCATGCGGGCCATCGGGGAGATCGACCTCGCGCACGCACGTTCCAGCAGGACGAAGCCCGCACCTTCGCCCACCGAAATCCCGTCCCGCATGGCATCGCAGGGGCGCGTCGGGCCCGATGCGATCAGGGACAGTGAGGCAAACCCGCGCAGCGTCATGCCGCACAGGCTGTCAGCACCACCCACGACCACAGCATCGCACAGGCCAGCGGCAATCCAGTGCCATGCGTCAATGAAGGCGCGCGACGAAGAGGCGCAGGCGTTGGACACCGTCAGCAGAGGCCCGGTCAGTCCGAGCGCAGCGGCTACATAGCGCGGCAGGGAGAACAGGTCCTGGGTATATTCTTCCTGAAAATCGGCTGGCATCGTGCCACTGGCAATATTCCGACGTGCATAGGCTTCCTCAGAAGACAGGATGCCACTAGTGGATGTTCCGGTAATGACTGCAATGCGTGATGCGCCATAAAATGCCCTGGCATCCGCCACGGCGTCAATGAAGCCGTCCTGCTGCAGGGTCATATCGGCCAGACGGTTGTTGCGGCAGTCAAAGGAAAGCAGTTCAGATGGAAGGCTGTGCTGCTCGATGCCCGCCACGCGTCCCATATAACCCGTCTTCACACCAGCGAAATCGCAAGGGGTCAACCCAGAGCGCCGGTCGAGCAGGGACTCACGGGTTTCAGCCAAACCGGCCCCGATGGCACTCCGTACGGTTCCGGCAGTGACGACGAGTGGAATCATGCAGCGCCTTGTGCCGCAACGTCGGGTTTCTGTCCAGCCAGCATGAAAGCGGAGAGCAGCGAAAGAAAGGCCCCACATGAAATAGTCAGACCGATTTCCCGAAGTAACGGCGTGTGACAGAAGGCCAGACAGCCAAAGCTCAGGACCGTCATGACATTGCAGGTCAGGAGGGTGCGGATCGTTCTGGCCCGTTCCGCGCCGTCAAGCTGGGGACGGGCGAAGAACAGCGCGTAATCCAGCGCCACACCCGCGACGAACTGGATGGACACAAAATGGATGAGCGAAAGGGGCTCGCCTCGAAGCGCCAGAATAGCAGGCAGCATTACCATCACGGACCCAACAGCTCCCAGGACTTTCAGCAGGCGCCGAAGATCCCGGAGGACCAGGAAGAGGATGAGTATTGCAGCGGCACTTCCGGCCAGCGTCCAGATCAGCGTCAGGCGGGTATGATAGGCGGTAAGACTTCGCAGTTCGGCATTGAGGTCGATCACCAGAACGCCCGGATAGCGCGCCAGCGCGGCACGGAGCGCTGCCATGTTCCGGACTTCAGTGGGAAGCACCAGTCCCCACCAGCCATCCTCGCGATCAAACAGAAGTGGCGAAAGGCCCTGCTCCAGCGGGGTATTGCGTAGATTGTCCGGGGTGAGCGGGGACTGGATGCGCGCTACTGCCACGTCTTTGCGGAACGGCTCGAATGTTCTGGGCCTGAAAGGAAGTCCATTACGGGCGGTGTCGATCGCGGCAGACAGTGCGGCATCGTCTGGAAGACTGCCCTGGCGCTGTTTCTGAAGAGCCGAAGATGGCAACAGAGCCGCCGCATCCTGCACGCCGGACACAAATCCTGCCCGGCTCAGCCGGTCGAGAACCGGGGACAGGACTTCCTCCCGTTCAAGCACCTGCTCTGCCGTCTGGCCCTGAACGGCGACAAGACGAGCAGACTGCGGCGTCCCGAGATCATGTCGCAGCATGGCCTCCCGCGCCTTTGCTTCCGCAGGAACCGGGCTCAGGGCTGACAGATCGGTCACAAGAGGCGGCGGATGAAGGATCAGAACGGCAAGTGCGCCCAGAACGGGGACGAGATACAAACCGCGCAGATGGCGCAGTCGCTCGGCGCGTTCGAGCACGACTGAAGGGCCACTGACATTCGGCGCCAGATCAGCCGTGACGATCAGACGCGGCATCAGCAGGAGTGTAACGACCGCCGCCGTCAGCAAGCCGGTTGCAGCAAAAACGCCCAGTTGTGCGAGACCGGGCAGCCCGCAGAAGATCATACCACTGAGGCCCAGCGCGGCCATGAGCGCCGCAAGACGCAAGCTGGGCGCGATGCGTCGCAGGGTGGCGTCCGGCCCCTCACCGGCATCACGATGGCCGATCAGCAGAACCGGGTAGTCCAGCGACACGCCGAGCATCGTCATGCCGAAACCGAAAGCAATGCCGTGGACAAAGCCGAAGCATAGTCGCACCACGATCATCGCCATGCCCAGCGAGATCAGAAAAGGGCCTCCGATGGCTGCCAGAACCCACAGGGACCGGAAACGCCAGTACAGAACGCAGATCACGATCCCCAGCGAGGCTAACGAGATCAGGTCAATATCGCTGCGCATGGCCCGGGCACTTTCCACCGCCAGAACAGCCGGACCACTCAGCAGAAGGCGGGTGCGTCCGGGATGCGCAGCGGCGAACGCCGCCCGGATGACGGCGGGGGCGTCTTTCTGCGCGGCAAAATCCATCCCCGACGCTCTTGTGCGAAACAGCATCAGGGCGCGTTCCTGCCCGGCCTTCCGGCCAGGAGCGAACCAGACGCCTTCGCGCATCTCCGCATGGACATTCGGTCGAATTTGCCGAAGCGTATCGGGAAAGGCACCCGTTGGGTCGCGCAGGATGAAGGGCGCAAGGAGGGGTTCGGCGGACGATTCCAGACTGTCGAGCGTGCTACTGAAGGCTGCGGCAAGAGACGTGGCAGAAAAATCCCGAGTGGTTGCATCGGGCGCGAGAAGATAGCGGTGTGTGAAAAGCAGATCGCGCAGGCCGTCATTCCCGACGGTTGAGAAAGAACCGTTGAGTACGGCGGAAAAACGCGGGTTCTGGCCCAGCCTGTCCTGCATCGCCCGACTGATCCGCGCGAGCTGGTCAGGAGGGGCGCCTTCGATGCCAGCCGTGATGAACGAAGACGCCACTCCGCCATGGACTTCACGCAGGAGAAAGCGCGTCCCGACATCATGGGCGGGCGGGAGGAAGCCAGCCATGTCCATGCGCAACGGAATCAGACCCAGAACAGTCGCGGCAAAAATGACCGATGCCAGAAGGACCAGGGCAAGCTGTTTCGGAGAGCGGCGCATACGGAAATTTCAGGGAAGGATGGTCATGGTCTGGTGGTCCCCGTTCGCCTGAATGACCTCAAGACGCGTTATGGCGTTGTTTGTTCCTGCAATGGCCACCTGTTTCAGGAAATGGCGGACATCGTTCGTGGCGGGAGAGAGCGTCAGTGTCCACAGGCCGCCCTCAGTGCCGGAAACCGCAATGTGATAATAGCGGTGCAGAAGGGCAGTATCTCCGGACAGGGGCGCGCGCAGTGTGTCGGCCAGAAGCTGGAGCGCCGGGTTGCGGGTCGCATCCAGGGTCTGGGGTTGTGCGGTGCCGCGCATCATGGTGACCGTGCTGCCACGAATGACAAGATCTTCGCGCCGCGGAGACAGGGTCAGTTTTTCAAGATAATCGGGCGCTCGCCATTTCAGTGTACCGCTGCTCTCAAGAGGACGGGTCAGCGTAACCAGGTTCCGGACTTCATGGAACGTATTGTCGCGCGCCGGAACCGCTCCAACCCGGGTAAGGATCGCATCCGCCCTTTCGGGAGATACAGGCGCACTGTCAGGAGAAGGAGCTGCCTGGGACAGTCTTGGCAGAAGCAGCCCGAAGCAGCAGAACAAGGTTGCCATCAGCCGTGTCAGGGACGTCATGTGCGCTCTTTCCAAAAATCGTAGTAATTGTACCATGATAACGGATCCCTGCGGCACAGTGCGCTCATCCAGTCGGCATAACGGGTCATCCATGCTTTCAGACTGGCGGCTTTTTCCTGCGCGGTTTCGCCAAATTCTATGCGCTCGGCAAATTTTTCGAAACGGATATCATAGCTGCCGTCCGGGCGCCGCAGACCACTGAACAGGACCACCGGCGCCCCGGTCAGAGCCGCCAGACGGATCGGTCCGACGGGAAGAAGGGCAGGTTTTCCCAGTACCGAAACGGAAAGACTGCGCCCCATGTCATGAGCCCTGTCTCCAAGGATGGCCACGACCGATCCGGCGCGCAGGCTTTCAGCCACACGCAGCATCGTGTCGGGTTCTCCAAGCGGGATGAGGATGTCGGTATAGGCCGGATCGAGCATCTCGATCAGGCGCGTTGCCTCCCCGGTATAGCGGCGATACATCAGGATTCTGAGTGTCAGCGGGGCCGGCATGACACGAAGGACGGTGCGCAGGGAGTCGAACGAGCCGATATGCGCTCCAAGCAGAAGGCATCCCCGACCAGCTTCGAGAGCTTCGAACAGGATCTCCGCGCCAGCGAGAGAAATTTCCGGAGGCGTCGCCCGAGGATCGAGAATGAACAGCCGATCCAGCGTGATCTGTGCGTAAGAGCGGATATGATGCCAGATCAGCAGAAGCGAAGGTTCACGTCCCAGGACGCGTCGCAGATAGATCCGAGAGTTCCGGCGCGCTGTCCCGTCCGTCGCAAGATACCATAGTGAAATCGGATAAAGCAGGAGCGCCAGACGCCTGCGGCCAAAGAGGCGCGCCAGTCCCAGCATCAGTTTCATCACAAAGCGGTTGCCGCGTTCGGGAACGAGCCAGGCCTCCCGCTCGGCTGTCATGCGTCTGCTCACACAGGCAAAACGGCACGCAAAACAAGAGGCGTGCCAGCGGCTTCGTTGACGCGTGCGGTCAAGGTCAGCCGTCCATTGCCGGAGCGCAGGCGAAACCGCACCGCCTCAGCGGGCCTGACCGGACGAAGGAACTTCACCTGATCGACACGATCCGGCGTCAAACCGGCAAAGGACAGCCCGTAATCGAGAAGCAGCACACCCGGCACCAGAGGACGGCCAGGGAAATGCCCCGCAAAGACCGGATGCTCGGGCGGGAATATGGTCTCCCCGATGATTTCGCCTTCCAGAACAGTGCTCGCGAAGGAGCGCAGCGCTCCGGCCGTCAGCTTGCCCACGGAATTGCGGGGCAGCGCTTCGACCACCGTGACACTACGTGGCAAAAAAGCCGGATCAATACATTTGCGGAGTTCGGACAGGATGCCGGCCCCGTCTCCGTCCGGCACAACGGCGAGAACCTGCATTCGCGCGGTCGGCCCATCTTCGGGGGCCGGAGGCACGAAGGCGCCATCCTCAACGCCGGGCAGGCCCGTCAGAATCATATTCAGGGCTGAAAGCGAGGCGCGGCGTGCGGCAATTTTAACGACATCATTCCGCCGCCCGATCAGGCGGAAATGCCGTGCGTCCACTGCCTCGACAAGATCGGCGAGTTCAATGTCCGGTGCGCCCGGGGCGGAGACCGTTGCGCTTTCCTTCGTCACGGCCAGCCGGACAGTGTCGTAAAGCCTCCAGACAGGAGTTGCAGTCGTCCGGCGCATGGCGATCGAGCCGATTTCGGTTGCGCCATAAATCTCGGTGACGACCGTTCCAAACGCATCCTCGACACGCCGCGCCAGATCCGTCCCCAGAGGAGCGGCCGCCGAAACAACACGCGCAACCGGTGGCATCTCGAGCTCCGCCCGTAACAGGGCACGCATCTGCAAAGGGGTCGTGACAAGGATACGGGGTTCGGGAGCATGAACCAGCATGGCCTGCCAGTCAGCCGGATAGGTCGTAAGACCTGCCATGGCAAGGCTGCGCGTATGGAGGGCCTGGCAGACGAGCGTCTCGAACCCGTACATGTGATACGGTGGAACTGTTCCCGTCAGGGAAGACGGACATGCCTCGGGATCAAGCAGTTCGCGGGCCACGATACTGCGAACGACCAGCGCTCCCCACGTCTTGGGATAGGCAGCGGGTTCTCCCGTGCTGCCGGACGTAAAAACAGTGGCGACCTCTGTTGAAAATGCAATGTGCGGATTTTCGGGAGGCTCCGTTCCAGATCCATCTGCTGGCGGCAGAACCAGTGTGCCGGACGGAAGGCTCTCGGCCGGCACCTCCCCATTCAGAGTGACACAGATTCCACCGCGGCTCCGAGCAAGTTCCTCCAGCCTCTCGGCTGAGCGATCGCTTGACAGCAGGACAGGCTGCCCCCTCAGGATGGCTGCTAAAAAAAGCACGGTAAAAGGCCAGACATCCTGACAGAGAGACACAACAGGTGCATCCGGAAGAAGAGCCGCTATGCGGTGGGCGGCCCGCAGAAGATCGTGGCCTGTACTGGTGGTGCCGTCCGGATGACGAAAGACAGGTCTATCGGGCGAAAAGACCAGGCGCAGGTCAGCCATGTCCAGCTGAAAATCACTGGCGCAGCAAGACGTCATCCTTCCCGCCCGGATCCCGCCAGTCCGGAACTCTCGCGCATTTCTGCGACATGGCTGGCAAGCGCACGCAGGGAGCTGAAAATCCGGCGGCTGTCAGGGTCGTCGGAACGGAGGGTGACATTGTAGACACGGCTGATCATCAGCGCCACTTCCAAGGCGTCGATGGAATCAAGCCCCAATCCCTCTCCAAAAAGAGGTTCATCCGGAACAATCTCTTGCGGGGCCAATTCCAGTTGAAGCACGTCCACAAGATGCTCAGCGATTTCGTGCTCAAATGGCGTCTGAAGAGATTTGCCCGTCTGGGTCGTCATGAAGCTCTCGGCATGGAAAAATGACAATACGATACAATCTGCTATCACAGCGTCTTTCTGAGGGAAAGCAGCCGGATCCATGCCATCAGCCCCGTCACCAAGCAGGCACCTCGCTGGAGGACTGTTCTTTCTGCTCGGGTTCATTAGTTCTTATTTGCTCCAGCTTGCTGGAACCCCGGAAAAAACGGCCGTTTCTTTTCTCATCGTCTGTCAGGGCGCGGCACTGACACTCCTGACTAGGCGCTGGCTTTTTTGGTCTGTAATAACGATTATAATATTTTTCCTGGGAAACCGCTTTCCGTTTCTGGTCCGCAACGCGGATGCGTTTGCAATATATACCGCAGGCCTGATCATTCCGCTGCGTCTTTTCCTGCGCTCCCTCATGCCAGGGCAGGAACCGCTCGTAAGCGCCCTTGCGCGACAGGCGCATGGCGGTGCCCCATTGCGATCGGATGTAGCATTCTATACGCGCTACCAGACATGGTTTTGGGTCATATTTCTGGGTTTTCTGCTCATTCTTCCCTTACCTCTCGCGTTTTGGGTATCCTTTCGGGCATGGATCTGGCTGGTTCGGGGGGGTGTATTAGGGCTGATCTTTGTCGTTCTGGTTGCGGAATACGGCATACGCAGACTGGCGATCCGTAATTTCGACCACGTCTCGCCCTGGACTGCCGCGCGAGCATGGAAGCAACAGTCCACCATCCGGAGATAACCGCCGTCGGGCTTGCATCGCCTTGGACTTCAGATAGAAAAAGCCTCGAGGCCGCTCCCGCCATGCCTCATGACAAGAAGCATTGTGAACTCCGCATGACCGATCATCGTCCTGAAAAAATCCCCCCCCACCCGGTTCTTTCCGCGTGGTACGATGACTCGGCGCGACGCTCTGGATTTGTGCAGTCCCTGTTTGATCGGACGGCACCATATTATGATCGCATCAATACGATTTTCTCGCTGGGAAGCGGGCGCTGGTTCCGGCGAAGGATGCTGCGCCAGACTGGCCTGCAAGCTGGAGACAGGGTGCTGGATATCGCGACCGGAACGGGGCTCGTAGCACGCGAAGCTGCCGGAATTGCAGGAGCCTCTAATGTCGTCGGGCTCGATATGAGTGCAGGTATGCTGGCAGAATGTCGACGGAATGTTCCCGGCGTGTCTCTCGTCCAGGCCGATGCCCAGCGGCTCCCATTTTCTGACGGACAATTCGACCTACTGAGTATGGGATATGCCCTGCGCCATGTGGCTGATCTTAGAGAGACGTTTTCGGTCTGGCGCCATGCACTGCGACCGGGAGGGCATGTGTTAATTCTGGAAATCGGGCGGGCGCGGAGTGTAATGATACAGAAAATCCTGCGCCTTTATTTGGGGCGGATTGTACCGTTCCTCTCCGGCGTAACCGCCACACGCGACAGCCGGACACTCATGGAATACTATTGGGATACCATCGCGCAATGCGTGTCCCCTGAAGAAATCAGGAAGGCCTTGAGCGACGCAGGCTTCGAAAATGTGCAACAGCAGACCTATTTCGGAGTATTCCACGCCTATACAGGCAGAAGACCAAAATATTGAGCATGTTGTGACGTCTGATAAAGTTCGCCTGAAAGCATGACGGTTTTTTCATACGAGGCACCCTTCTTCCTGTCTGTTATGGCAGGTACAAGCAGTAATTTTCTTGTCAAAGGGGC
>NZ_BJNM01000041.1 GCF_006539685.1 Gluconobacter oxydans
AAACACCTAGGGTTGTCTTAATTATTTTTCAGTCTCGCGGCAGTAAATACAGCAAGAGGTATTTCATCTGCGAGAATACTCCAGCTCCTCTTCGGGCGCGCGACTTAAAAGCAGGAATCATGCACCGTTTCCCAACCGCTGCTCAGTCTTTCCGTATCCTGACATCCATGACAGCCCTTCTGTCCCTCGGCACCCTCATCACGGGACAGGACGCCAAAGCAGCTACCAGCACCACCACACCCCAGGTCACGCTGGGCGATGACGGAAACAGCAACGGACAGTCCATGTTCCGCACCCTCTTTGACGGACAGCGCGCCCTCGGCACCAGCGGCCTGTCTTCGCTCGAAGGCGCCAGCGGCGGCGGCATCGCAAGCTGGGCCACAATCGGCGGCTATGGCTCCAACAAGAGCGCCGGCATGGTCATGCACTACAGCTATGTGAACCTCACCAGCTACTGGGACCAGAATGTCGGCGCCTCAATGGGTTTCTTCGACCGCGTCGAGATTTCCTATACCCACAACTTCTTCCAGACCCGCGGCACCGGCGCGAAGCTCGGCATTGGCAACGGCTACCAGTTCGATCTCGACGTCGCAGGTGCCAAAGTCCGCCTCTTCGGTCATGTCGCGGACAATACCCTGATCCCGCAGGTCGCCATTGGCGGCATGTACAAGCATGACAGTGACGGCAAGGTCATCCACGAAGTCGGCTCGATGCATACGGATGGCGGAGACGCCTATCTCGCCGTCACCAAGCTGTTTCCGAAAATCGGCATCCTGATCGACACCACCGTCCGCTTCACCAAGGGCAACCAGTGGGGCATCCTCGGTTTCGGCGGTGACAAGGACAACAACTATCACGCCCAGTTCGAGGGTTCGCTCGGCTATCTGCCGTCCTTCATCCCCGGGCTGGTCGTCGGCGTCGAATACCGCACCAAACCGCGCAACCAGCGCTTCACCGACGAAAGCAACTGGTTCGACGTCTACACCAGCTATTTCGTTAACAAGCACCTGAACGTCACGCTCGCCTATGTGTCACTGGGTACGATTGCGACTTACAAGGATCAGACCGGCTTTTATTTTTCCGCCCAGACAGGGTTCTGACGTGACGTTCCGGGCTCTGCCCGGACCCGGCAGGGATCTCGATCCCTGCACCCTGATTTCATAAATTGGTTTCCAAAGGCCCCCGGCCTTTGTCGGGTTTCAGGGCAGAGCCCTGAGCCTCACCTTTCTCGGATCCGTTCGTCGATCAGCGCTTCTCGTGGCACGTCCGTCGCATACGCTGCCTCGTGAATTGTCCGCTTCACGTTGAAAATCAGATGCAGCAGGATCGCCGACAGGGACCCAAGCGTAATCCCGCTGCCAAACACGATCTTCGCCCACATCGGAAACGTGTCGGAAATATGCGGCTGGGCCGTCGCCAGCATGCTCAATCCAATACTGGTGCCCACAATAATGACGTTGCTCTGCCGGTTGAAATCCACCCGCGACAGCGTCTGCACACCCACGACCGCCACAGTCGCGAACATCGCCAGCGCCGCCCCGCCCAGAACCGGCAGCGGCACCGCAGCCACCAGCGCACCCAGACGCGGCAGACAGCCAAGCATCATCATGATGACCGCCGCAGCTGCCACAACCCAGCGGCTCTTCACCCCCGTCATCCGCACCAGCCCGACATTCTCGGCAAAGCACGTATAGGGAAAGGAGTTGAGCACGCCGCCAAGCATGGTCGCGATGCCATCGGCGCGCAGGGTGCGGGCAATGTCTTCGGACGTGATCGGCTTGTCGACGATCTCCCCTGTCGCATAGACGTTGCCGATCGTCTCGATCATGGAAATCGTCATGACGATCACCATCGACAGGATCGAGACCGGATGAAACGTCGGCATCCCGAAATAGAACGGATGTGTGATGGACAGAAGCGGCGCGGACGTCACATCCCCGAAATTCGCATCCCCCAGCATCCAGGCCACCAGCGTCCCCAGAACCAGCCCGATCAGCACGGCAATCGTGGCAATAAATCCCCGGAACAGCCTCTGGATCACCAGAATGGACGCCAGTGTCCCAAGCCCGTACCAGATGCTCCGCAGCGGAACATGGTCCTGCATCACGGACGGACTGGCACCCGAAACAATGTCATTCGCCGCAACCGGCAGAAGCGCCAGACCGATGATGAGAATGATGGACCCCGTCACAACCGGCGGGAAAAACCGCACCAGCCCTGCGAAATGCCGCGCCATCAGCAACGTCACGAACCCCGCCACGATGACGGACCCGTAAATGGACAAAAGCCCCGGCGTCCCGCCCCCGACAGCAGAGCCAATGGCAATCATCGGCCCCACGGCCGTGAACGTCACCCCCTGCAACAGCGGCAGCCGAACCCCGACCGGACCGAACCCCACCGCCTGAAGCAGGGACGCAATCCCGCAGGTAAACAGATCCGCATCGATCAGATGAATCAGCGTCTCGCGCGGCAGGTGCAGCGCACCCGCAACAAGGATCGGCACGATGACCGCCGCCGAATAGAACGCCAGCACATGCTGCAACCCATAGGCCCCAAGCCGCCAGACCGGCAGTTTCTCGTCGACGGGATGCAAACCGGTAGTCGCGGCGTTCTCGGCAGTCATGAAAAGCCCTCAGCTTCCGCGATAGGTGGAATATCCGAACGGCGCCGCCAGCAGCGGCACATGCGCATGAGCCTCCGCCGCCAGCCCGAACACGATCGGCACCACATCCAGGAACGGCGGATCGGACAGAACCTGTCCGCCCTTACGGAAATAATCGCCAATCTGGAACTCCAGACAATACGTCCCTTTCGAAACTGCAACGTCCCGAAGCTCCGGGCAACGCCCGTCTGCATTCGTCTGCCCTTCGAACAGAACCTGCTCTCCTTGCAGAAGACGCAGCTTCACGCCCGCAGCCGGCTTGCCGGAAACCGTATCAAGAACATGCGTGGACAGAGAACTCATGACGCAACCAGATCCTTCAGACGAAGCGCTGCAATCGCATCAATCTGCGTCAGCGCCTCGGTCAATTCCTTTTCGGGAGTGCCAGCCAGTCGGCGCTCCATTTCATCCATAATGACGGTCTTTGCCGCTTTTCCAGGTACGGCCACTTTGCGCACGCAGATCACGAACGGCATGGAAAACCGCGCACGATACGCATCATTCAGCCGCCGGAACCGCTCATATTCCGCAGGCGTCAGACGATCCAGCCCGGCCGAAGCCTGTTCCGAAGCGGAATGTTCCGTCAGATCCGGATCAATCCCGGCCCGATGCCCAAGCTCCGGATGCGCCCGCACCAGCGCAAGCTGCGCCTCCGCTCCGGCAGAACGCACAGTCTGCGCAAACGCAGACAGCATCGCGTCCACATCCGCAAAAGGCCGCGCCTTCAACGCTCCTTCCGCCACCCAGGGCGAATGTTCGTAAAGCCCACCGAACTTTGCAACAAACGCTTCGTCCGACAGCGCATTGACGTCAGAAATGTTCATGCCGGATGCACAGACAACCAGTGCCGCGCGATATCCAGCCGCGTCGCCACCCACACATCCTCATGCTTACGGATATGCTCCAGAAACTTCAGCAGCCCCATGGCACGCGCCGGCTTGCCCGCCAGACGGCAATGCAGCCCGATCGACATCATCCGCCCACCCTCGCGATACAGCATGTCAAACGCATCACGCAGATAGATGAAGAACTGCTCGCCTTCCGTAAAGCCATTCAGCGCCGCGAACTTCATGTCATTGGCATCAAGCGTATAGGGCACGATCAACTGCGCCCGGCCATTGGTCCGATCATAATACGGCAGATCATCCGCATAGGAATCCGCGTCGTAAACAAACCCGCCTTCCTCCGCGACCAGACGCGCCGTGTTCGGGCTCGTGCGCCCCTGATACCAGCCGAGCGGCCGCTCTCCCGTCACTTCGGTATGCAGCGCAATCGCCTCGAGGATATGCGCCCGCTCCACGTCCTCGGGAAAATCCTGATAATCGATCCAGCGCAGACCGTGAGACGCAATCTCCCAGCCGCTCTCCTTCATGGCCGCTACGGCATCCGGATTGCGGGCCAGCGCCTTCGCCACACCAAACACCGTCACCGGCATCTTGGCTTCATCGAACAGACGCCGCAGCCGCCAGAACCCGGCCCGGCTACCGTATTCGTACAAGCTCTCCATCTGCGCACAGCGCGCACCGATGATGGATTTCGTGCCGATCATTTCGGACAGGAACGCTTCTGATCCCGCATCGCCATGCAGAACCGAGTTTTCCGCCCCTTCCTCGTAATTGATGACGAATTGCACGGCGATGCGCGCACCATTCGGCCATTTCGGGTCAGGCGGCGTGCGGCCATAGCCGATCATGTCCCGCGGGTAGCTGTCCTGCGTCATGGGCGTCTCCCTTCTCAAAGCACCGGCGGATCGAGGCTTACGAGCTCTTCCGTGTCATAGGCCAGAAGGCTGGCCAGATGCTTCTCCCCATCCTCGACGAACAGATCCCGCGCAATGCCCCGCGCCAGCTTCTCCACACCAAAACGCATCCCGCTGATGGACGCGCCGGAAAGCCCCATGCTCGGCATGGCACCGAACGTGAAGTTGTAGATCGCCGCCAGCATCGGCGCCTTCGGATCGGCCGCATTCTTCGGCAGGAACTGGAACCGCGCACCCAGATACGGATGGCTGCCCAGAAGCTCGCTTTCCTCACCGGCAGGCGGTGTGAAATGATCACGCCACAACATGACCGAAGACGCAAAATCCTGTGTCTCCGGCCGCTGCGACAGGTCGATCGAGAACCCCGTCCCGATAATCAGGAAATCGAAGCGCATCTCGCCCTGCGGCGTCGTCACTACGACTTCATCCCCGTCCATCCGCGTCGCCGTCCAGGGCGTTCCGGGATGGAAGGCAAAGTTCTCATGACGGCGGCAGCGCCAGAACGTGTCCTGCGGCGGCGGCTGGTTCAGGCTGTAAATCTGCCGCATGAAACGCCAGCGCGTCAGATCCGGCAGCTCCGAGAAATGCGCGAGGAAGCCTGCATTTTCCATCCAGCGATACGGATTGATGGCCGGGATCTTCGCCCGACGCAGGCACAGATCCACGCGCTCGGCGCCTTTTTCCAGAGCCGTCGCTGCATTGTCGAACGCGGATGCTCCCGCGCCCAGAACGCCGATCCGCTTGCCCTTCAGAGCGTCGAAATCAATGTCTTCATGCGTGTGCGCATAAACGGATTTCGGCAGCGTATCGGAAATGAAGGACGGCACATGCCATGTCCCGCCGCCCTCGATGCCCGTCGCCAGAACCATCCGCCGCGCCAGACGCACCGTTTCCTGCCCTGCCGCATTGCGGAATGTCAGCCGCAGCAGACCCTTGTCCCAGCCGACATGCACCAGCTCCTGATCGTTCACGACCGGGATGTCGAGCGTCTCCCGCACCCAGTCCAGATAGGCCTGCCAGTCATGGCGGGAAATCTTGTCCAGATCCTCCCAGGCCTTCGCCCCATAACGCGCCTCGAACCAGGACTGCGGCGTGAGATTCGGAATCCCGAGGTCCGGCCCCGTCACATGCTTGGGCGTGCGCAGCGTGATCATGCGCGCAAACGTCACCCACGGTCCTTCACCGCCTTTGGAAGCCTTTTCAAACACTTCCACATTGGTCACACCCAGCCGGCGCAGACCGAAGCAGGACGTGATACCGCCCTGCCCCGCACCGATGATGGCCACATCCAGAACCGCCTTCCCATCCCGCTCCTGCGTCAGGCTCCAGTTGCCGGTCGCATAGCGGATTTTCGCCAGATCCTCCCGCACACGCTCCGAAAGCGCAGCCAGAGCATCGACGGGAGAAACGGTGGATGTCATGTGGTCAAATCCCAAAAAACCGGTACGGACAAAGCAGCATCCGGACGCTGCCAGACCGTCTTTCCGCAACAAAATGACAGGTCACCTGTCGGTCGGGATAGTTTCATACCGTTGTAAGGGCGTATACTCCATAAAAACGCATCTCCCGTTCGCAAAAAGAGAGCAGTTCTTCCATGCCTGTCTTCTCACGCTTCCTGCGTTACTTTCTTGCCGTGGCCCAGCACGGATCGATCCGCCGGGCTTCCGAACACCTGCGCATCGCCGCCTCAGCCATCGACCGGGAGATCCTGCAGGGCGAGGAGTCTCTCGGCACCCCCCTGTTCGAACGTCTCCCTACCGGCCTGCGCCTGACGGCGACGGGCGAACTGCTCTATGCCCATGGCAAGCAGTGGTCGCGGGACCTGACCAATATGTGCGTCCAGATCGAGGACATGCGCGGCCTGCGCCGGGGACAGGTGGACATCGCCGTCCCCGACGCCCTGACCCGCGGATTCCTGCCGCGCCTGCTCCGCGCCCTGCGCACGACCCATCCCGGCATCACCATCTGCACCCATGTCCTGGACAACAGCCGCATCCAGGGCACTCTGATTGACGGGGCCGTCGATGTTGCCCTGCTCCTCAATCCGACCCATGCCCGCGGGCTTCTGGTGCGTGCCCACAAGGATTTCCCGCTGGGCTTCATCTGCCTGCCGAACCATCCCGTCGCCGAGCGAAAGAGTGCTCGCTTCAGCCTAGCCATGAACTACCCGATGATCATGCCCCAGGCCCCGCTTGCCCTGCAACGCCAGATCGAAATCCTTGAAATCGACAGCAATCTCGACATCCAGGCCGCCGCGACATCCGACAACATCCAGATGATCAAGTCCCTGGTCCGCGAAGGCGTCGGCCTCGGAATCCTCAGCGCACTCGACGTCATGGAAGAGGTCACGCGCGGCGAACTGGCTTTCATTCCGATTTCCAACCACGATCTTGCCCCCCTGACACTTGCCCTGTGCGTGGATCATTCCCGTCAGCTTTCAGGCGCTGCACGGCTTGTGATTTCCGAACTGGAAAAGGAGTTCCTGTCCCCCCTGAACCAGTCCCAGCCCACCCCCTGATCTCTGCGTCTATTGGGAGACATAGACTGTCACATTTTTGCACCACCCTAAAAACGGCAATGGCCTGCCCTGCATTTTATCTTTGGTAGAGATAGACCATCCGTTTTACATCCACATTTCGAATAAATACCGTTCCCAAAGTGAACCTTTCGTTTCGACAGGAGCCCGGCAGCATGAAAGACAACCGTTGGTCACCGGGCTATCGACGCCAGCTTCTTGCAGTAACCTGTCTCGCCGGCAGCGCTCTTGTTGCGTTCGGCACGGACGCGCGCGCCGCCCAGACCACGAAACACCCTGTTTCACGTCATCACGCCCCCGTCCGCAGCACGGCCCGCAACACCGCAGCGCCGGCCCGGCCCGCAGCGGCACCGCGCCCGCATGCGCTTGATGCCTCCGCAGCCGAAACGGTCTCCGTCACGTCCTCGCGCCGCGCTTTGAACGGCGGCGGCGGCATGATGCGCGTCGAAACCGCGCCACACGCCGTGCAGACCGTCACGAAGGAATTCATCAACATGCGCGCGCCGACCAGCACGGCGCTTGACCTGATCCAGAACCTGCCGAGCCTCAACGTTACGACGCCGGATTCGTCAGGCATGGAAGGCGGTCAGATCCAGTCCCGTGGCCTGACAGATCTCGATATGGGCCTGATGGTAGACGGCGCCCCTGCCGCAGCCGCCAAGTATCTGAGCGAAAACGTCGATTCCGAGAACCTTGAAAGCGTCAGCGTCACGCCGGGCTCTTCCGCGACGGATCTTCCCGTCATGTCGGCCGCCGGTGGCGTCATGGCCGAGGAAACCCGCACCCCGTCGCAGAAGCGCGGTGGCCTGATCGACTTCTCCTACGGCACCAACAACCTGTCGCGCGAGTTCATCCGTCTCGAATCCGGCGAAATCGGTCATAGCGGCGTGCGCGGCTATTTCTCGTTCTCCAACACGCATGCCCGGTCGTGGATGGGTGCTGGCATCAACCAGCGCAAACATATCGATTTCGGTCTGCAGAAAGACTGGAAGAACGGCTCCAATGCCAAGTTCTTCCTGTCATGGAACTCGGCCGACTTCATCATCGACAACTACCCGACCTCCGATCAGTTCTTCCGTTACAAGCACACCGGTCAGGGCTATGGCCGCACGAACGACAAGACGAGCAACAACTACTGAGGCAACAACAACGATCACTGGAACCAGATTTTCATCTCGGCTCCGGTCCATATTGCCCTGCCATCCCGTCTTTCGCTCGACATCCACCCGTATTTCAGCTTTGGACAGGGCTGGGACGCGTCGCCTGATGGCACCACTACCGATTCAAGCGGCGCCACACGCGGCCTGACCAGCTACTTCCTGCAGAACGAATACCGCTCGGTCGGTACGGTCGCGAAACTCAACTGGGAGATCGACCGTCACAACACGTTCTCGGTCGGCTACTGGTATGAAAACACCCAGACGATCCAGTCCTATCCCACCAGCTACCAGATGCCGGACGGCAATGCAGCCAGCCCGAACAATGCGGCCTATCTGATTTCCGCCGGCGACAAGCAGACGGCGGGTTACGAAATCCACTCGCTGTTCGTGCATGACACGGCCAAGTATTTCAACGATCACCTGACGGTCGATGCCGGCTTCAAGTTCGTCATGACGAACATCTGGAACAAGGATTATTACGGCCGCCAGGAAGCCAACCGCACAGCCCCCCTTCCGCAGCTTTCGATCGGCTATCGCATCAACAACCACCATCAGGTCTACCTGAACGTGGAAGGCGATTACCGTCAGCCCAGCGCAGTCGATCTCGGCTGGCTGTACACCAGTGTTGCGATCCCCAAGAACCAGTATTCCATCAAGGAAGAACTCGGCTACCGCTATCACGACGACCACATCATCGCGGACGTCGCTTTCTTCAACTACAACGTCACGAACCGCATCGTGGACCAGTATGTCGGCATGAACAGCTACAAGCCGTTCAATATCGGCAGCCAGCAGATGCGCGGATTTGACGTGATGGTCGCGGCACGTCCGATCCATGGCTTCAGCCCGTACGCCTCGGTCGAATACCTGCACGCCACGCAGGACAGCAACGTCTTCGATCCGTATCTGAACACGATGCTGCACTCCAAGGGCACGCAGGCTGTCATGGCCCCGCATGTCATCGCGAATTTCGGCCTGACCTACACCTACAAGGGCTTCTTCGCGAACGGCTCCGTCCACTACACCGGACCGCAGTCCGTCAGCATCGCCGGCGACCAGCGCATTCCGGGCTACGTCACCGATACGCTTTCGACGGGCTATCACTTCAAGCCGTTCCTGTTCGCGCAGTCCCCGACCTTCCGCCTGAACTTCACCAACCTCACCGGCTCCGTCGTCCGCACCGGCGCCATGGGCGCGGTCTACAGCGCCAAGGACCCGAGCACCGTCTACAGCGGCAACATGGCGTCCTATACCGGCTACGGAAACTCCTTCATGGTCGCTCCACGCTTCACCATGACCGGAACGGTCTCCACCGCCTTCTGATCCTGCAAGACAGGAACCCGCCGGTTCCTGTCCCTGCATTCCAAACCGGCTCTCCTCCAGCGCGTTGCCGCAAGACGGCACGCATACGCCCTTACGGGACGGAGGAGACCCCCATGTCCCCCGGCAACATTTCAAAAAAGCATTTCGCCAGCTCAGCTCTGCTGCTCTGCACAACGCTAATTGTGACACCGCTCACACACAGCGCCCCGGTTCCAACGGAACCCGCGCCGGACCAGTCCGCCGTCACCGTCATTCCGGGCTCGGACGCCGTGAAATGGCAGCCGGCTCCCGTCATGTTCCCGCATGGAACGAAAATGGCTATCCTGACCGGCGATACCAGCAAGCCGGGCCCGTTCACCCTACGCGTCATGATGCCCTCGGGATCGTTCATCCCGCCCCACACCCATAATCTGGACGAAATGCTCACCGTCATCAGTGGCGACATCCAGCATTTCGTGGGACAGAGCCTGGCTACGACGCAGCAGCGCCACCTCGGCCCAGGCGGTTTCGTACATCTGCCGGTCAACGTGCCCCATGCCATCAAGGCCGGAAGCCAGGGCGCGGTGCTTCAGGTCTCCGGCATGGGACCGTTCAGCATGACTTACGTGAACCCGCAGGACGATCCCCGCAATACGGGCCGCTGAAAACCACCGGATATGAAAAAACCCTGCTCCCGGACCGGGAACAGGGTTTTCAGAACCCCGAAAAGCGGTGCGCTTATTTTCCGATCGTCGAGGTCACGATGCCCGGCGTCAGGATCTGCGGCAGAACGACGCCGTCCTGATGCGGCGCGTAATACATATAGAACGGCACGCCATCACGCCCATGCGCCTTGAGGAACGCGGCAATTGCGGCATTGCGGTTCGTCCAGTCGCCCTTGAGGAAGACGATTCCGCGGGACCGGAAAGCCTCCTGAACAGACGGCACATCCAGCGCCACACGCTCGTTGACCATGCAGGTGATGCACCAGGACGCCGTCATATCGATAAACACCGGCTTGCCCTGCGCCCGAAGCTCCGCCAGACGCGCCCCGGAGAACGGTTCAACACCCGCTTCCGCTGTCCCGGCCGACACGGGAGCAGGCGCGGCCCGCAATCCCTGCGCCAGTGCCGCACCGCAAACCACCACACACAGCGCTGCCACAACCCGGCAGAACGCCACCGTTCCACGGCCACCTTCCAGCATCGAACGACGCTGCCCGACACCATAGATCCAGCCCGCAAACCCGAGCAGCACAACGCCCCCGGCCGTCAGCGCCACAAATGTCACGCCCCGCTGGATCGCCGCGACCCAGAGCAGCCACACACAGGTTGCAAACAGCGGAAACGCCAGAACCTGCTTGAGAATCCCCATCCAGGCCCCCGGCTTCGGCATCCGCGACGCCACGCTCGGAACTCCGGCCACGAGAATATACGGAAACGCCAGCCCCAGCCCCATCGCCAGGAACACCAGAACGCCCATCACCGGCGGCCCACCCAGTGCTCCGGCAATGGCAACACCCATGAACGGCGCGGTGCAGGGTGTGGCCACGATGACCGCCAGCAGGCCTGTCATCATGTCACCACCGCGACCACTGCCGGTCTGGACCTGACCCAGCCGCCCGGCGCTGACTTCAAACACACCCAGCAGATTCAGGCCCATGAGAAACAGCAGCCAGCAGACCGCCACCACGAAACCTGGCGACTGGAACTGAAAGCCCCATCCGGCCGCAGAGCCGGCCAGACGCAGCCCGATCATGACGATGCCCAGAGCCGCAAAGGCGCCCATTACCCCGATCGTGTAGAATAACGCGCTCTGAAGCTGCACGCCCCGTCCGGCACCGCCCATTTTCGCCAGAGACAGCGCCTTCATCGCCAGCACCGGAAACACGCAGGGCATCAGGTTCAGGATCAGGCCGCCGACAAAGGCAAACAGCAGAACCCGCAGCCAGCCCGCACCGGTCGGCACTTCCGCACCTGAGGCCTGACCCTGAGCCGAAGCATCCTGCACAGGCGCAGAAGCTGCTCCCCCGACCGGGCGCGCCTCAATCTGCAATGGGCTTTCCTGCCCCGCCGCATCCTTGAGCACGACGACACCCTCAAGCGGCCTGTCCCGATGCGCCGATTTCAGGAACTTCAGCCCCAGCGTCAGCTGCCCGTCCGATACATGCAGCGGCTGTGCCGCCACCTGATCGATCACGCCCCCGTCCTGCGGCAGGAACCATGCCTGCGACACGGACGCCGCAGAGAGCCCCTTGCCCGAAAGCGTCAGAACACCATCGGCAGACACACTGGCCGCAAACGGCGACGCCACCGGCATGGCCGCATCCGCTTTGTGGAACAGGGCCGCCTGCGCCCCTTCCGGAGCATCCTGCGCCGAAGCTGGCAGCGTCAGCGTGAAATCACCACTTTCGGGAATGCAGACCTGCGCACAGACAAGCCATTCCCCATGCGCATGAAGCGTCGTCCCGCCAGAACCCTTGAGAACCAGATCCTCCGGCAGCGTCACCTCATTAACATAGGCGTAGGACATGAGGCCGCCCTCACTGATCCGCACCGGCACCGGCCAGTGGATCGGACCGCCCTTGCCCGTCGCCCCGCCATCAGCGGTCACGTCCAGCGTCGGCGTATCCCCGGCATCGCCCGGATTGATCCAGTACGTATGCCAGCCCGGCTTGAGCTGAAGCCGCAGCCCGACCCGCAGATGCTGGTCCGGCCCGACCGCATCGCGATCCGTGACAAGGGTTGCGGTATCATTCCCGGACGTGACGGGCGCGCTCTCCGCTGCCAGCGCGGACGCAGACCCCAGACCAAGAAACCCTGCCAGAAGCAGGGCGGACATGCTGAACACTCGATGCAAGACAGGCTCATTCCAACAATCAGGACAGAACCGCAACCATATCACAGACTGACATGGAAAACAGGACCTTTACGGTAGCCAAACCGCAAAAGCCCTAGGTGTTTGGTCCCGGGGTTTGATGGG
>NZ_BJNM01000042.1 GCF_006539685.1 Gluconobacter oxydans
CACCTTGGGCACAAGTCTACGATCCCATAGGAAATATCTGGATTTCCGGCGCGGTCGCTCTCATCCCGATCCTGTTTTTCTTCTTCGCCCTGCTGTACCTGCACATGAAAGGGCACATTGCCTGTACGATTACTGTCGGAATTACCTTTGCACTGGCTGTCGCATTCTACGGCATGCCCGTCTTCATGGCCCTGGCAGCGTGTCTCTACGGTTTTGCCTACGGCTTATGGCCCATTTCATGGATCATCATCGGAGCGGTCTTTCTCTATAAAGTCTCCGTTCGCACAGGTCAGTTCGACATCATCCGTCATTCGATTTCGACGGTGTCGGAAGACCAGCGCATCCAGCTTCTTCTCGTCGCCTTCGCGTTCGGGGCGTTTCTGGAAGGCGCTGCCGGTTTCGGCGCACCGGTGGCCATCACGACAGCCCTGCTCGTCGGCCTCGGCTTTCCGCCGATTTACGCCGCCGGACTGTGCCTGATCGCCAATGCGGCACCCGGTGCGTTCGGCGCGATGGGCATCCCTGTGATCGTGGGGGCCCAGGTGATCGGAGCGGAACCGTACATGGTCGGCCGGCTGGTCGTGATGCAGCTGATCGTGATCGGCGTCGTCATCCCGTTCTGGCTGGTCGGCGTGGTTGACGGACTGCGGGGCATCCGTGAGACATGGCCCGTCATTCTCGTCACAGGCGCCACTTTCGCCATTACACAGACCCTGACGGCCCTCGTGATCGGCCCCGAGCTTCCCGACATCATCGCCCCGCTGGTCACGATGGTAGCGATCCCCGTCTTCCTTCGGATCTGGAAGCCGAGCCGGATTTTCCGCTTCGAAACCGGAGAGACACCCGCCGACACCATCGTCGAGAAGGCAACCTATACGGCACCGCAGATCCTGCGGGCCTGGTCTCCCTTCATCATCCTGACGGCTTTCGTGGCGGTCTGGAGCATCAAACCCTTCAAGGTCCTCTTCGCAGCCGGTGGACCGCTGGACTGGACGGTGCTCGTCATCCGCTTCCCGGGGCTGCACAACCTCGTCCTGAAAATGGCGCCGATCGTTCCCAGCCCGACGCCTTATGCCGCGATCTTCAAGGTGGATTTCGTATCCTCCGTGGGTACGGCCATCCTGCTGGCAGGCGTCATGTCCGTCCTGTTCCTGAAAATGCGCCCGAAGGACGCTGTCGCGACCTTCACGGACACACTGCGGGAACTGAAAACGCCCATCTATGCCATCGGCATGGTGCTGGCCTTCGCGTTTCTCGCCAACTATTCCGGCCTTTCCACGACGCTGGCCCTGGTTCTGGCGATGACCAAGGGCGCGTTCACCTTCTTCGCGCCTCTGCTTGGCTGGCTCGGTGTTTTCCTGACAGGCTCCGATACGTCCTCAAATGCGCTGTTTGGCGGGCTTCAGGCGGCAACCGGCCGTCAGATCGGGGTTAGCGGAGAGCTGCTGGTTGCAGCCAACACGGTTGGCGGGGCGGTAGGAAAAATGATCTCTCCACAATCCATCGCCGTGGCTTCGGCTGCCGTGGGACTGGTGGGACAGGAGGGCGCGCTGCTCCAGTTCACACTGAAATGCAGCATCGTTCTGGCCATTCTGGTCGGATTGATGACAACGGCGCTGGTCTTCATGGGGGTGGGTACATAGCCCGCCCCTTCTGGCAGCAGTATTGAAGGGGCGCAGGGTCACATCTGCGCCCCTTTTCTTTTACAGGACCGTAAAAGTACCCTATTTCTTCATCAAGACGCGGAGTTGCGAAACATTCGCAACGTCGAAAAAGCCCCAGATGAGAAGCCGGTGCCGACTCTGCCTAATTCACGAAGGACAGAGGTAATAAATCCTTCCGCAGATCTTCGGAAATCCTTGGAAACCATAATAAGACAACGTGCGTTTCCGTTAGTTATCCTTCCCCGATATCTCTTCCTGACTTACCCTTTTGCGGGATTATTTCCGGATAATTGGCCGTTCACGGTTGCATGATCACGCTGTCTCTGTAGGCTGCGGACCTCTGAAGGTGACGCGGATCACGGTCCTGTCATCAGTCTCGAGTGTATGCGAAGAGTGATTTTACATGACGAAAGATCGTCACTGCCCTCTTGTTGACCTCCATGTTTCCTCTCCCAATGCCATGCGCCTGAACCGGCTGATGCGGATGTCACGTCGTGATACGCTGATGACGGGCATGGCCGGCATGGGTGTTCTGGCAGCTGGAAATGTCGTGGCCGCAGAGCCTGCAACCGGCGCCGATCCTGAACTTGAACGCTTCATGAAGGTCTCGACACGCCTGACGGACCGCTCCTCTCTCGACCCGCGGATCGGAAAGGCGCTTTACGAGCGCATTCTCCAGTCGGGCCCCGAGCGCAAGGCCCAGCTGTCAAAGCTGGCTGACCTGCTGGACGGCGGAACCTACGAGAGCGCCTCTGCTTTCGCCAAAGCAGCCGAACAGGCCGATCCGGCGTTCAAGGATGTCATTCATGACCTCATGACCGGCTGGTATCGCGGCGTCGCGGACGGCAAGGTCGTGGTCTATCGCTCGGCGCTGATGTTCGACATCACCAAGGACGCCATCTACCCCAAGACCTATGCCGCAGGCGGCCCGTTCTACTGGACGACGCAGCCGCCTGAAGTCGACAAACCGACCGGCGCGCCTGCGCTGTCGCCATCGAAGTTCGACGTGGAACCTACCTGAGAGCGGGAACAGCATCTCCTATGTCTTCAGATCAAAATCTTTCCGCCGATGTCGTCATCGTCGGATCCGGCGTTGCGGGCAGTTCCATCGCGAACGAACTGGCGCGCGCAGGCATTTCCGTCATCGTCCTCGAAGCCGGCCCGCGTGTGGACCGGCAGCATTTCGTGGACAACTTCCGCAATCTGGAAAACAAGCCCTCCTATCAGGGGCCTTTCCCGTCCACGCCCTAGGCCGAGCATCCGCCCAACCAGATCACGCCCAACAAGTACCTGCATACGAGCGGCCCGAACGCCGAAGCCTATCAGCAGGTGTATCTGCGGATGATGGGTGGCACGACCTGGCACTGGGCCGGGTGTGCATGGCGTTATCTTCCGTCCGATTTCAAGCTCAAGACCCGCTATGGTCAGGGCCGTGACTGGGCGCTGAAATACGACGATCTCGAGCCATTCTATTATCAGGCCGAAGTCATGATGGGCGTGTGCGGTCCGGACCCGAAAGTCGAGGATCTGGGCTCCCCGCGCAAGCAGCCCTACCCGATGGAAGCGCTGCCGATTTCCTACGCGGCGCAGCAGTTCCGCAAACTCATCAGCGAAAAGACGCCCTATCGCGTCGTGCATGAGCCGCAGGCCCGGAACACGAAGCCCTATGACGGCCGCCCGACCTGCGAGGGGCACAACAACTGCATGCCGATCTGCCCAATCGGGGCGATGTATAACGGCGGATATTCCGTCTATCACGCCGAAGCCGCCGGGGCGAAGTTCGTACCGAACGCGGTCGTCTACAAGATCGAGCGTGACAGCGCGAACAAGAAGGTGACAGCCGTTCACTACTACGATCCGGACAAGGGATCGCACCGTGTGACCGGCAAGTATTTCGTGATCGCCGTCCACTGCATCGAGACGGCCAAGCTGCTGCTGGTTTCGGCAGACGAGCAGAGCCCCGATGGTATTGCCAACAGCTCGGGCCATGTCGGCCGGAACATGATGGATCATACCGGCGTGCAGGTGACGTTCATCAGTGGTGACAAGGCCCTGTGGCCGGGACGTGGTCCGCTCGAAACGAACGTGATCGACAATTTCCGTGATGGCGACTGGCGTGGCGACCGCGGCGCGTATCTTGTGCACATGGTCGATGACAACCAGGTCGATTTCGCAACGCAGCTTGCAATTTCAAAGGGTTATGTCGGCAAGGACTTGGAAGAGCAGATCCGCTATCTGGCCTCCCATACGGTCCGTCTGTTCAGCCATAACGAGGCCCTGCCCGACCCGGACAACCGCCTGACGCTGAGCACGACGCACAAGGATGCGCTCGGGATTCCGCATCCTGATGTCTATTACAAGCTGCCGGAATATACGGTCCGCGGCTGCGAGCACACGCGCGGCCTGTTCAAGAACCTCATCGGCCTGATGCACGGCACGGACGAGCAGTGGACGCCGGGTTACTTCCCGCAGGATCATCCCTCGGGCAGCACCATCATGGGTGTGGACCCCAAGGATTCCGTGGTGGACGGCCATTGCCGGACGCATGACCACGAAAACCTGTTCATCGCGAGTTCGTCCGTGTTCTCCACGGTCGGAACCGGGAACATCACCCTCACCGTCGCAGCCCTTGCGCTTCGTGTTGCCGATACGCTGAAAAAAGAACTGCTCCATGCCTGATTTCAAAACCGTTTTCTGGTCTTTCCTTATTGGTGGAACGGTTCTGGACGGACTGTCCGGTCATGCTGCACGGGCGGCGGATGTGGATCAGGATGTCATGAACCGTGGCGCCTATCTCGCCACGGCGGCGGACTGCATCGCTTGTCACACCAAGCCGGGCGGCACGCCGTTCGCCGGTGGGCTGAAGATCGCCACACCCATGGGCGACATCATTTCCACGAACATCACTCCGGACGCCGATCATGGCATCGGGAAGTACTCGGAGCATGACTTCGAGCAGGCCCTGCGTCGCGGCAAGCGTCGCGATGGCGAGAACCTGTATCCCGTAATGCCGTATGTCTCTTATGCCGGCATGACGGATCAGGACATTCACGCGCTCTATGTCTGGTTCATGAACGGGGTCAAACCTGTTGCCGAAACGCCGCCCGCAACCCAGCTCAGCTTTCCCAGCAATATCCGCCTGACCCTGTCGGGCTGGAACATGCTGGCGGGCAGCGAGAAGCAGGAAACCGGCGATTCCGCGACCTATGACAAGCTGCGGCGCGGCAAGTATCTTGCCACGGCACTTGAGCATTGCGGGACATGCCACACACCCCGCAACGTGATGCTCATGGAGAAATCCGACGAGTTCCTGGCGGGAAGTCCGGTTGCCGGCTGGTATGCTCCGAACATCACCCCGAGCAAGACCGGCGGGATCGGAGACTGGAACGAAGACGACGTCGTCCAGTATCTGCGCACCGGACGGGTCAAGGGCAAAAGCCAGGCGGCCGGCCCGATGGGCGAAGCTGTCGAACACAGCACGAGCCATCTGACGGATGCTGATCTGCATGCGCTTGCGGCCTTCGTGCTTCAGGTCAAGCCGATTGACGACACGGCCGATCATCAGCTGCGTGATGCTTTCGGCAAGGCGAACGATATCCCTGATCTGCGCTCAGGCGAGCTGACCCGGATCGCCAACCTGTCTCACAAGAACCCGGAAAACCTGTTCGACGCCAACTGCGCTGCCTGTCACGGGCAGAATGGTGCAGGTACGGCCGATCAGTATGCGCCGTTCCTGTACAAAAACTCCGTCGTGGGCGCCGGTCGTCCGGACAATCTGATCATGACGATCCTGACCGGTGTGAACCGCAAGACGGCGGATGGCCATGCCAGCATGCCGGCTTTCGGCAGCACGTCGGATGTACAGCGCCTGGATGACGAGGAAGTCGCGAGCCTCGTGAACTATGTCAGCAAGACCTTCGGCAGCGGCACCTATCAGGTGACGGCGGATCAGGTCGCCCAGGTCCGCAAGGAGCATACGCAGCACTGACGCCTGCCCGTTCCGCGCAGCAGAAAGGGGAGACGGACCTGGTCCATCTCCCCTTTTTTGTGGAACTCTCCGGGATCAGCCATCGCTGGAGCGCTTGTTCGTCAGCAGCAGGATGAAATACGGCAGGAAGAAATAGAGCGCGATCATGACCATGAGTGGCCCGAGAAGCCATGCCATGTTTTCATGAAACAGGGACTGGCTGAACAGGTTGCCCAGTCCCATCATGCAGCTGACGCAGAAGAAACCGCCCAGATTTGCAAGAAATCCCCGATCGCCGTTGATCTGACGCAGCTGCTGGAAAAAAGGGCTGGACTGCTGCGGGACGGTCATGCGGACATACTTCCTGTTTGCCGGCAGAGGATGGGACAAACACGCCAGTCGCGTTCGTTCATTTTCCGGACTGACAGGCAGGATACTGCCACCTCCCGCAAGATCAAAGCCGGAACTCCATAAAAAGCGCCTGATCTCACTCAAGCGATCTCTTTTCGAGAACGGCTTATCATATAATTTGATATATCCGCGAACAGTCGGATCATGAATGATGGCTTCTCATGTTCAGGAGCTTCCCATGATCTCACAGACCGCCGCCGCGCCCCTGCCCCGCAACTGCACGTTCGAAGCGGCGGACTGGGATCTTCTCTCCCGCTGCTGGCATCCGGTGGCGCTGGTGCGCGAACTGGAAGAAAAGCCGCTGGGCGTAACGCTTCTCGACGCGCCGCTCGTGCTTTATCGCGCGAGCGGGACGATCGTGATCGCGGATGATCTTTGCCCGCATCGTGACGTCCCGCTCAGCATGGGCACGGGCAATGGGGAAACGATTGCCTGCGCCTATCATGGCTTTCGCTTCGGCAATGGCGGAAAATGCGTGCGTGTGCCCGCCCATCCTGACAGCGCCATTCCCTCAAAACTGAACCTGCGCACCTATCCGGCCGTCGAGCGATACGGGCTGATCTGGACCTGCCTGAATTCCGACGGGACCGTGACGATCCCGCCAATGCCGCACTGGGACGAGCCGGAGTATCAGCAGATCAACTGCCCCTGGATCGACATCGCGGGTTTTGCGGGACGGCAGGTTGAAGGCTTCATCGACGTGGCGCATTTCGCCTTCGTCCATACTGAGACCTTCGCCGATCCCGATAATCCCGTCGTTCCCTCCTACATGCCCAGAATGACAAAAGACGGGTTCGAGGCTGAATATCGCAGCACGGTCAGCAATTTTCCGGTCGGGCATGAGGACTGGGAGAAGCCGGGTTTCGAATGGCTGCGGCATTTCCGCGTCCATGTGCCTTTCGTAGCCACGCTGGAAATCCATTTTCCGGATAACGGGCGACTGGTCATCATGAATGCCGCCTCCCCCGTCTCGGCAAGGATGACACGCATGTTCTCGCCGATCTGTAAGAACTTCGACAAGCATATCCCGATTCAGGCGGTCTATGATTTCAACCGGAAGGTCTTTGAGGAAGACCGTGCGCTGGTCGAGGCGCAGAAGCCCGAGAACCTGCCGCTCGATCCGACACTGGAAGCGCATGTAATGGCGGATCGCAGTTCGATCGCCTATCGCCGAGCCCTGCGCGGAATGGGTTTCAGCCAGTTCTTCACAGCCTAAGGCACTGGACAGACAAAAAAACCGGCACCTGTTCTGGTGCCGGTTTTTTCATGGAGTTAACGCTTTCGTTTAACGCTCAAGCCGCCTGACTGGCTGTCGTTTCCACGCTGGAATGCGCAACCGGCGCACTGGGTGTCAGCGTGCGGCGAACGGCATCGTGCCAGCCATCGATCATGATCCGGCGCTGTGCCGGGTCCATCTTCGGTGCGAAAACACGCTCCTGCTTCCAGGTGGCCGTGACTTCATCCAGGCTCTTCCACAGTCCGACCTGCAAACCCGCCAGGAAGGCGGCGCCAAGGGCCGTGGTCTCGATATTGACCGGACGCTCGACCTCAGCCTTGAGCATGGAGGACAGGAACTGGGCGAACCAGTCATTGACGGCCATGCCTCCGTCGATGCGCAGGATGCTGGTCCGCATGGCCCCGTCCTCACGCATGGCGCGGATCAGGTCATAGGTCTGGTAAGCTACGGATTCCAGCATGGCACGCGCGATATGCGCCTGCGTGGAACCAAGCGTCAGGCCACAGATCAGACCACGTGAATCCGGGTCCCAGTGAGGGGCGCCAAGACCAACGAAAGCCGGCACCATGTAGACGCCATGGCTGTCCGGGATGCGGGTCGCCATATCGTCGGTCTGGGAAGCATGCGTGATCAGCTTCAGCCCGTCACGCAGCCACTTGATGCCGGCGCCCGCCACGAAGATGGAACCTTCCAGCGCGTAGAAAGTCTTGCCGCCGATGCGATAGGCGATCGTGGTCAGCAGGCGGTTGTTGGACATGATCGGCTTCTCGCCGGTGTTGAGCAGCATGAAGCAGCCCGTGCCGTAAGTCGCCTTGGCCATACCCTCGTGGAAGCACGCCTGCCCGATGACAGCGGCGTGCTGGTCGCCCGCCATGCCGCCGATGGCGATCTTCTCGCCGAACAGCTTGGCTTCCGTCTCACCGAAATCGCTGCTGTTGTCGCAGACTTCCGGCAGAAGGGCGCGCGGCACATTGAAGAGCTTCAGAAGCTCCTCGTCCCATTCCTGCGTGTGGATGTTGAAGAGCGAGGTGCGGCAGGCATTGGTGATGTCCGTCGCATGGCGCTTGCCGCCGGTCAGACGCCACAGCAGGAAGCTGTCGATCGTGCCAGCCGCCAGTTCGCCCGCTTCCGCGCGGCGACGGGCATCGGGGACATGATCGAGCAGCCAGGCGATCTTGCTTGCCGAGAAATAGGGATCCAGCAGCAGGCCCGTCTTTTCACGGACCATGGCTTCCTTGCCCTGCTGGCGCAGGAGGTTGCATTCATGCGCCGTGCGGCGGTCCTGCCAGACGAGCGCGCGATGGATGGCGCGGCCCGTCTCGCGGTCCCAGATCACGATGGTTTCGCGCTGGTTGGTAATGCCCAGAGCCGCAATGCGCTCCGGCCCTCCGACCTCCTCGATCGTCTCGCGCGCGGTGGCGAGCACATCACGCCAGATGTCCTCGACATCGTGCTCAACCCAGCCCAGCTCGGGATAATGCTGCGGGAACTCGCGGCGGGAAATGGCCAGAGCCTGCGCATCTTTTCCGAAGACAATGCTGCGGGTCGAGGTCGTGCCCTGATCAATGGCGAGGATGCAGTCTTTCTTGCTCATGATGTGTTCTCCGGCGAAAGGTCTTGGAAGTTCGAAGGGTTTCAGACGGATTTCAGGAGACCCGGTTGACGACGGGAAACGCGGGGTCGTCCGGGTTGGACACGACCAGGACCGGCTCGGCGGGATTGATCCCGTCCGGCGCTACGGTGACGGTCTGTTCCAGATAACGCGGCATGAAGGGACGCAGGCCGAACTGGTACAGGGCCGCCCCGATCGGACCACCGACCAGCGGCGCCACGACAGGAACCCAGAAGTAATTGCCCGGAGCCGGCAGTGCGCTTTGTCCCCAGCCTGCGAAGAAGCAGAACAGGCGCGGGCCGAAATCACGGGCCGGATTGATGGCCCAGGCATCCAGATAGCCACAGGACGCACCGATGATCGCAACCAGCAGACCGATGATCAGCGCGCTGGAGTTCGCCTGAGGGGCCTGCGTATTGTACTGGCAGGTGATCGCGAAGATCCCGAAGACCAGAGCCGCCGTCAGGACCAGCTCGTCCCAGAACGCATGCGCCACCGTCACGTAATCACCGGGATGGGTGAAGAACACGCCAGCCGAGCCACCATCGACGGCGCGCGTCAGGTTATGCGCCATGTTGAAGTGGTCGATGACCGGCACGTAAAGCGAGTACACCAGCGCCGCACCGGCAAAACCACCGAGTACTTGAACGCTCATGTAAGGAATCACTTTCTTCCACGAGAAACCACGGAACATGGCCAGCGAAAGGGTGACCGCCGGGTTTGCATGAGTGCCGCTGATCGCGCCGGTGGCATAGATCGCCACCGTCACGCCCAGACCCCAGACGATGCACACGCCCCAGTAGGCCGATTTGTACGGACTGGGATCGTAGAGCGAGTACATGGCCGCAACCCCATCTCCGAAGAGGATGATGATTGCGACAGCGAAGAACTCCGAGAGGAGCTCACCAAGGTAACGCCTGTTTTCTGACATGACTGGCATCCGCCATGAAAAAGGAAGCGATAAAGCTCAGGCGACGTTCTGACGTGCGACCTGGCCTGGATTGGAAAGAGGGGTGACATCCCCCTGCAGACGGCCTTCGACATAGGTCTGAAGGGCCGCGCGATCGGCATCGCTGACAAACAGGCCAAGCCGCGAGCGACGCCACAGGATATCCTCGGCGGTACGGGCCCATTCGTTGTCGATGAGGTAGTCCACTTCACGGGCGCTAAGCGTGTCACCGAACATCTGGCCCATCCCTTCGGGCGTGGACGTGGCGATGATATAGGCGCGCAGGCCGTAATTGCGCATCAGACGCCAGGACGTGCGCTCGGACAGATGCGGCGCATGAGCCCGGAAACGGCTGAGCTGGGCGTCGAAATCCTTCGGCGCGAACTCGCCACCCGGAAGCGGCGTGCCGTCCGTCCAGCCCGGCTTGCGCAGGACCGGAAGATGGGGCGCCAGCTTCTCAACAGCGTGTTCGGCCAGCTTGCGGAAAGTCGTAATCTTGCCGCCGAAAACCGACAGGATCGGCGCGGCAGTCGCATCCACATCCAGGACGTAATCGCGCGTGACAGCCGAAGCGTTGCCCGAATTGTCGTCATACAGCGGACGCACGCCCGCATACGTCCAGACGACGTCTTCAGGACGGAGGGTCTTCGTGAAGTAGCGGTTCACGCTCTCGCACAGATAGGTGATTTCGTCAGGCGAGATCTCGACATGACCCGGATCCTGCTCCCACGGAACATCTGTGGTGCCGATCAGGGTGAAATCCTGCTCGTAGGGAATGGCGAAAACGATCCGCTTGTCCGGGTTCTGGAAAATGTAAGCCTGCGAGCCTTCGAAGACGCGCGGCACCACGATGTGGCTGCCCTTGACCAGACGCACGCGGTTGCGGCTCGGCACGTTCAGACGATCCTTCAGCAGTTCCGCAACCCACGGACCTGCCGCATTGACGAGCGCCTTGGCCTGAACCGTGCTCTGCTCACCCGTGCGGGTGTTTTCAAGCGTGGCGGTCCAGCCCTGCGGTCCACGCACGGCTTTGACGAGACGGGTCCGCGTTTCGATCTTCGCGCCAACGCGCACGGCGTCCATGGCATTGAGAACCACGAGCCGGCTGTCCTGCACCCAGCCATCCGAATATTCGAAACCGCGCACATAGTCCGAACGCAGCGGCTTTCCGGCCGGAGCCGTCCGCAGGTTCAGAGCCTTCGTTCGGGGCAGCGTCATGTTCGGGCACAGATGATCGTAAAGGAACAGTCCCGTCCGCAGCAGCCAGGCCGGACGCAGCATCTTGGAATGCGGCAGCACGAAGCGCATCGGCCAGATGATGTGCGGTGCGATCTTCAGCAGACGCTCGCGCTCCATCAGGGCCTCGCGGACCAGCCGGAATTCATAATATTCGAGATAGCGCAGGCCACCGTGAATCAGCTTGGTGCTTGCGGACGACGTATGGCTGGCAAGGTCATCCTGCTCGACGAGAAGCACGCTTGCCCCCCTGCCTGCGGCATCCCTCGCAATTCCACAGCCGTTGATCCCGCCACCCACAACCAGCAGGTCGTAAGGCGCGGATGCGCCGGCCGGGGATGAAACCTCGTGAATCGATGACATCACACTCTCCTGTCATCACGCTCCAAAACGAGCGGTCGATGTTCGTTTTGGAGCATGTTGAGCGATAAAGAAAGCGTTTTATGTGATTCGTAACGCAATAGTGTGGAGCTGTGAGGAATCAGACGTTATTTTCAGCCACATGGAGCGTGACGCCTGCCGCGTCCAGATGGCGCTGAAACGCCTCGGAGACCGGCCGGTCGGTAATCAGATCATCAATATCCTCAAGATTGCCGACCCGCCCCATGGGGCGGCGAGTGAACTTGGTGTGATCGGCCAGAAGCAGGACGCGGCGTGAATTGCGGATGATGGTCCGCGCGCACTGGATCTCGCTCAGATCGAAATCCAGCAGGGTTCCGTCTTCCTCGATTCCGCTGATCCCGATCACCCCGAATTCCGTGCGAAAGGACGACAGCGTCTCGATCGCGGTGGCCCCGAGAATGGCCCCGTCCCGTGGTCGCAACTGCCCGCCGGCAAGGACGGTATGAAAATCCGCCCGCCCCGAAACCAGCGACGCGACATGCAGGTTGTTCGTCACAATCCGCAGATCCCTGTGGTTTGTCAGCGCACGGGCGAAGGCTTCCGTCGTGGTGCCGATATTGATGAACAGCGAAGATCGGTCTGGAATCAGCGCGGCGGCATAACGCCCGATCGCGGTCTTTGACGCGGAATTGAGAATCTGACGCGCGTCATAATCCAGGTTCTCGACTGTCGAAACCGGCGTCGCACCACCATGATGCCGGCACAGCAGACCCAGCCCGGCGAGATAGGTCACATCCCGGCGAATGGTCTGGACCGCAACGCCGAAATGCTGGGCCATCTCCTCATTGGCCATGTAGCCCTGGCTGCGGACCAGACGCACGATCTGGTCCTGTCGGGGGCTGGTCTGAAGGGTCTCATGAGGCATGGTGCGATCCGGACAGCGAATGTGG
>NZ_BJNM01000043.1 GCF_006539685.1 Gluconobacter oxydans
TTAGATGTAGGCGACTGCCGCCTGTCTGCTCCTGTTCATGATGCCTTCCTGCTAAAATGCGTTGCTCGCCGATCGTGCTTTGAACGGAGGCTTTCGCCAGAATTAATCATTCGCCCGCGCACATCTGTCGGGCAAATATTCGTCTCATTATCGACTGCTGGCTGTGTATCCACCCGCCGATCCGACAAGACGCATTCTAACCTTTCCTTTTAACCACAGAAACAGCACAGAGCGTACATCACACTACACCAGAAAAACTGCCGCGTTGTCCAGTTGTCGACTTTTATCCAGTCACATTGACTACTGCCTTCCAGCATGTTTTGAGTAATGTACAAGCCATTCGATAAATGTGGGGTTTATGCTGACGAGAGGATCTGAGTGGCGGCGATGGGAGCCACACATTCATACGCCGGGGACCGTCCTCAACAACCAGTTCGGTGGGGTTGGGGCTTGGGAGACCTACTTGTCGAACATCGAAACGTGCTCACCCACGATCGAAGCGCTAGGCGTCACCGACTATTATCTGACTGAGAACTATGAGCAGGTTCGGCTGCACAAGGATGGGGGCCGGCTGCCGAACGTCTCGTTGATTTTCCCTAATATCGAACTGCGGCTGAGCGTCGCGGCGAAGACGGGTTTCGTGAATGTGCATCTTCTGGTCAGCCCGGAAGATCGGAACCATTTGATTGAGGTCCGTTTGCTGCTGACGCGCCTTCAGTTTACGGCATTCGGGGATGTGTTCGATTGCACCCGTGAGGGGTTGATCAGGCTCGGCCGAAGGGTCGACGCCACGGCCACCGATGATCGCGCAGCGCTCGCAATCGGCGCGACACAGTTCAAGGTCGATTTCGACCAATTGCGCAAGGTATACGAGGCGAGCGAATGGGCGCAGACCAACGTACTGATCGCAGTGGCAGGCGCAGAGGGCGACGGCACTTCGGGGGTACGTCAGGCGGCCGATGCTACCATGCGGCAGGAAATCGAGAAGTTTGCGCACATCATCTTTGCGAGCAGCGTTGCGCAACGCGAGTTCTGGACGGGCCAACGCAGCGTCACCGTTGAGGAGCTAACCCGGCGATACAACGGCTGCAAGCCGTGCCTGCACGGCAGCGATGCGCATGACAATGCGACCGTTGGACAGCCGGTTCAGGATCGTTTTACGTGGATCAAGGGTGCGGTGACGTTTGATGCCTTACGGCAGGCATATATCGACCCCGCCGGACGTGCCTTTGTTGCGTCAGAGCCGCCCAAGACCGCGATGCCATCTCAGGTTATCGCCAGAGTCGAAATCGAGAATGCGCCCTGGGTATCGACACCATCGATCCCACTGAATGCCGGACTGGTAGCGATCATTGGGGCGCGCGGATCAGGCAAGACTGCACTTGCTGACATGATCGCCGCAGGCTGTGATTCCGTGCCGCCTGCGGTTTGGGAGGATGAGGGAGGTGTCAGCCCTTCATTCCTCTCGCGCGCAAAGCCACTGGTCGGAGAGGGGCGCGTCAAGCTGACGCGGGCTGCCGGTACAGTGGTGACACGGTATCTCGATGGTCGAGACGCGAACGACCCATTCTCCTATCCGAGCGCGCGGTACCTGTCGCAGCAGTTCGTAGAGGATCTTTGCTCGGCAGCAGGCGCATCCGAAGGCCTGCTTCATGAAATCGAGCGCGTCATCTTCGAGGCGCATCCGCTTGAAGGCCGGGAGGGAGCGCTCGACTTCGACGCGCTGCGCGGACATCGCACCCATCGTTTCCAACTTGCACGGGGGCGTGAAATAGAGGCGATCGGGGCAATCTCAAACCGCATCGCCGATGAACTTGAGAAGGAGGCGTTGGTTCAATCCTACGACACCCAGATCAAGCAGAAAGAGACTTTGATCGCCGGCTACAATGCCGACTTGGCCAAGTTGGTCGTGAAGGGAACGGAGCAACAGGCCGAACGGCACGCCGCGTTAAACACGGCCCTACAGGGGCGGCTTGCGGCGTCGCAGGCCTATGCTGCACAACGTCGCACCTTCGTCGCAATGCAGGACGAGGTCCGACGAACGAAGGCAACCAAGGCGCCGGAGATTCTACGCGAGGTCCAGTCGCGCTATCAAAATTCCGGGCTTTCGACGACGCAGTGGGATGAATTTCTTCTCGTCTTCAAAGGCGATGTCGATGTCTCGCTAGTGGGATATCTGGCCTGGGTAGATGGCGAGATCGCCAAGATCGAGGGCGTACCTCCCATGTCACCCCTACCGGGTGTCTCGATGCCCCCTCTGATTGAGGACGATGCGGACCTTATGGCGCAAACGGTTTCGATACTGCGCGCTGAAATGGGCAGGCTGGAAGGCCTGATCAGCGCGGACACGGTGGTGCGGAAACAATATGCAGCCTTGTCGAAGCGTATCGCATCGGAAAGCGGTGCGCTCGCGGTACTGCGCAAGGCGCTTGAAGACGCGCAAGGAGCTGGCGAGCGGAGGAAGCTGCTGCAGATCGAGCGCGAAGATGCTTATGATCGCCTGTTCAGCGCGCTGATCAGCGAGCAGCACGCGCTCGAGGACCTGTACGCGCCGCTGATGGAGCGCCTCGCGTTCGCGACCGGCACGATCCGGAAACTAAGTTTTCTGGTCACGCGGGCCGTCGATGCGAAAAGCTGGGCAGACTTCGCCGAGGAACATCTCATCGACTGTCGTCGCGCCGGCCCGTTCTATGGCCGGGGTTCGCTTGTCCGGCGCGCAGAGGCAGAACTGAAGCCGGTATGGCAGACTGGCACTGCTGCCGACGTGCGCGCGGCGGTGTCGGCGTTCATCCATAAATACTGGAAGGACCTGCTGGTACACGCGCCCTATGCGCCTACGGAGCAGGATGCATTCCGTGACTGGTCGAAGCGGTTTGCGTATTGGGTATTCGGAACCGGTCACATTTCGGTGCGTTACGAACTGGCCTATGACGGGATCGATATCCGGAAGCTGTCGCCAGGCACGCGCGGGATCGTTCTTCTCCTGCTTTATCTCGCGCTTGATGATGCGGACGACCGCCCGCTCATCATCGATCAGCCAGAGGAAAATCTCGATCCGCAATCGGTATTCGTTGAGCTGGTGTCGCTGTTCATCAACGCCAAAAGCAGTCGCCAGGTGATCATGGTGACGCATAACGCCAACCTAGTGATCAATACCGATGCAGACCAAGTGATCGTCGCACAGGCTGGGTCACATGCGGCCGGCGGGTTGCCGACCATCGAATACTCATCGGGGGGGCTGGAGGACGCCGAGATCCGTCGCAAGGTTTGTGACATACTCGAAGGCGGCGAGGACGCATTCCGCGAGCGGGCGCGGCGACTACGGGTCAGACTAAAGCGATAGTCGAGGTGGGTGAAAGCTTTCATCTTTTGGGGAGCGTTTCCCACGTGAGAGTTATACAGGATACCAAGGCCGCATTCGAGGGACGCTCGCTTCTCATGAGGCTTGCCTGTATAGGTCCGTCATACGCGACCTGTTACCTGACATAGAACGTGTCGCCTAAGAAGCGGTAAGGAACTAGTGGGCAAAGGCGCGGGACGGTAGAACAATTCGGCTTTGCACGATCGGCGCGAGGCCCAGACGTCGAAGCCTACCGGTCAGTAGCGCGTGCATGCCTATCTGGAAAGCGTCGTGGCAAAGACTGCGAAGGAGCAGCCAGCGGATTACTGATCGTAGCTGCGCGCCATTTCGCTCACTTATGAGCCAGAATTCCCTTCCTTCAAGTGACGAACTAGGGCCTGTTAGGGCTTGATCCAGTCTGCTGCGGCAGCGATGTGGATGACCGCGAGGAACGACGTTGCTGTTTTTTCGTATCTGGTTGCGACAGCGCGCCACTCCTTGAGGCGAGCCCAGAGGTTCTCGACAAGATGTCGACACCGATAGGCCCATTTTGGGCAGGCGACCGGCCCATCGCGTCGTTTCGCAGGAATGGCGGGCCGGGCTCCCATGTCCCATATCCGTTCACGAAAGGCATTCGACGCATAGCCCTTGTCCGCCACTACCCACAGGGGAGTGGCGGGAAGGCTGTCGAGCATGGCTGGTGCCAGGGGCAGTTCATGAGCCTGTCCGGGGGCCAGCGCAAAACCGAAGGCTTTTCCATGTCCATCAGCGATCACGCAGACTTTCGTGCCATAGCCGCCGCGAGAGCGGCCAAGTGCTTCACGATGGTCCCGCTCTTCGAAAGAGGCCCCTTTTTTTGGGCTCCCGCCGCCTTGTGGTGAGCCCTGATGTTCGTACCATCCAGAAAAGTCATTCCGAACGCCACTCCCTGTTGTTCCTGAACCAGTTCGAGCAGGCGTTCCCATACGCCGAGCTTCGCCCAGCGGATGAAAAGCTGCGCAGCCCGCCACCACGGACCCAGTTCAGCGGGGATGCTCCGCCATTTCGCGCCATTCTCATGACGCCAGAAAATCGCTGCTATCGTCCGCCGCAGATCATGTGGCGGCGTCTTGCCCCTCGGGCGAACCTCCTCAATCAGAGGTTCCCAGATCGCCCATGTCTCGTCCGTAAAGGTGCCTGTTCTGTCTCCTTCTTCCATCCCTACAATATGGGAAGAAATTCAAGATCTAACAGGCCCTAGAGATGGCGGCCTTGTCCCGAGAGTAGTTTATTGCCGCTCTCATGACAATGTCGGCTTTTAGGCAGCTACCATTACCACTTCGATGTCCGGCATGAAGGCGTAAGCAGTAGGTCTGCTTACGCCTTCATCTCGGTCACAAGCGGAGCTATTCGACTTTCCGGAAAGCGGACGTGAGGACCTTAACCTCGCCAAGCCTTGCGATTATCCGCATTGACGTGAGTTGCTGTTACAACCAGTGTCAAGAGCGAATATAATTGTAGTTTCTGGACTGATGACCGACCTTATTCGAGACCTCATTTTCCGCTGGCGGGCCGATTCGGCAGGCACCTATCAGAGCTGGTTTTTATGGGATGAGCGCCTCAAGAACTTCCGGTCTATTCGTCGCGGTCTGCAGCAGGTCGTTGCCGAGATTGCCGGTGGCACATTCGGGGTTGTCTATCGTGGCTCTTCGCTGGAAACGGTTGTTCATTCGATTGCTGAGCAGCGTCAGATATTCAAGGGAGCGGATCACGCTTTCTTGTGGAAGCCGAAGCTACGCATTCCCGATATCTACGAAAACTCTGCCAACCAGAAAGCATTCGGGCGGCTTCTTGATACCTGTCTGTGCTGCAATACCGAAGAGCATGTGGTCTCGGCCATTCATGCAATCGATGCCCGCAAAATAAAGGGACTGGGACCAGCCGTCGCCAATCTGCTGTATTTCCTGCATCCGACGATCATGCCGCCCTTCAATACGGCGATCGTGAACGGCTATAACGCCTTGACCGGATCAAAGGTGAAACTGGGGCGATGGGAGGAATATCTTGCCATGCGGCAGGGTATCCTGAAACTAAATGCGACCCATCGTTCGCTGCTTTCCAATGATCTGGGCGCTATCGGAGGACTGCTGTTTGATCTCGGAAGCGGACGCTATACAGCGCCGCCTCTTGAGGATGACGAAACAGCGCGAAAACTCTGGGAAGCCGATCTTCACCAGGTGAGGGAGCAGAGCGCAAAAGAGGTCCGAATCCTCGCCGCGGAGCGGGAAACGGATCACACCCATACCGAAATTCAGGGCTGGCTTCGCGATCTGGGGCATTCTCTGGGTTACGATGTCTGGATTGCGGCCAATGATCGCAGTCGCCCATGGCAGGACGGCAAGCTGGGGGACGGCTGCCTGTCGGTTTTGCCAGGCTTCACGACGGAAACGCAGGGAGCAGAATCCGTGCGTCTGATCGATGTCCTGTGGTTGGACCGGGACAGCCACAGGATTGTTGCCGCCTTTGAGGTCGAGCATTCAACGACCATCTATTCCGGCATCGTGCGGATGCTGGATCTTGCTCTCGGGTCAGAGGCGCAGGCTCTGGAGGGACTATTTCTTGTTGCACCGGATAAGAGAGAAGCCGATGTGCGGGAACAGTTGAAGCGACCGGCCTTCAGCAGGATCGCCGATCTGAAAGTCCGATATCTGCCTTATGGGGCACTGGAGAAAGATCGTGTGGCAATCGCGCGTTTTGGGCAGGGATTGAAGCCTATCCAGGCGATTTCGCATGCTTTGACACCGATCTGATGTTGTTATCGGCACAGGAGCAAAGATGCTAAACTTTTATCAGTCTCCAAGGAGAGCCCATTATAATCGTCGGGTTTGCAACGATGATAATCCGGCAAGACGGTGATGTCAGATACCACTCATAGTCAGGAAACACAGCAAGCGGTGATGATCCAGCCGCCTAGCGGCCTCACTGTGCTCTCCCTCCTGTCCATCCTGACAGGTGTCGTTGTCGGAGCAGTCTGTGGAACATTCCGGCTGTTACTGGAACATGCAGCGGGCTTGAGAACGGCGCTGGTGCTTGATGCCCCGCACCCGTTTCCCGCCGGTCTGATGATGATTGCGATCGGCAGTATAACGGCTTTCATCGCGGCCTGGATGGTCAGGCGACTGGCACCTCTGGCTTCTGGAAGCGGGATCCCTCATGTCGAGGCCGTTCTGGCCGGACTTGCAACACCTGCTTCCATCGGCCTGATCCCGGTCAAGTTCATCGGAGGATTGCTGGCCATCGGCGGGGGACTGGCGCTGGGGCGTGAGGGGCCGAGTGTGCAGATGGGCGCGACGGCCGCCAATACGATCGGTCGGCTGTTACGGCTGGGACCGGCGGATTGCCGGTCATTGCTGGCGGCTGGCGCCGGAGCTGGACTGGCGACGGCCTTCAATGCGCCGGGCGCTGGTGCGATCTTTGTTCTGGAAGAACTGGTCGGCAAATTCGAAGCGCGAACCGCCTGTTCCGCACTCGGCGCTTCCGTGTCCGCCATTCTTGTCGCCCGCGCGTTGCTGGGCGGTGATCCTGATTTCGTGGTGGCCGACAGTCCCATGGTCATCAGCGTTTCAACGCAGTTGCTGTTCTTGCTGACGGGGCTTGCGGTTGGCCTGCTCTCGGTCGTTTATAACCGGACAGTTCTGGCCACATTACGGCTGGCTGAACGGATGAATGCCAGCGTGGAAATCCGGGCTGCGGTTATTGGCGCTATCGGTGGGTTGATCGTCTGGCTTACACCTCACCTTGCCGGTGGAGGCGACTGGATCACGCAAAGCGTCATCGACGGCACGCTGATCTGGACAGTCCTGCCAGGACTGTATGTCCTGCGTCTGGTCTTTGGCTCGATTTCATATGCCGCAGCAACGCCGGGTGGCCTCTTCGCTCCCATGCTGGCTCTGGGTGCTCTGGCGGGCCTGGGCTGCGGAGATCTGGCCCATGTTCTGGCGCCCACGCTGGCGGGGCGGACCACACCCTTTGTTGTGGTCGGTATGGCGGCGATGTTTGCGGGAGCGGTACGGGCACCTTTGACCGGGATCATTCTCGTGACGGAAATGACCAATACGCCCAGCCTGCTGCTTCCGCTGCTTTCGGGCAGTTTTGCCGCGATGTTCGTGGCCGACGGCATGGGTGAAGCGCCGATTTATCAGGCATTACGCACCCGCGCCGCGGCCGAAAAACGCTAGGCTCAGTCTTTCCCCCGACCAAGCCGAAGCGCGTTGGTCACAACCGTCACGGACGACAGAGCCATGGCCGCGCCGCCGATAACCGGGGAAAGAAGAAGTCCGCAGATCGGGTAGAGCACACCGGCGGCGATTGGAATGCCGATCCCGTTGAACAGGAAAGAGAAAGCCAGGTTCTGCCGGATGTTGCGCATGGTCGCATGGGCGAGCCGCCTCGCCCGGACCAGTGCTTCCAGACTGCCATGCGCCAGAGTAATCCCGGCGCTTTCGATCGCTACGTCGGTGCCGGTTCCCATCGCGATCCCGACGGATGCGGCCGCAAGAGCTGGAGCATCGTTCACGCCATCGCCCGTCATCGCGACATGTGCGCCCTGCGCCGTCAGGTGTTTTACGATATCAGCTTTGTCCTGTGGCTTCAGACCGGCATGGACTTCCGCGATATTTCCCGCCTGCGCCGCCACAACCTTCGCCGTCGCTTCGCTGTCACCCGTGAGCATGATGATCCGCAGACCATCGGCGTGGAGCGCCGCAAGAGAGGCCCGCGTATCCGCGCGGAGAGGGTCCGCCACGGCGATCAGCCCGGCAAGCCTGCCGTCTACCGCCACAAACATCACCCCGGCTCCGGCTTCACGATGCGCCGTCGCGCTAGATTCGACAGGGGACACATCAGCGCCGGCCTGCTTCAGACACTCGGCATTGCCCACAACGACGGCATGGCCCTCAACGCTGCCGCTCACGCCCAGTCCCGGTTGGGACGCGAAATGGGTAAGAACGCCAGGCTCCCCATGGCGGTCTTTCAGGCCCTGCACGATGGCCTGCGCCAGAGGGTGCTGTGAGCGTGTCTCCACAGAGGCGGCATAACGCAGCACATCGTTTTCCGGCCAGCCATTGGCTGCCTCCACGGCGATGAGCTTCGGGTGTCCTTCCGTCAGCGTGCCGGTCTTGTCCACAACCAGCGTATCCACCCTGTCGAGCGCCTGAAGCGCTTCGGCATTGCGGACCAGAACGCCCTCACGTGCACCCCGCCCCGTGCCGACCATGATTGACATGGGCGTGGCCAGTCCAAGCGCGCAGGGACAGGCGATGATCAGCACCGAGATGGCATTCAGAAGAGCATGCCCGAAACGCGGAGCCGGTCCGACGACGTACCATACGATGAAAGTCAGCACGGAAATGGCCAGCACCAGCGGGACGAACCATCCGGCCACCCGGTCGGCTACGGCCTGAATGGGCGCGCGGCTGCGCTGGGCTGAGGCAACCATCTTCACGATCCGCGCCAGCATGGTATCGCTGCCGACGGCCTGCGCTTCGATTTCGAGGCTGCCATTGCCGTTGATCGTCCCGCCGGTCACTGTGCTGCCGATCTTTTTGGCAACGGGCGCTGGCTCTCCGGTAATCATGGCTTCGTCAACGCTGGATGTGCCGTCGAGAACCCTGCCGTCGACAGGGATCGACTCTCCCGGCAGCACCCGCAGTCGGTCTCCGACCACGACAGCGTCCACGGCTATGTCTGTCGACTGCCCGCTCTCTCCGATACGGTGAGCCTGTTTTGGTGTGAGATCCAGCAGTGCGCGGATGGCATCACCGGTGGCGGCACGTGCACGGAGCTCCAGAACCTGTCCCAGCAGAACCAGCGCAACGACCACGCCCGCCGCCTCATAATAGACCGGCAGGGCTCCGTCGGGCATCCTGAAGCTGGCCGGAAACGCCCCCGGTGCGAGCGTCGCGGCCAGACTGTAGCCAAACGCGGCACCGACGCCGAACATGATCAGCGTGAACATGTTGAAGTGACCGGTCCGCAGTGAGGCTAGCCCACGCTGGAAGAAAGGCAGCCCCGCCCAGCAGACAATCGGAGTGGTCAGCGCAAGCTGAACCCAGGGAGACCATGAGCCCGGAACAAGGTGGAGACCAACATCGCCACCCATGGCGATGAGCATCAGTGGAACGGCGAGAAACACGGAGACGATCAGGCGATGTCTGAAATCATGCAGTTCGGGGTTTTCTGTTTCTGCTCCCGTCGGCTCCTCCGGCTCCAGCGCCATGCCACAGAGCGGGCAGTTGCCTGCGTGATCCTGCCGGATCTGCGGATGCATCGGGCAGGTCCAGATCGTCCCCGGCTTGCCCTCTCCGGCGGCGGAAGGCTGTTGCGGCGCATGATGGCAGTTCATGCCCCGCATGGAGGGCACCGTCTTTTCCTGCTCTTCCTTCACAGGTTCCAGCGTCATGCCGCATTTGGGGCATGTGCCGGGATGCGCCTCCCTGATCTCGGGGTGCATGGGACACGTCCACACCATGGGAGGTGCGCTATCAGCCTTGATGAAGGCTGCGGGATTGGCCTCAAATTTCTTCTCGCAGTGTGCGCTGCAGAATGAATAGCTGTGCCCGTTATGCTCGCTCTTGAACCGGCTGGTAGCCGGATCAACCATCATGCCGCATACAGGATCGCGTATTTTCATGGGGACTGACGGGCTCGTCGGCATTGTTTCCGTCCTGACCGTGAGAGTTGAGAATTCTGGAGGCATCGGCAAGCCGCAGGAAAATGCGACGGCGTCATTTTACGATCTGATCCCGTGATGGGCGTGATCGAGTGTCTGAACAAGCATCAATAGCCTTCTCCAGTTCCCGGCGAAACACCTCAAAATCCACAGTCCGGGAAAACGCTTCGAGCTGATCGCCAAGCCCGCTCAGCCGGGCAAGCCGCTCTTCAACACCAAAAAATCCCGCCTGTTTCATCTTCCGTATCCCAATCAACGCACGAGAAATGGAATCACAGAGCAGACCTCAAAACTAGAGGGTTTTTCGAACCCTCCATCTGGCCGATCTGGTGTTTCTCGGTGCCCTTAATCGGACGGGAGAAAACCGCTATGCACGATATTCTCTTTGTCTCGGGTAAACATGGTATTTGCCGTTCCGCCGCAGGAAAATAGGGGAGGTCGTCGTATTTATGAACGCTGACAATCTGACAGGGCTTATCGGATATCTGAAACAGGATCAGTGGCAATCCTGTTTTGAAGAAGTGTTGGGTGAGCATCTGGGACCGGCTTTAGAGGCGGCGGATATCAGCTTCGAAGATCTGGGAGATATCCTAGGGCAGGGTGCGACAATGTCACTCTGGGGCTGTGCCTTCGAAGATTTCTTGGGACAGGACTGGGATAACGAAAATTTCGTTGAGGTTTATCTGAAACGACGGGGCTGGAAAGAAGGTCCACGTAAAAGCGCTTATATGCGGGGCCTCAAAGAGGCCGTCATGAGCCTGTATGAGGTTTCGCAGATCGTTCCGGGTCAAAGCATGATGGTGCGTGACCTGTTGCGGGGTGGTGATCCCGTTCTGGTGCATGAACGCTCAGCCACACAGTCCCTGAAACCCTGGGGACGCATCGCGGCACGTCTTGTTCCCGAAGATGGTAAAATGGTTTTGGCAGGAAGTCTGTTGGCGTATTCTCAGCAGGCTTGCGAAGATCTGGCTGAGAATTTACGCGAGGTTCTCAAGCGTAAGCGAGGTCAGGCTGAGTTTCCAAAGATCAAAACAGATGTGCTCCGCGATCTGGCTCCGGTCTTCACGCTGACATGGCTCTTTAGAACCATGGAAAACATGGTGAGCGCCTCCGAGCCACCCGTTCTGTTTAACGGCGATGGCGAAGACCTGGTCTTTCATGACGTGTGTTTTCCTCTCAGCAACGGAAGCACCCAGAAGAGCATTGCCGAGGTTTTGAATACGATACCCTGTTTGCAGCATGCGGCGCGCATGATCTGGAATTGGACGCGTCAGGCTGGGGACCATGTTCCTGAGGGTCATTCTAAGGCCGGAGACAGCAAAGCTCAGTTTTTGAGCACGACGTTGGATGATGGTGGTCTTGTTCTGGGGACGCTGGAACTGAAAGGCCGTCAGCTGAGATTGCAGGTCAACTCAGAAACGCGGGCTGAGCAAGGCACGGCTTTACTCCGCAATGCCTTGGGAAGTCTGATTGGATCCCCTCTGACACAGATTATGACCGCTGAGCAGGCTTTAGAAGAACAGCGGACCTCTGGCCGAGGGGAGGTGCTTGAAGACGAGATCCCGCTCGAAGAAGAGGCGGAAGTTTTGGCTGCTGTTCTGAAGCAGCATTATCGCCGTGTTCTGGATGAAGTTGTTCCGGGGCTTGGGCATGTCACGCCGCGGCAGGCTGTTAAAACAGCGGCGGGGAAGAAGAAAGTCGCGGCTTGGTTGAAGCAGATTGAAGCCACGACAGCAGGCCTGGGGCGTGAGGGGGCAGGAGCCTCTTTTAGTTTCGACTGGATGTGGGAAGAGCTGGGTATCAAGGGGCTGCGGAAGTGACAGGCACTTCTGGCCAACAACACAACCAGTCGGACCAAAGTTGTGTTTTAGGCAGCCTCTCTATGAGAGACGCGGGGCTGATTTTAGGTGGGATAGTCGCGGCGTTGTTGTGCACGCCCATGACCGGTCATGCCGCTTCGTCTCGCTGTGATCCTGTTACCTATGGTGCACGGCATGATGGCCGCACCAATGACGGTCCGGCCATTCAACGTGCCATTACAGTCTGTAGCGAAGCAGG
>NZ_BJNM01000044.1 GCF_006539685.1 Gluconobacter oxydans
GGCCTTGATACACCGTGGCTCCGGGTTGTCCCAATCTGACTATAATTAACTAAGGACAAACTATGACATGTCCAGTCGTGAACATGCCTAAATTTTTCCGCCAACACCCTTGAATTTGTCAACAAACGCAGAGATGCGCTGGAACACATCTCTTTTTTTGGTCAGGTATTTTGGATTAAGCGGGCTCATTTTGGGAAGGATCGAGTTCAACTCTGTGCCGTTTTCGCTCGCATATTCGCGCTTGATCGACGTTGCAATGTAGCGCTTGGCGGCCTCCACGTTCAATTTTTCATCGGTTATCAGTTCTTCCGCTTCCCGGCGTTGTTCGGCTTGTGCGAAAGCAAAAAACGCCTCAATCACCCCCGCCTTGTCCCCCAGTTCATCTAGGTTTGTCTGATTGATGAAATCGACGATGAGGCTTTCTTTCGCGCGGTTACCAATACTGGCGCGAATGACACGACGAACTTCATCAACAAGTTCTGACTTGCTCTTCGTTTTTTTGTTGTACTCGAAAATTAGCTCAAGAATATAATCCAGATTTATTTCCTGAGATTTCAAGAGGTCGACCTCAAAGACGACATCATCCCAGTCGATCGTTGACTCAACCTGCTCGGCGCTAGCCTTTTCCCGGCGAAGCCAATCCCGAATATCATTGTAGGTCGAACGGTAATCCTGGACCTTTCGGTCAGAAGGCATCTCGATGCTCTTGAGCTCGTCAACGTCACCATCATTCAGATGATGCCGCTCCTTGAACGCGCCCATCGCTTCGGGGTCACTCTCGTCGATCTCCTGAAACTCTCTCAGGGTAGAGAACTCATCATAATTCTGAAGGATATTCTCAACACGGAGATACTCGCCGAACAACTTTGCAAAGGCCTTTTTATCCGCTTCCTTTTCGATGGCGGTGGGATCCGGGAAACGCTCTTTCAACTCACGGACGACATCGATAAAGCCTCGCCGCGCCTCGCCTGTCGTCTGGTCCGTAAAACCTTCCATGTATTCTGAATAGCTCTTTTCCAGAACAACATTCTTGGTATTGGCGTTGCCAAAGAGTGTGATTGCCTTGACGGTCGCCTCTTCCAGGTCGCGGAAGGTAACAATATTGCCGAAGGACTTGGTCGCATCATAAATGCGGTTGGTACGGGAGTAGGCTTGTATAAGGCCATGAAAACGCAGATTTTTGTCGACGAACAGCGTATTCAGGGTTGGCGCGTCGAAGCCGGTCAGGAACATGCCAACCACAATGAGCAGGTCAACTTCCTTGGTCTTCACCCGTTTCGCCAGATCCCGGTAATAATTCTGGAAGCCCTTGCTATCGACGCTGAAATTCGTTCGGAAACAGGCGTTGTAGTCCGCAATGGCAGCGTTCAGGAATTCCTTGGCGCTGCTGTTCAGCGCCGAAACCTCAAAACTCTCGTCAGGAATGTCGCCAATCGCATCCTGTTCTTCGTTGGCAGCGAATGAAAAGATGGTTGCGATCTTCAACGGCTTGTCGCTACCGTCCTGAAGCGCATTCAGCTTTTCATAATAGAGCTTGGCTGCATCAACGCTGCTCACCGCGAACATGGCGTTGAAGCCCTTATTGTCTCCATAGAGACGATGCGTCTTGCGGCGGAAGTTATCGAGAATGTACTGGGAGATCTCGGCGATTCGTTTGGGATGCTGAAGAGCTTGCCGGTTTTCAGCGGCGGTCAGCTTACTTTCATCCTGTTCGGTTTCGATCGCTTTGAACTGCGGGCGCACATCATTGTAGTCGACCTTGAACTTCAGAACCTTCTCGTCGCGGATCGCGTCGGTGATCACATAGGAATGAAGCTCGCTCCCGAATACGCTGGCCGTCGTCTCCGCACCCGAAGCATTTTCCGGAAAGATCGGCGTGCCAGTGAAGCCGAACTGGCAGAACTGTTTGAACTTCCGCTTGAGGTTCTTCTGTGCCTCACCAAACTGGCTGCGATGGCACTCGTCGAAAATGAAGACGACGCGCTGGGTATAGACCGGTAGGTCGCCCTCGCTCTTCATCAGATTGTTGAGCTTCTGGATGGTCGTGACGATAATCTTGTTATCGTCCTTGGAGAGGTTCCGCTTCAATCCGGCAGTACTGTCCGATCCATTGACGCTATCCGGCGAGAAGCGCTGATATTCCTTCATCGTCTGGTAATCGAGGTCCTTGCGGTCGACCACGAAAAAGACCTTGTCGATGAAGTCGAGCTGCGTGGCAAGGCGGGCCGCCTTGAAGCTGGTCAGCGTTTTGCCTGAGCCCGTAGTGTGCCAGATATATCCGCCACTTTCCGGCTTACTAAGCGTCTTGCCTTCGAACGAGCTTTTGATCTTTCGTAAGATTCGTTCAGTCGCCGCGATCTGATAGGGGCGCATCACCAGCAGCGTGTCGCTAACATCGAAAACGGAATAGTTCAGCAACACGTTCAACAACGTGCGCTTCTCGAAGAAGGTCGCCGTAAAATCCTTCAGGTCCCGGATCAGGCTGTTATCGGCCTGCGCCCAGTTCATCGTGAAGTCAAAACTGTTCTTATCGCGCTTGGTCGTGTTGGCGAAGTAGCGCGTATCCGTGCCGTTCGAGATTACGAAGATCTGGAGGTACTTAAAAAGCGAATTGTCCGAGTTGAAGCTCTCTTTGCTGTAGCGGTGGATCTGGTTGAACGCTTCCCGAATGGCGACGCCGCGCTTTTTCAGCTCGACTTGCACCAACGGCAGCCCGTTCACCAGAATGGTCACATCGTAGCGGTTCGCATGAGTGCCCGCTTGCTCGAACTGCTTGATGACCTGAACCTTGTTGCGGCAGACATTGGCCTTATCAACCAGATAGATGTTCTGGATACGGCCATCATCGAAGACGAAGTCAAAGATGTAGTCGTCGTGGATCTTGCGGGTCTTATCAGTGGCAGTGTCGCTGGGTCGATCCAGGTAGGTCTCAACGAAGCGCACCCATTCCTTATCTGTAAATTGAACATCGTTGAGGGCTTGCAGCTGAACGCGAACATTCGCCAGCATGGCGCTGGTTGATCTCAGGTCAGGCAGATACTCATAGCCTTGATCGTGCAGGTCCTGAACAAGCTCGCGCTCTAGGTCGGTCTCAGACTGATAGCTGTCAGCCGCCTCCCAGGCGCGCACATATTTATCGAGAACGATAAAGCGATTGGTCTCGGCGATCGGCGTCGTCTGCTCAAGCATTCGGGGTCTCCTTCTGCCAATAGCTGTAATTGTTGCGCAGATGATCCAGCAGGAGCTTCACCGTCTGCTTTTCCTCTGGCGATGGCTCGGCGATGGCCTCGCTGGAGAGCGTGTTATGGCTTGTAAACTGAATGATACGGTTCAAGTAAAGCTGCTGGTCGCTCGGCAGCAGCTCTGACCATCGGGGATAGCCCAGAAAGCTCGATGTCTTTTCATAAAGATTGCGGAGCAGGGTGAAGTGGTAGCGCTCAATCTTATCCGCTGCGATTGCCTGCTCCAACGTCTGCTTGAGGTAAAGATGGTAGGAGAAGCTATGGTTGGAATCGCCCTTCTTAGCCTCCAGCTCAAAGCCTCCATCTTCCAGCCGTTTCAGCATGTAGCAGGTCTTGTTTTTCAGCTCATTGAACAGCACGTTAAAGAAAAGTGGACTGTGCGTCGTGATGATAAATTTCAGGCCGTTCGTAGTATCGCTTCTCTTGATCAGGTCCGCGACATCGACGGCAAGCTGAATGAGATGGTTCTCATCGAGCGAGCTGACCGGGTCATCGATGAAGATATATTCGAGATCATTGAACTGAGCTGTCTCGCGATCATCAACCTCAGTAATGTTGCGCGTGCTGATCACCTGATCCAACAGACAATAAAAGATGCTCCAGATGAAATTGCTCTCCTCGCCCTTGGAGATCTTCAGATTGCCGCTACTCATATCGGTGCCGCGCTCAAGGGAGAAAGTGACCTCCGAAAAGTCTGCGCTGAATCGTGGTGTTAGATTTGGCTGCGTATAGCGCTGGAATGTTGCGATGACGTTGCCGTCAAGGCCTAAATCTTCAAAGGCGGATTTTGTATAAGCGTTCGGCTGAATTTTGAGCTTGCGCTCAATGTCTCCCTCAAGATCGTTGTCCCAGTAGAACAGATCTTCGGTGAAGGCGTTGTAGTAGAGCATCTTGGGGCGATGCTCGTCATCCCGCTCCTCGGTCTTCGGGTCGATCAGCTTCCTGAACTCACGTGAAAGGCGCGTCTTGCCGGAGGCGTTGAACGCATAGATGAGTTGCACCTTTTTGGAGGCGTCTCGCAGCTTCTCCGCGATCTCGGGCAGCGTCTGTCCCATTTACGCCGCCCCTGCGTCAGGCTTGGGAAAGCTCAGCAGCTGATCGCGATAATAAGCATATTGTTTTTCGCGCTGGGTAAGTTCGGCGGTAAGTTCGGCGGTAAGTTCGGCGGTAAGTTCGGTGAAGGCGTCGAGTATCCGGACAATCTTCCCCTGTATCGACAGCGACTTCTTCGGATCATCAGGGCATGGAATAGGGACCGTGATTTGAAGCAAATTTCCCTTTGTCAGCTTTGCCCGCCCTTTGCTCGATAGGAATGGAAGAAAGTTTGCCGTCGTCAAATAGTGAAATAGAAACCGCGTATCGACTCCGTCGGCTCCCCTCACCACGTGAACATGGTTGTTAGCCCAGAATTTACCCCGAACATATTGGATCGAGTAGTTTTCGAGACTTGCTGAACCATCTTCAGCGATAAGGACGTATTCGCCGTCATGCGTATGGCCGTGGACGTAGTCCTGAATATTGTTAGCGCCGTAGTAAGGAATTTTTCCCGCTGAGCGCAAAGAAGCTTTGACCGGCCTGCGTGCGGCATTAGCAATCTCGAAAAAGCTTTCATCTCCCAAAGGCACCCACACTACCTCGGCCCCATCCAGCAGCTTCTCCAGAAAACCCACTGCGCTCATGCCTCGATCTCCGCAATAATGGTGTCAATATCTGCACGCAGCCGATTTATCCGTTCAACTGTCGTGCTAATTTTGTCATTGAGGACATTGATGTCGATCACTTCGCGCGTGTCGCGCGGCTCGATATAGGAGCTGACTGAGAGGTTATAGCCGCGCTCCACGATGGTCTCATATGGCACCGAGGCGGCAACATGATCAGCGTCTTCCTTGCGACCGAAAATCTCCATCACTCGCGCGATGTGTTTTTCCGTCATCAGATTGGTGTTTGTGGCCTTCTTGAAAAACTCTTCGCCGCTGGCGTCGATGAATTGGATGGCCGTGTCGGTCTTGTTCTTTGCGAGGACCAGGATCGTCACCGCGATGGTCGTGCCGTAAAAAAGGTTGGAGGCGAGCGCGATCACCGTCTCGACATAGTTGTTATCGACCAGATATTGCCGGATCTTCTTTTCCGCCCCGTCGCGATAGAAGATTCCCGGGAAACATACGATTGCCGCGCGGCCCTTGGCCGAGAGATAGCTGAGCGCATGGAGCACAAAGGCGAAATCGGCCTTTGACTTGGGTGCCAGCACGCCCGCCGGAGCAAAGCGGTCATCATTGATCAGAGTCGGATCATCCGAGCCAATCCACTTCACCGAATAAGGTGGATTGGAAACGATGGCGTCAAAGGGCTTGTCGTCCTGGAAATGCGGCTGGGTAAGCGTATCGCCGCGCTGGATATTGAACTTGTCGTAATTGATGTTGTGCAGGAACATGTTCATGCGGGCGAGGTTATAGGTCGTGTGGTTGATCTCCTGCCCGAAGAAACCCTCTTCAATGATGTGTTCATCGAACTGCTTCTTGGCTTGCAGCAGCAGCGAGCCGGAGCCGCAGGCCGGGTCGTAAATCTTGTTGACCTTTTCCTGCCCGTGCATGGCAAGCTGCGCGATGAGCTTCGAGACATGCTGCGGCGTGAAGAACTCTCCGCCAGACTTGCCCGCATTGGCGGCATAATTCGAGATCAGGAATTCATAGGCATCGCCGAACAGATCAATCTGACTGTTGTGGAAGTCCCCGAAATTCAATTCTGCAACGCGCTTAAGCACCTTAGCTAATCGGCTATTCTTTTCCGCGACGGTATTACCAAGGCGCGTGCTGGTCGTATCGAAATCGGCGAACAGGCCCTTGATATCTTCCTCAGACGGATAGCCATTGGCTGAGGCTTCAATAGCTTTAAAGACCTGCGCCAGATCAGTGTTCAGGCTGTCATTCGTGTTGGCATCGTCCGCCACATTGGCGAACAGCTGGCTAGGGTAGATGAAATAGCCCTTGGTCTTGATAGCGTCGTCCTTAATGTCATCAGTGATGACGTCATCGGATAAAGCCGCATAATCGATGCTCTCGTCATCCGCCTCGATATATGAGGCGAAATTCTCGCTGATGAACCGATAGAAGAGCGTGCCAAGGACATACTGTTTGAAGTCCCAGCCATCGACCGAGCCACGCACATCGTTCGCGATGTCCCAGATTTTCCGTTGTAGCGCTGCGCGTTGTTCTTGGCCGGTCATCTCTTTTCGTCCTTCTTCGGATTGGCTTCATGCTCGATCCAATCCTCAATATCCACGCGCCGAAACCGCCACGTGCCGCCAACCCTGAATCCGGGCAGCTTGCTGTCGGTCGCAAGGCGGTAAGCGGTTTTCCTGTTGATCCTGGAGACAGCGTCTTCAACCTCAACGGGATTCATGCATAAAATTCCATACGTTCGAAAACCAGATCATACACCTCATGCACCACCGGACACTTCCAGGAAGAGGCGGACCAGAGGTGCGTTGATATAATAATTGCTCCGGCCTGAGCGGTGCTTGGACAGCAGACCTTTCTCTGACAGCTGATCGAGATATTTCCCTGCCGTCTGACGCGCGATGTTCAGATCCGCCTGGACATACTCGATTTTCGTGTAGGGATGCCGGAACAGGTTGTTCAACAGCTCCTGACTGTAAATCTTGGGCAGTTCCGTGCGCATCCGCTGCTTCATGGTGGCCATCTGCGCCCGCATGCCTTCAATCAGATCAAGGGTAATCCTGGATGTCTCAGCCACGGCACGCAGCATGTGGAGGATCCACGCCTCCCATGCGCCTTCATCCCGCACCTTCTGCAACAGATGATAATATTCATCCTTGTGGCGGGTGATGTAGCGCGACAGGTAGAGGATCGGGATATCCAGAAGACCAGTCCGGGTCAGATACAATACATTCAGGATCCGCCCGACACGGCCATTTCCATCGGGGAAGGGGTGGATGCTCTCAAACTGATGGTGGATCAGAGCCATCTTGATGAGCGGATCCAGATCACAGAGCCCGTCATCATTCACGAACCGCTCCAGATCCGACATATGCCGGATAATCTCCCGCCCATCCTGCGGCGGCACAAAAACCACTTCCCCCGTGCGCTCGTTCTTCAGGGCCGTTCCTGGTGTGTTTCGAAACCCATCCGCCCTCTTCTTGAGCCTCTGGAAAATCGCGATCAGCCCCTTGTTCAGGATCAGGCCGTCGGTTTCCTTCAGCTGCTGAAACCCAAGATGAAGGGCATCGCGGTACAGGGCGACTTCCTTGGCCGCCACTGAGTCCGGCCCCTCAGGAAACAGATCGGCCTGGAAAAGTTCATCCTGGGTGGTGACGATATTCTCGATTTCCGAGGACGCCTTGGCTTCCTGCAAAGCCAGCGTATCAATCAGGATTCCCTGATTGGGAATGGTTGCCGCCCGACCCTTCAGTTCCGCCAGAGCCTTATTGGCCTCAACCAGCGCCCTGAGAACCGGAACCGTTTCTATCTCCGCCTGAGGCGGCAAAGGCCGAATAAGGTAGGTTGGCGTTAACATAACATCCTGACGTGGTAGCAATATGCGTTTTTTCTAACACGTTTGGATGATCCGTCAAAGAAATCCGCTTTCTTTAACGTGCCAGAGCGCAGAGCGTTTTCCCTGCACTCAATAGAGCTCATCCCGGTTTGGCTTTTTACGATGAACCACGTTCGTCCCGCTTCCAGGAAAGCGCCCTGTTCGCCTTTCCTCCCAGCTCAGGCGGTGTTCTTTGACCGGCTCGCTCTCTTTCTCTTTTGCCTGATCAACGACCCGAACAGCCTGAATGGCTTCTGCCGTGCCTTTCAAAACGGGCACAGCCTTCGCTTGGAGCGCCCGCCTGACCCGCTCCCGAAAGGCTGGTAGCGGAATATCGAACGCCGCCCCATACCGGTCCAAGAGCCAGAGCCGTATGGATTCATATGACCAGCGTTCCGTCATGAATGTTCGGATCTGCTCTGCTTCCCGGATCAGTAACACCCGAGAGGCATCCCGACCCCGAGGGATGGGTAATTCTGTCTGACTGTTCTCGTTGACAGCAGGCATTGCTCCTTCCTCAGGCAACTCTCGTTCAGAACCAACAGGTTCTGTCCCGAAAGGCGTTTGCCCTACAAGCAACCGCTGCACAACCTGCGCCGCTGGAACAGTCTCATCAGACCGGAAACGCACGTAACCCGGGCGGGCAGGTGGCTCCCAGGACTTTGCCTTCCGCCTGATCCGCCCCCAGTCGTCTTTTGCAAAGCGGTGTAGTTCAAAGACCTGCTGCCGCACCCCCTTGAACCCCGGAAGCCGCACCAGCCGCGCCATGACAGCCTTGATGGCATCGTCATCCCGTGTGGTCCGGATTGCGGCCTGGATCTCATCCTGCCATTCCTGCACACGCTCTCTGGTCATCCGCCAGGACCAGGACACTTTCCCGTTTTGGGTCGGAAGCTGCACCAGCTCGAACTCCGCCCCCCAGAACAGCCGACCTTTTCTGTCTGAAGCCTTCCGGCGTCCATGCTCCTGCTGAAAGGCAGTACTCTCGCCCTCGGTAAACAGAAGCCACCACAGAAAACGCGTCGTTCCTTGTTCAGGATAGGCAAAGAAACGCACACCGGCCGCGCCCTGCCTGCGCTGACGGCACCGCTGCCATCGGGACAGTCCTATGTCATAGCGCTCTGCAAATTTATCTTCGAGCGCCAGAAATTTCTCTGCCGCGATAACCCCGGAGACATGCCAGACATACCCACGGGCCACGGCACTCTGAAGGGCCTGCATGACGGATGTCTTGTGCACCGAGATCTGCATCTCTCACCTTCACTCAATCCCCGAAACCGCAGTTTTCAGCGGCGTCTCGAAAACTCACGGAAACGGTCGAATATGTTCGATAAGGCATGATAGCTCACGGTTTCGCAACATCATATAAATTAGAAATTCCCGATAGAAAATGAGCTTCGCAACTTTATAATAGGAAGTTCCAATCCTCAACGCGAATGAGGAAAAATGTGCCGCCCACACATCTGACTTGACCCTGGGCCAGAGAAATTTTCATACTGGAAAACGGATGGAGAGACCGCCTCGGAAAAGACAGTCTCCCCACCCTTAGCCTACAGACGACTACTCAGCGGGTGACTTCAGAGCGGCCCCAACCGCTTGCCCCAAGGCTCAGGACATCCCCTAGTGTCCTGAGCCTCTACGCTCTCTCCTCAGCAGACACAGCAAACCGCCTGTCAGAACAGGCAGGAGAGGGAAAAAGCTCTCTGTCAGGGACGTTCGTGCCAGGGAAGCGTGCGTTTTTCTCCGAGATCGTGAGGATCAATTTCAATCCCGGCTTTCAGCAGGGCACGCATCAGCACCTCTTTCTGGGTTGTATCCCGAAGAGCGGCTGTCCGGCTCAACGCCCTGATGGTTGTTTCCGTGACTTTCACATTGAGATTGACGGTTTTCTGGCGCGGCTGCGGCATGGATGTCTTCCTGGCAAGAGAGAAAAAATGCGAGGGAATGAATAATTACATACTATAGTTGATAAACTTATAGTGTGTAAGTCGTCACGGTCCCTGCATGGACATGAAACGACTTGTCGGGAAGAATTTTGCCCGCCTGAGGCAGGAGAAAGGGCTGACCCAGGAGCAGGTGGAAGAACGCTCGGGATTCAGCCAGCAGTATCTGAGCGGTCTGGAGCGTGGTCACCGCAACCCGACAGTCGTGACGCTGTATGAACTGGCGCAGGCGCTTGAAACGACGCCTGTAGAGTTCCTGAAGCCGTTCAGCCTCGACTGAACATTCCTGCCGGAAAGCAAACGTGAGAAACTGCGCGCGTTGATGGAGACCCGCAGGCTGCTCTGGATCTGAACAGGAGACATCATCATGAAACAACTGTCGCCGATTTTCATGGCCTTGACGCTCCTTCTTTTACCGGCTTCAGGCTTTGCCCGGACCACAGGAGACTGGCTGCCTCAGTCTGGGGTTAAATCGCCCTATAGTCCTCTGGCCGTTCCAACAACGCTGAAGCCAGTCCCGGACTCTCTGGCGAGCCTGTTGAACAAAGACTACCGGATTACGACTACAGCGGATTATGGCGGCTCAGGAGCCCTTTTCACCCTGACCCGGCAGAAGCAGACCATGCTCTGCGTTCTGACGGCCCCGACGCCGGGAACAGATCAGAATGTCCCGACATCACGCTGCTGGTCGCTGAATGAACCCACGTTAGAGGACGTGAAAAAGTAACGGATGACGAGGTAAGCTGAGAAACATCTGCAAGAGATGTCAGACATCCTTCAGACTGCTTCGATCGGGCCTGGATAAGCCTTTACCAGCGGATCATGGGTCAGCAGAAGCAATCCTTCCACCGTGGCCTGTGCCACAAGGATCCGGTCAAAGGGATCCCGATGCACATCTGCCAGGTGTCCCACTGCCAGGGCATGCTGGCTGGTGATCGGTAACTCCTCATAACCGTTTTCGATCAGACCGCGTCGCAGCAGATGAGGATCGACCTGGAAGTCTGCACGGCCCAGCCCGGTCTTGATGGTGATTTCCCAGAGACTGGCCGCACTGAAGACCAGATCATTACCCGGATCCTCCATCAGGGTTCTCGCCCGCGCTGACAGCCTGTCAGGCTCTCCTGCTGCCCAGAGCAGCAGATGGGTATCCAGAAGAAGCCTCATGCCGGACCGTCGAACAGAGACACAATATCGTTCTGTCCCATGCGATCAAAATCTTCGGGCACCCGGATTTTTCCAGCCAGAAACCCCAGACGGCGTTGCTGTTGTTCTTCAGGAGCCGTAAT
>NZ_BJNM01000045.1 GCF_006539685.1 Gluconobacter oxydans
AGATTGGCGTCCGTGTTCTTAGCCGTCAGGGCCACGGAGGCAAAGGTGCCGGGCCACAGCAGATGGCCCGGATTATCGAGCACGAATTCCGCAATGGCCGTGCGCGTGTTGGGGTCATAGCCCTTGGACGTCGTCAGATATTTTGCCGTAAACGTCCGCCCCGCATATTGCGGCACCGTAACCTGCGCGGTCATGCCGTCCTGCATGACGTAGGAGAACACTTCCGGAACGGATACGAACAGACGCAGCTTGTCCGTATCCGCGACGGTAAAGAGTTCGGATGCACTCCCCGTGGCGTTCAGGCCACCGCCACCATTATGGACGTAATCGCCAACATTGACCGAACGCGCCGTGACGATTCCGTCAAACGGCGCCACAAGCTGCTTGAAGCGTTCGAGCGCCTCGAAATGATCCACATTGCGCTGCGCAGCCTGCACTTCGGCATTGGCGGACTGTTCATTCGCATTGGCGACTGAAACCGACTGGCCGGACACGGACTGGGACTTGCCCATGGCCCGCCATCGGTTCGCCGTGACGGACGCCAGGTTGTATTTCGCCATGACGGAGGCAAGGCTGGCCTTGGCCTGTGCATATTCGGCATCGAGCGCCGGCGCGTTGATTTCCGCCAGAACATCGCCCTGCTTCACATGCGCGCCATAGTCCTTGTACCACATCTTCACATAGCCCGAGACCTGCGGATAAATCGGCGCCTGATACCAGGCATCGATATTACCAGGCAGCGTCAGGGACACTTTCGGGCTGGTCCGGTGTGGGGAGACGACTGACACGTCAGGAATGGCGCCGGCATTGGTTTGTGCGCGCAGGGTGCTGACGGCATGGACGCGGTCGACGACGAGAAATGCGACGTAGAGGCCCACGGCGCAGGCTCCCGCGCCAAGAATGAACTTACGGGAAAGGGAGGCCATCAGACTGTCTCCTTGTGGCGCGCGGGACGGTTGTGAAGAATTGCGTAGACGCAGGGGACAAACAGCAGGGTCGAGATGGTGGCGACGATCAGCCCACCGATCACGGCCTTGCCGAGCGGAGCATTGGTGGAGTTGGAAATCGCCATCGGCACCATGCCAACCACCATGGCCAGAGCGGTCATGATGACGGGACGGATACGCCCGTAACCGGCTTCCACGGCGGCGCGCAGGGCATCGCCATGTTCCTCGATCCGCTCGCGGGCGAAGGACACGACAAGGATCGAGTTCGCGGTCGCGGTTCCCATGCACATGATCGCACCCGTCAGCGCAGGAACGGAGAGGCGCGTATGGGTCAGGAACAGCGCCCAGGCGATCCCGGCCAGAGCGCCGGGCAGAGCGGTAATGATGATGAACGGGTCCAGCCAGGACTGGAAGTTCACCACGATCAGCAGATAGATCAGCACTACCGAGACGGCGAGGCCAAGCACAAGCTGGTTGTAAGCCCCGTGCATGGTCGTGGCCTGACCCCGGACATCCACCTGCGCAGATGCCGGAACGGTCTTCGCCGTGTCGTTCAGGACCTTGTGCACACCATCGAGAACGGATCCCAGATCGGTGCCTTCTGCCGACACATAGATGTCGATATCCGGCATGGAGTTGTAGTGCGAGACCTCACCCGGCGTGCCGGTCGCCTTGATCGCACTGATGGCGCCCAGAAGCTGGGTCTGGGTTCCGCTCGGATCGCCGTCGCCCTTGTCCACGGGGATCGTCATCAGATCCGTCAGATGGGTCAACTGGTCCTGCGAGACATAGACATTGAGCGGGAAGGTCACGTTGTCGCTCGGGTCCAGCCAGTACTGTGGATCGACCGTGGAACTTCCTGACAGCGCCATCAGCTCGTTATTGGCAAGATCGGCTTCGGTCAGGCCGGTGGCCTGGCTGAACGTCCGGTTGCCCTGAACCATGAGGGTCGGCGTTTTCATGGTCTGCTGGATCACGACATCCGCCGCCCCCGGAATATGCCGGAGCTGACCGAGGATCGAACGTGCATAGGCGTAGTTCTGGCGGATATCGGGGCCGGAAACCTGAATGTCGATCGGAGACGGTGCTCCGAAATTCAGGATCTTGGCCGTCAGATCAGCCGGTTGGAACGTAAAGACCGTACCGGGGAACTGCGCAGAGAGATCCTTGCGCAGCAGGCGACGATAATCCCAGACCGGTGACGCCTCGTTCTTGAGTGTGATGGTCAGGTCGCAGTCCTGCGTTCCGATGCTGGGCGTCGGAATGAAGGCCTGGTTGTGCGGACCTTCCGGCAGGCCGCAGTTGCTGATGATGTCCTCGACCTTGCCGGGCAGGATTTTGTGGATGCGATCATCCACAAGCGCTGCAATCCGCCCCGCAACTTCAATCCGCATGCCCAGAGGCGCACGCATGTGCATCTGCAGAAGGCCGGATTTCGTCTCGGGGAAGAAGTCCCGCCCCGCCGTGGCATAAAGCCCGAGCGAAAGCAGCGAGACGCCAAGGAAAGCCCCCACGAAGGCGATACGACGCTCGACGCAGCGGGTCAGGATGCGGTTGTAGCCTTCCCTGAAGCGAGTGAAACCCCGCTCGAAGCCCTGCTGGAAGCGGCCGAGGAAGCCCTTGCGCGGGCCACCGGCGACCGTCTGGTCCATGTGAAGCGCCTCATGCTCCTGACCATGCAGACCGCTCTTGACGTGATCCGTCAGTAGATATTTCGCCATCGTCGGGACCAGCGTCCGCGAGAGGATGAAGGACGCGATCATGGCGAACATGATGGCCATCGCCATCGGCCGGAACAGGAAGCCCGCCACGCCATCCAGCTCGAACAGTGGCAGCCAGACAATGCAGATGCAGGTCGTGGAAACGAAGGTCGCCACCACGATCTGGTTGGCCGCATCGATGATGGCGTCCTCGAGGCCCTTGCCCATTTCAAGATGGGTGTCGATGTTCTCGATCATGACGGTCGCGTCATCCACGAGAATACCAACCGCCAGCGCCAGACCGCCAAGTGTCATGACATTGATGGACTGCCCGGCCCAGCCCAGCCCGATGATGGAGCACAGGATGGCCAGCGGGATCGACGTCGCAATAATGATCGTCGAACGCCAGGACCCCAGGAACAGCAGCACAACAAGCCCCGTCAGGAACGCGGCTGTGACCATTTCACGCACGACGTCCTTGATGGAATCCTTCACGAAGGTCGATGCATCCGTCAGGACCGAAACATGCACGTCTGGCGGCAGGATGCGGCGCAGGCGCGGCAGAAGGTTCTTCACGCCATTGACGACATCCAGCGTCGAGGCCCCGCCGCCTTTCATGACGACGATCTCCACGCCCTGACGCCCCTTGACGAGAACCACGTTCGTCTGCGGATGGCCCCCGCGATACACATCCGCCACGTCATGGATGTAGATGACCGCATTGCCCACGCGCTTCACCGGAATGTCGCCGATGGCTTTCATGCTGGTGGGGGTGGCGTTGGTCTGCACCATCCAGTCGGTCGCATCGATCTTCTGGTCACCGGCCGGCAGAACGATGTTCTGGTCCCGCATCGCGGCCTGAACATCCATGGCGGACAGATGATGCGCCCTCAGCTGCGCCTGGTTGAGCGCGATCATGACGAAGCTGTCCATGCCGCCATAGGGATGCGCCACGACAGAACCGGGAACCGTAACCAGAAGCGGCCGGACGGAAATGACACCCAGTTTGAACAGATCCGACGGCGTCTGCTTGTCGGACGTGATCTGAAGCGAAATGACCGGCACGGACGAGGCCTCAAGCCGCATGACCATCGGTGCGGGAATATGCGTCGGCAACTGCTGGATCACGGTCTGGGAAATGGCGACGACATCGGCCTCCGCCGGGCCGATATCGGTCCCCGGCTGGAAGTAGATGTTGACGATCCCACGCCCGTAATAGGAGTTGGACTCCATGTGCTCGATGCCTTCGACGGTCGAGGTCACATTGAGTTCGTAATTGTAAATGATACGCCCCGCGAACTGCTCGGGCAGCATCCCGCCATAGGTCCAGACGACCGAGACGACGGGGATGTTGATGTTCGGAAAGACGTCAGTCGGCGTCTTGAAAATGGACATGACGCCAAGCATCACGATCATGATCGACAGGACGACAAAGGTGAGCGGTCGCCTCAGCGCGGTGATGACAATGGCATTCATTCAGCTCGGTTCCCGACAGGGTTACAGCAAGGAAGGGAAACCGGGACGATACGGGCCTTGAAATACAACGTCTTTTAAATCGTGATTTATGGAATATTTTTTACTATTGTTGTTAAAGTAACAAATTATTTATACCAACATTTCCAATTTTTTATAAAGTCATGACTGTTTTTTCATAAACATAAATTTTCGATTTTCATAAATGAAATCATCAGCCTGTCGGACTGGATATGTGTCAAATTAATTTCACACGATGAAGAAGGGCCATTGGAGTAACGGGATAGTCATAAATCCCGGAATGGAAGACCCTGCATGTCCTCGACGCTAAAATCCTTCACTGAAGGCGATCTTGTCATCAGCGTAGTCGGTGATGGTGACGGAAGTGGCACCTATACGGACAATCAGGCGTCTCCCATTACGCTGGAAGAAATCACGACCACCGGTGAAGTCGTCGGCACGATGGTCCTGCCCCAGACGACCACGGTGGTCGATGGTGTCACGGAATATGCGGTCTCAGGCGAATACGGCTCCTCGTCCGAAGGCGAACTCCAGCTCTCGCAGGACGGAGAATCCCTTGTCATCGGCGGCTACGGCATCAATGCCGCAACCTATAACGCAGGCGGCGCGGCCGTTTACGGCGATGCCCGTCTGGCCCAGTCCACCAGCCTGACCGGAACAAGCTATACAGCCGTTCCCCGCGTCGTCGCCGATATCAGCTATGACGGAACGGTCGATACCAGCACGGCCCTGTATGGCGTGTTCAACACCAACAACATCCGCAGCGTCGCCACGGTGGACGGAACCTCGTTTTACATCACCGGTCAGGGCGTAAAGGGCGATACGACCCAGGGCGTCTTCCATGCGGACGATGGCGCCAGCGTTGCAACCGCCATCGACACATCCACCGACACCCGCGTGACCGAGATCGTCAACGGCGTCCTCTATGTCTCGCGCGACAGCACGCAGGGCAGCGGCGGGACGTCCAATATCGCCAGCTACGGTACAACCCTCCCGGTCTCGGCCACGCAGTCCGAAGTCCTGCCCGCCATCGACGGATCGGTCACCCTGACGGCCGCCGAAGAAAACTCCCTCAACGCTTCCGCAGTTGGCACGACGGTCAGCCTCAGCCCGGAATCCTATTTCTTCGCAAGCCCGACCGTCCTGTATGTGGCCGATAGCGGCAACCCCAAGGCAGGCGGCGTGGGCGATGGCGGCCTGCAGAAATGGACCTATAACGGCACCGCCTGGACCCTCGACTACACGCTCTCGGTCGGGCTCAATCTCGTCTCGAACACATCCACATCCGGGACCACGGGCCTGATCGGACTGACGGGCGAAGTGGAAGGGGACGAGGTCGTTCTCTACGCCACGAACGCAACGGTCGGGGATCTCGATCAGACCTATCTCTTTACCGTCACCGATGATCTGGATGCGACGACCGCCCCTGCCGATGAGAGCTTCACGACGCTCGTAACCGCCGCCGCCGACACCAATATCCGCGGCGTCTCCTTCGCTCCGACCGATACGTCTACGGCCAGCGCGGTTATGGTCGCCAATGGCGGCACAAGCACTTCCGCCACCATTTCCAACGGCGGCTCGATCGTCGTCCAGTCGGGCCGCACGGCCACCGGTGCCAGCATCCTCTCCGGTGGCTCCGCCACGATTTCGGGTTTCGGCGCCGCAGACGTCATCGACGAGACGGTCATGGGCACCGGCACGACGCTGAACACAACGGTCAGCGGCGGCAACACAATCGCCACCCTCAGCAGCGGCACGGTCAGCCAGCAGTTCACCTTTGCAGGCAGCGCACTCGCCGCGTCCCTCACCCTTTCAGCAGACAGCACGGGCGGCGTCGAACTCACCACATCATCCGCCACCTCGTCCGGCAGCGACAGTTCAAACGTCGTCTCCAGCGGAGCCACACTCTCCGGCGCGGTGGTCTCCAGCGGTGACACCCTGACCGTCAGCGCAGGCGGCACCATCGTCGGCGCCACCGTCCTGTCCGGCGGCACACTCGACGTTGCAGGCACGGACAGCGGCTCGGTCATCTCGGCGGGCGGTGTGGAAAACATCACCGGCCACGCATCGGGCGGCACGGTCTACGGCACGCAGACACTGGCCACCTCCGGCGCTTCGATCAGCAATGAAACCGTGCTGTCGGGCGGAACGGTCGACATCACCATCAAGGGCGTCACGGCAACCGGGATCACGCTCGACGGGGGAAGCCTCTCCATCGACGGCAATTCCGTCGCCAGCAATACCGTCCTCAAAGATGGCGGCACGCTCGATCTTCTGTCCCCCAAGGCCTCGGTCACGGGAAGCCTGGAATTTGCCGGTGCAGGCACCCTGATCCAGAGCGTCGCCCCGTCCTCCACGGCCTATGGCGTGCAGGCCGTTATTTCCGGTTTCGAAGCGGACGACACGATCGATCTGGAAGGCATGGGGGCCGCTGCAACCCTGAGCAGCGTCACCTCCGGCGGCAACACCCTCGTCACGGTTACGGACGGCAAAACCAGCGAAACCCTGACCTTCGCCGGCGATTACGCAGCAGACTTCTTCGTCCTGGGCGCCGACAGCGCAGGTGGCCTGACCGTCACGGCGGAAGGCACGCCCTGCTATTGTCCCGGCACGGCCATCCTGACCGAAACGGGAGAACGCCCGGTCGAAACGCTGGAAATCGGAGACCGCCTCATCACCCGCGATGGCGCCATCCGCCCGATCCGCTGGATCGGACGCCGCGCCTATGACGGCCGCTTTGCCGCCGGTCGCAGCGATATCATGCCCGTGCGCATTGCCGCAGGTGCTCTGGGCGAAGGCCTGCCGCGCCGCGATCTGGTCATTTCGCCGCTGCATGCCATGTTCCTCGACGGCGCGCTGGTCCCGGCCCACGCACTGGTCAACAACCGGACCATCACGCAGGCTGAACAGGTCGATGTCGTCGAGTACATCCATATCGAACTGGAAACCCACGACATCATCTTCGCTGAAGGGGCCGCGTCCGAAACCTTCATCGATGATGGCAGCCGCGGAATGTTCCACAACGCCCGCGAATACGCCGAACTCTACCCCGATGCCGAACCCGTCGCCGCCCGCTACTGCGCCCCACGCGTGGAGAGCGGGGAAGAGCTCGAAGCCATCCGCGGCAGACTGGATGCCGCGTCCCCGCGCACCGATACGTCATCGATCGAGCTTTACGTGGATCTCGCCACGCGCGGCCGGGTCGCGGGCTGGGCGCGCGATACCCTGCGCCCGCACAGCAGACTGCGCCTGAGAATTCGCACCGGCGAGCTGGTCCTGTGCGAAATGACGGCCGACCGCCATCGCGCGGATCTGCAAGCCGCCGGAAAGGGCGACGGCTTCCACGCCTTCGACATCGACCTCATCGGCGGCCTGTCGGAAGAGCAGCTTGCCGCCCTCGTCATAGAGCCTGTTCTGGATGCGCCCCCCGTCCGCCTGGCAGCCTGAAGAGCTGATGGCCGAGCCGTATGTCGTTCCGGCGCGCCCCACCGTGCTGCCCGGCTATCTGGACATTGCAACGCGCCGACGGATCGCGGGCTGGGCGCAGGCGGGGGAGAGCGGAGAACCCGCCGCCCTGCAGGTTCTCGATAACGGCAGGCTGATCGCGCGGGTCATCGCCAACCAGCACCGTCCTGACCTGAAACAGGCGGGGTTCGGGGATGGACGCTTCGGCTTCGACCTGCTGATCCCCGCGCCCTTGAGCGCCCATGAACGGCACATTATTCAGGTGCGCCGCGAAGCCGACGGAACGGAGCTGATCGGCTCCCCCGTCGTCCTCGAAGCCACCGGCACATTCGACGACGACCTGCGCGAACTCCTGCGACAGGTCGCAGGCGGTGCCCAGACGAATGACGAGCGCGAGACCATTCTGGCTTTTCTCGCACAGATCGCCGACGACCTGCTGACCGATCATGCCCGTACGCAAGGCGGTCAGGAACAGCACGATCATTACCGCCGGCTGGCTCGTCGGCACGGCCCCGAAATCGACGTAAAACCCCGGGCCCCGCGCGCCCTGCTCATTGACGAACACCTGCCGGTCGCCGGGCAGGATGCCGGCTCACAGGCCCTGCTGTCCCACGCCCGCGCACTTCAGGCCCTCGGCTACGACGTCAGCCTTGTCGCCGCCGATGACCTCTCCCCGCCAGCCGGTGTGCAGCACGCGCTGGAAGCGGAAGGCTTCACAATCTGGCGCGCTCCGCATTACGCCTCGGGGGAAGAAATCCTGCGGCGCCAGTCCGGCGCGTTCGATCTGGTCTACTTGCACCGGATCGGCACAGCCTCCCGCTATCTGAGCCTCGCCCGTCATCACCAGTCGGGTGCCACGGTGCTCTACAGCGTCGCCGATCTGCACCACCGCCGCATTGCGGGACAGGCCGAGACCGAAAAACGCCCCGAACTCCACGCGCTCAGCAGAAGAACCCGCCTTGAAGAATGCACGGCCGCCTGGCAGGCCGACGCCGTCCTGACGCACTCGCCCACAGAAGCCGCATGGCTGCGTCAGGCCGTCCCGCAGGCCCGCGTCGCCTGTGTCCCCTGGGCAGTTCGCAAACGCGACCGGACGCCCGATGTCACGACCCGACGTCACATCGCTTTCATCGGAAATTACCGCCACGCCCCAAACCTTGATGCCGCCCTCTGGTTCGCCCGTGAGGTCTGGCCGGAGCTGCGCGCCGCAGATCCGGAACGCGAACTCTGGCTGGTCGGCCCGCATCTGCCGCCTCATCCGCGCTGGCCCGAAGGTGTCCGGGTGCTGGGCCATGTCGCAGACCTTGAGACATCCGTTTTCGACCACGTGCGCCTGACGGTCGCGCCGTTAAGATATGGGGCAGGGATCAAGGGCAAGGTTCTGGAAAGCCTCATGGCCGGCATCCCCTGCGTCATGACACCGACCGCCGCTGAAGGGCTGGACCTTCCGTCGTCTCTGGCAGCGCTCATCGCGGAGGACGCCGCCAGCCAGAGTGCCCGCATCAGCGCCCTGTACGCCGATCCCGATGCCTGCCGCACACTGGGGCAGGCGGCTCAGGCGCATGTCGCCCGCACATTCAGCGCCGATCATACGCAGGCCGCCCTGCGCAAAGCCATCCAGATTGCGCGTCAGCCCCGCTGAAGCCTCACAACTCAGGCCGGATCGGCCATGAGATCCAGCTGATAATCCGACTGGTCCTGCGAACGTATCTGCCGCAACACATGCAGCCCCGGATCCTGCGGGACCAGATAGTTCACGAGCCACACCGCATCAGGGCCGGCCCCGGCATTGCGATACGCCAGATGATTGGCCCCGGTCTTCAGCGCGGCACTCATCCGGAAGCGGAAATCCAGAACCCCTGTCCCCCCGCGCATGGCCTCCAGTGACGGAAAGGTCGTCCCCTCCGGCACCAGGGCCAGAGGCTCCCCGTTCAGGGAGACGGACAGGCCGTGCGCAACCCGCGCCACATAAGCCTGCTGTTCCGCGGGAGACAGCCGACCGTCATGATCGGTATCGATCTGCCCGATGACAGCCCCGGCCACATCCACCCCCGGCACAAGCCGCAGATGCAGGGCGATATGATCACGCGCCGGAGCGATCGTCGTGGCCTGAAGATACTCGTCCAGCCGATGCGCCGAAGCTGTCACGGGCAGCAGCAGGGCCACACCTGCCAGCACCATGCTCCGTATCCTGCTCATGGCGCTGTAAACCGGCTGCCGTAGCTGTTGGTCGGGTCCCGGTAAACCGTATGGACATGCAGCGTCGGATCGCCGCCAACGCCCTGCGGAGAAAACTCGATCAGCAGATGCGGGCCCTGGATACGATAATAGGACGAGCCGTTGCGGTCAGGCTCATGAGTGGTCGGACCGCTCCAGGCAAACCATGTCTCGTCCAGTCCCTCGCGGATTTCCTGCAGGCGCGGCGCGGCATAGGTGTCATTGATGATCCCGGCCCATTCGCCAATGATGTCCATCAGCATCTCTTTCTGCGCCGCATTCAGCGCAGCCCCCCTGATGCCTTCGGGCACAATGGTTTCGCCATCATGCCCGGGCCCTGCCACGAGATCATCCACGGCATAGGGCAGGATCGCCTGCTTGCGCTGCTGCGCATCCAGAGCATCCAGCAGAGCAAAGGCCTTGTCGTTTTCCCCCGCCAGAACACGCACCGTCCTGCCGCCCCGCTTGTAGATCGCAGGCTGGGCCCCCGTCAGGGTCGGGGTCATCACACTATGCGGACCATCGATCACAAGGTTCAGTCCCAGATGATGCCCGCCGAACTGCACCATCCAGGGCGCCGTTTCCGAAGGCTCCCCGAAAATGCCAATGGTGTAGACGGCCCTGCCGGACGCAAAATCGGTCCCGGCATCCGCCAGCGCCTGATCCCCGTCCATGATGTCCTGAACCTTCTGATTGTTTGGTCCCGGGGTTTGATGGG
>NZ_BJNM01000046.1 GCF_006539685.1 Gluconobacter oxydans
GCGTCTCTGTTCGGTTTTTGGTCCTGATACAATAAATCAATCATAACCAGCCCTCTAACTCGGCGCATAAAATATCACCCATAAGAATGTCTGGTTTCTGTATTTTACGTCCAATATCGGACCAACCGTTCTCCCCCCCAAGTCAGCCGCGAGCCTCAGAATAGTTACAGACCTGTGTGAGTTGGAATGTCTCTCGCAAAGAGGGCCAGAGACGATCAGACTATCTTTCCGGCAGCAGACGTTGTCCTTGCATGAGCGTCTGTGGAACACGCCTCGAAAAGACCTTTTCGGGTCTTTCTTGGGCCCCACCCCTATGTCCGATAATAAGAAAAAATGGACATAGATTTTATGGCGGAAAACTGCGGATTTCTGGCATTTCTTGAGGTTTTTGGACGGTTGTTTGTCTAAATGCCCATCACGCCCTTCATTTCTCCGAACTATACGTCATTGACCTATCCGCCAATGACGTATAGTTCATTGTGAATGTCAAAGCTGCAGACTGTTGTCGAACTGCCTGAATTCATAAAGCGGGCAAAAGCCCTAATGTCAGACGACGACCGGACGGCTCTGATCGACATGCTCGCTGCGATGCCAGATACTGGCATTTCTTTAGGTGGCGGTCTGCGAAAGGTCCGCTTTTCACGCGAGGGTGGTGGGAAGAGGGGAGGGTATAGAACTCTCTATGTTTTTGGTGGAAGACAGATGCCTCTGTTCCTGCTGACCGTATTTGCCAAAAACGAGAAAGACAATCTGACGCGATCTGAACAGGCCGCCCTGGTAGAGTTGAGCAAGACGCTTGTTGCGAAATACGGAGAACCATCATGAGCGCTTATGACAGCATTCTGCAGGGGCTGAATGAGGCCCTCGCCTATGCGGAAGCTCCGACCGAAAACAGCCTGACCCATCAAGTGTGTGTTCCGTCGGTTGACGTGGCGGCCATCAGAACGCGGACCGGGCTCTCTCAGGCACAGTTTGCCAGAAGCATCGGGGTCGCCAAGGGGACCCTTCTGAACTGGGAACATGGCCGTCGTCAGCCAACCGGACCAGCCCAGGTTTTGCTGGCGATGTTGGATAAGCGGCCGTCGCTCGTGAGTGAGCTACTTTCTGCGGCTCGCTGAGGAAACACAGGCCCGATACGCTCATTCAAATGACCACTATTTGGGGGGGATTCCTGCCAGTCAGCTTACGATCGGCGAATGCGTATACCGGACATTCGCCTTATGGCGAGACCGGGCGGGGAACGGACTGTCGGGGATGGCTGCACCACCACAACCAGAAGACTTTGATTAACGGGACAATGTAGGCGGCGACGGCTTTGGAATGCTGGCAGCAAGCCCATTATTCGGATAGTAAGGTGCGATGAGTAACCGCGACGAATTCTCCGGAAGGACAAAGGCGGCGGTCGCGCTTCGCGCCAATCATCATTGTTCGTTTCGTAATTGCCTTCAGCCGACATCAGGCCCGAGCGATGAATCGCCCGAGGCTGTGAACATGATCGGTAAGGCAGCGCACATTCATGCCGCCGCGTCTGGACGAGGCGCGCGGCGCTACCTCGCGTCGATGACCCGCGAGGAGCGCACTCACATCGCCAATGCCATTTGGTTGTGTGCAACCCACGCCGACCTGATCGACCGGGACGAGGTGACGTACACGGCTGACGTGCTTCGCGCGATGAAGGCCGAGCACGAGGCGAAGTGCGCTGAAAGACAGCGCAATGCCCTTTCAGCTGGGGAGCCCAGTCCCGACCTTATCGCCATTGGACCCGACATCGTATTTGTTGGCAAATTTCTGGGCGTTGAAAGTGAAGTATGGAGCTTCCATCTAGAGAGCTTCATTGACGGCGACGTTCACACCTTGATCACGTTCGCCGATCGTTACGACCAAACCACGACCAATGATCGATATGTCCTTGTGAATGAGCTTGGAGACGGACGCGCACTGAGGGCTAAACCGTCTGTCACCAGGGATACAACTGGCGGCTACACGGTTCGGTGTCCGGTTTTCCCGAGTGCTGCCCGGATTTCAGCCGCCGACATTCCCAAGAGCTGGGCATTGTCGGATAGCCATGACCTGATGACCAACAACGGCAATTGGGCCATGGTGTCCGGCGTGGACGCCTTGCCGCAGCAGGTGAAGACGTGCTTGTCGCATCAGATGGGCGAAAGCCCGCTTCACCGAGATTTTGGGACGCGGTTTGCGGAGTATTACAACCTACTTGCCGGTTCACTGTGGCTTGATCGCTACCTGAACCTTGAGGTAATCCGCCAGGCAGCAATCCCCTACATCGACCCAACCAACAACCAGCAATACACCCCGCTTCTGTGCGTCGAGCGCGTCTTTGGTATCAAAATTCTTGCCGACACGCCTACGAAGAATTGGTTGCCGATTCGCGTAGACCTCAGCGTCAAGGGCCTCGGAAGGTGGCAGCACGATCTTTCCGTCTGCATTCCACCGGAACCGATACGGAGGTGGTCCTTTGACGAGTTCCTCGCCGGCCCGTGCGTTCGAGGCTGATCTTATGGTCTAGCGGTGAACTTTGACGTCGGCAGCGGGCGACGCTGAACTTCCGCTCCTGAGATCACTTTCTAGGGCAGCCCATGCCCGGCTTAAGGCGTAAGCAGCAGGTCCGCTTACGCCTTCTTCTCGGACACTTAGGTAAGAGTTTGGCCTTTCGTAAAGCAGACATTATTGGTTCAAAACTTTACTATCGAGTTTGGGGCGATGGCGGACTAGCCCGCATATCTCACACGAGTGGGTGCATCGGGCTCTGAAATTGGTGAAAGTTCTTTTGAAAAAGGAAAATCCGCGAGCGAGATCGGAGACCCGATGCAGACAGAGTGTAGCGTTGGCCATGTCCTCAAGATTTCTGTGAGATATGCGGGATAACAGCGAGGTGGGTGCGACAAGATTGCTATTCTATCAGGCAATGGAGGCCGTCAAAGAGGGAAAATTGCAAGTTGTGCTTGCGGCTTTACAGTCAAACCCCGTTCCAGTCAGCCTTCTTTATACCTGTCATGATCTACTGCCATTGAAGATCAGGGGCTTTCTCGACTTCGCTGTCCTGCAGCTTCGCGAACGCGTCGCTATAGGTAAACGGGACTTTTGAATCTTGGCGCCATGCTCCTGGTTCAAAGGATATATCTGATTGCTGCAATTCGCTTGAGGGCCATCTAACACTCAACATCTGGCCAATAATAATAAATGATTAAGACGTTTCACGTTTCGTCAGTTGGGCGATCTCGAAGGGCGTAATGACGTCTGCCAGAGTGCAGTCATTCAGAACCGCCATCATCGCCTGCGTTGCCTGATTAAGGCCGCTCCGCAGGCGGCAGGCGGGCATTAACTTGCAGAGCGTCGTCTCAGCGCTCTTTTCCAGACATCCTAGCAGAGCCATGTTTTCTTCGAAATAGCATACGACATCGCCGATCATGATGTCCTTCGCTGGCCGTCCAACCCGTAGGCCACCGTTACGACCGCGCAGGGTTTCGGCGAATCCCCCCTGGCCCAGCTTGTGGACGACCTTGACCATATGTGCCTCCGAGATCCCGTACGCCATGGCGATTTCACGAATGGAGCAGAGTCGTTCGGTCCGGGCGCCCAGATAGATCAGGGCGCGCAAGGCATAGTCGGTTTGCAACGTAAGTTTCATGGTCGGGTAAAGATGCACCAACTTGACATGTTTTCCAATACGGTCAAAGAGATGTGCGGATCGTAAACCTTAAAGGACGGTACCATGTCCGCTCCTCTCGACGACAAGACGCGCGCGATCATCTCCGCGACCGTCCCCGCGCTGAAGGCGCACGGAACGGCCATCACGACAGAAATGTACAAGCGCCTGCTCTCCACCCCGGCCATTCGCGACCTGTTCAATCTCTCCCATCAGCAGGATGGCGAACAGCCCAAGGCGCTGGCGCTGGCGCTGGCAGTGCTGTGCTATGCCGAACATATCAACGACCTCGGCGCGCTCGGCGGCATGGTCGAGAGAATTGCTGAGAAGCATGTCGGTCTGAACATCCTGCCCGAGCTATTATCCATATGTAGCAGAGGCGCTACTCGGCGCGATCGGCCATGTTCTCGGGGATGCCGCGACGCCGGAGATCGCCGAGGCGTGGGGCAAAGCCTACTGGTTTCTGGCAGATATCCTTATCGGCCGTGAGAAGCAGATTTACGACGAGCATAAGGACGCACCGGGAGGTTGGGCCGGATGGCGCGCTTTTCGCGTTCGCTCACGTCGCGCCGAGACTCCGACAATCACCTCGTTCGAACTGGTTCCCGTCGACGGCGGCGCGCTCTTTCGCCATAAGGCGGGACAGTATCTCAGCTTCAAGCTGGATGTTCCCGGTCATGGCTCTCAGCGCCGGAATTACAGCATTTCCTCGGAACCCGGCGCGGATCATTACCGCATTAGCGTGCGACAACAGGATGGCGGCGTCGTCTCGACATGGTTGCATGAGACGGTGAAGGAGGGAGACATACTCCAGGTTGCCAATCCCGCCGGTGATTTCTTCCTCGACGAGACAAGTGAGTCTCCTGTCGTGTTCCTGACGGCCGGTGTTGGTCTTACGCCCGTGATGTCGATGCTCGGCGAGCTGGCGCAGACATCCGTGAAGCGGAAGATTCACTACGTTCACGGCGCGGATACCGAGGCGTTGGCAGCTTTCCGTCCGGAAATCGAAGACCTTGCCAGCCGAGGTATTCTGGCGGCGGATTTCTTCTATGCGAAAGAGAGCGTGCCCGCTGTCAGTCATGGTGTTGCCGCCCACGCTGGGCGTGTCACGACCGCTTGGGTAAAGCAGAACCTCGACCGTTCCGCGACCTATTACATCTGCGGGCCGGATTCCTTCATGAGAGATATGGTCGACGCGCTACGGACCGAGAATCTGCCGGCGAAGCAGATCCGTTACGAGTTCTTCGGCTCCGCCGCCGACCCCGATCTGGTTCTCTCCGCAGCATGATATTTTTTTGGGCGTTCACAGTGAGGGGGCGCGCCCCCTCACACGACCTTATCAGGAGCTAGTGCGATGTCGGACTCATCTTCCATTGTGAGGCCGGTCGCGGATCCGGTCAGTACCGTCCTGAAATGGATTCTCCTTGCGACCGGTCTTCTGACTGCGGCGCTTCTCATCTGGACGACACAAGCGACCTACAAGGGTGCGCCTCCGCAGCCGGAGAAATTCGTCTCGGCCGACGGCTCCATTCTCATGACAGGTGCGGATATCGTTTCAGGAAAGGGCGGTTTCCAGAAAGCCGATCTGATGGACTATGGTAGCCTGTATGGCATGGGCTCCTATTATGGCGAGGATTACACTGCCTCAATCATGAAGCGGCTGGCGCTCGCCACGCGCGATAACATCGCAAGCGCAGACGATGGTGCGGCGTTCGCATATCTTCCGAAAGAGCGGCAGGACGCCATTACGGCGAAAATGCGCGACGATCTTCATCATCTCGATCTAACTGCCTCGACTGTGACGCTGCCTGGCGAGCTTGTGGCGGCGATCGTGTCCGTCCGCATGGCAACCGCGGACGGTCTGCTCCATCCGAACCGCAAGGCCGGCTGGACCGCAGCACAGAGTCTCTCACCCGCGCTCGCGGTCAAGACGGCCGACTTTCTGATCTATTCGGCTTTGACGACCGTCGCATGGCGTCCTGGCACGAACTATTCCTGGACACAGAACTGGCCTTACGAGCCGCTGGTGGAGAACGCTCCGACGGGCGAGACTTTCATCTGGACATGGGCGAGCTTTGGCTTTGTTTTTCTGGCTTTTGGTGCCGTGCTCTTTATCTACGAATATTGGCTCAACGACGCAGACACGGCGGCTCGGGACGCGGAGCTTCTCGTCGTTCATCCGTTGACACCGAGTCAGAGGAAAGTCTGGAAATATTTCCTTCTGGTTGCGGCACTGCTGCTGGTGCAGATTCTGGTCGGCTCCGTCATGGCCCATATGTATTACGACCGGACGAGTTTTTACGGTATCGATATTAATCGATACGTTCCGTTCAATGTCATGCGTGATCTTCATATTCAGGCGCCTATTGTCTGGATCGGCCTGTCGTGGATCGGCGCGGCGCTGTTTCTTGCACCGGTCATCGCCGATGGAAAAGAAGCCAAGGGTCAGGGCTGGCTCGTGGACGCGCTGTTCTGGGCAACGGTCTTCGTAGTGGTCTGTGGCCTGGTGGGAAACTATCTCGGTGTCATGGGGGTGATCGACGGCAACTGGTTCTGGTTCGGAAATCAGGGGTTGTCCTATATCCAGCTCGGCCGCTTCTGGCAGATTGGCTTCTTCGGAGGACTGCTTTTGTGGAGCGTCCTTGTGATGCGAGCTCTGTGGCCATCGGTTTCATTGTGGACTCGTGCGGCGCGCAGTTTCTGGTCCGGTCATATCCGGCTGGAACATCTCATCTGGGCGTCTACCGTTAATGTCGCACTGCTGTATGCCTGTGGCATGATTCCGCTGACGGGCATTGAGAAATCCTTCACGATCTCGGATTTCTGGCGCTGGTGGGTCGTCCATCTGTGGGTTGAACAGTCCTTCGAGTTCTTCGCGGCGGCGATGACTGCCTGGACGCTGATGGCCACGGGGTTGATATCGCGCTGCCTCGCCGAGCGAGGCATGTATTTCGAAGTCATCCTGATCTTCCTCGGTGGCGTGATCGGCACGGGGCACCATCTTTACTGGGCGGGCGAGCCGAGCCTGTGGATCCCATTCGGCACGATGTTCTCCTTCATCGAGGTGCTGCCACTTGTATTGCTTATCATGGAGGGAATCAGCCACTATCGAATAATCAGGAAGCAGAAGGATTTCCGCTATCGTCTCGGAACCATCTATGTCATCGGTGCTGCGTTCTGGAACTTCGTGGGCGCCGGGGTTTATGGCGGCGGTCTACTGAATGCGCCACTGGTGAACTATTATGAACATGGCACCTTTCTGACGCTCAACCACGCGCACTCGTCTCTTTTCGGCGCGTTTGGCGAACTCGCGATCGGTTTGATCTATTTCTGCCTGCGTTACATTCATGCTGAAAAAGCCGGTTTCTCCGAACGAGCTGGCCTGTGGGCATTCTGGCTCTACAATGCGGGACTGGTTTTGTGGACGCTGCTCAATTTCTTCCCAATCGGCTGGCCTCAACTGCTCGCAGTCTATCAGCATGGCTATGCTTACGCCCGCAGCGCCGAATTCTATGACAAGACCCTGTTCTGGCAATGGATGCGGCTGCCGGGCGACGTTGTCTTTGCGGCTGGTGCACTGATTATGGCGTGGGATTTTCTTGTCAAGCTTACGCCGGTCTATCCTGGTTGGATGCGGCGGTTCATTCCCGGTTCGAGGACACTTGCCGCGAGCCGTCCGGTGGAGAACGTGTCATGACGGCGCAACATGACACTCCGGATGTGAGGCTCAAGCGCGTGTACGATGCCTCCGCGCCCAGCGACGGCCTGCGCGTGCTGGTGGACCGCCTTTGGCCGCGAGGGCTGCACAAAGCCGACGTGAAGATGGATTTTTGGCTGAAGGACGTGGCGCCAAGTCCGGACCTGCGTCACTGGTTCGGCCATGATCCCGCGCATTGGGACGAATTCCGGCTGCGATACCGTCATGAGCTTTCAAACGGAAATGCCGAGATCGCCCGTCTTGTGGGACTGGCGGAGAAAAGCAGGATCACGCTTCTTTATGCGGCGCATGATCCTCTCCATAACCATGCACTCGTTCTTCGGGATTTTCTGTGCGATGTCGCGACGGTTAAATCTTCGAGCCATGGACGAGGGGATCAGTCATAACACAACACGTTGATTTCGCAGAACGCCTCACTCGGGCGTTGCTTGAAACGCGCGCTGATGCGATCCTCGCCGCCGACCCGGGGGGATCATCCGATTCTGGAACCCGGGCGCGGTAAGAAACTTCGGGTTCACCAAAGATCAGGCTCTTGGTCGCTCGCTTGATATCATCATTCTCGAAAAGCTACAGGTACGGCAGCGGGAAGGATGGAATCGCGTGCTTCAGACCGGTCAGAGTCGTTATGTGGCGGACGAGTTGCTTGCCGTTCCCGCGATGACGTCCGACGGTCGGCTATGCGAGTATACCGCCGCTGCGGCTGACCATCTCAACGTCCATGAAGTTCACGCCTGTCACATGTTGCCCCACGAAAAAAGGCTTCGACCGGTGCGCTGAAAGGAATTGCATGTGGGTGCCGTGCTCCGTGAGCTATCAATCCACTCCCGGAACATTACTCATGTGGCAATATCTGGTTCTCTATCCTAGCGTCCAACAACGGACATTCCACCCCCCTAACTCGCCTGTCGGCCCAAGAGAACCAGAACAGACAGGCGGCATCGCCTCATTCCGGACGAAGGAATACAACTATCCTTTTCCCAAAAGCGGACACTGTCACATTTTAAAGATAGTTCGGCTTACACACATTGAGGGCCTGGATGATGACGTTCCCCAGCTCTTCATTCGAGGCATTGATTGAGACATGGAAGACTGTTCCCTGATCTTCGCCCTGCAGCCAAGCCGAGTGACCGCCTCCTCGACCCTTGCTCGCCCTCAACTCGATCTGATCCGTTAATTCGTAATCCCAACAGGCAAACACCATGGCAGTTTTTGCGCGCGCTGCTCTCCAGTCCTTGAATCTGAACGCCTCTGCAAGCTTCCCCCAGAAAGCCAGCATCAAAGGGCCGCATTCGGCATGGACCTTGGCGACTGTTTCCCGAGGAAGGGGCACGCCGGGAGTATTGAAGTATTCACTCGACTGGATGGACTTGCGGAAATTTTCTCCAATCCATTCCGGCGTCGCGCCGGCGCGGTCTATATAGCTCGACCAGCCCGTGCGGGAAAAATATGATCCTTTCCACACCTCTTGGCACTCGATCGCAAGATATTTCTTCGCCCGGAAGCAATTTGCTCGCTTCTGTCTACGAATGGGAAACTGCTGCATGATCACGCGATATCCGTAATATCAAAATTGATGGAGAGAGGGCGCTTCTGTTCAAGGGATTCCTCTGCAACCCGCTCCTTGGCGAACTGATAGGCCTTGCATAACGCTTCCCATTGCCCTTCCGTCGGTTCTCTGGGAACTCCAAGAGAAAGCGTATAGGTGTCGATGTCACCCTTTGAAAACTGTAGACTTGCGGGAATGCCTTTCGCTTGGGCAACGCTTGGATCAATGATCTCGCCGCCTCCAGATTGATATCGCAGCATCTGCTCGACATTTGTGACAATACGCGCTTCGACCCGGTTCGGGTTGGCGTAGGTGGTAGCCTGCATATCCAGCGTCTTGTCACTCACAGCGTCGCCGGATGTTGCATTCCATTGATCGAATGCCTTCCAATTGTTCTTGTAATCAGCCAGCCAGATATAACCGTCTGGCTGGAGCTTGTTTGCCACCCAGATCTCATACGGTTCGCCCTGCGTCTTGATCCCGCCGCCCTTTGACCACCACTGGATCCCGTTCTGATATTTTGGGTCAACGGGCTTTCCGCTCAACGTCATACCTGGTTTTTTGGCCGCATTTGCAATGTCCGTGGGTAATCCCCCCATAAAAAGAGTGACTTTTGAATGAGAATTTTCTCAGCGTAAGAATTGAGGAGATTCTGATGAAGAGTGATCGCTTTACTGACGCCCAGATCATGGGTGTGATCCGCCAGGCTGAGGGCGGTGTCCCGGTTCCTGACCTGTGCCGGGAGCATGGGATTAGCAACGCCACGTTTTACCGGTGGCGCGCGAAATATGGCGGCATGGATGCTTCGATGATCAGTCAGATGAAGGCTTTGGAAGAGGAGAACCGTCGGCTGAAGCGCATGTATGCGGATTTGAGCATGCAGACGGATATCCTGAAGGAAGCCCTTGGAAAAAAATGAAGCGGCCAGCCCAGTGCCGGGAACTGGCCGCACAAGCTGTGGCGCATCATGGGGTCAGCATTGCGCTGGCCTGTCGGATTTTTGGGATATCCGAGACCTGCTTTCGCTATCGTCCGCGACTGGCAGCGGAGAACGACAGGATTGCCGCTCTTCTGGTGGGACTGACCCAGGCTCACAGGAGATGGGAATTTGGTCTGTGTTTCCTGTATCTGCGCAATGTGCAGGGACAGCTCTGGAATCATAAGCGGGTTTATCGGATCTATCGGGAACTGGAACTCAACCTGCGGATTAAACCCCGCAGGCGTCTGGTTCGCGAAAAGCCTGAAAAGCTGTCGGTTCCGGCCCTTCCCAACAGGGTCTGGTCCATGGATTTTATGGCGGACAGGCTGATGGATGGACGTGCTTTTCGGCTCCTGAACATTCTGGATGACTTCAATCGTGAAGGACTGGCGATCGAGGTTGATTTTTCCCTGCCAGCCTGTCGGGTTGTCCGCTGTCTGGAA
>NZ_BJNM01000047.1 GCF_006539685.1 Gluconobacter oxydans
AAACACCTAGCGCCTGCGGGAGGCCTCGTGTCCCGCTTTCCGGGAACGGCCCTGTGCATCGGTATTGCGCTTGCGGCTTTTGGTCTCGAGCACGTGGAACGGATCCTGGCTGGTAAAGCCTTTCTGGAGACCCTGAATATCGCGCTCATCCTGGGCGTCATCCTGCGGTCCGTCCGCAAACCCGCAGACACCTTCAATTGCGGGATCAGGTTCTGCTCGAAGACACTCCTCAACATTGCGATCGTCCTTCTGGGCACGACTTTCAGCCTTCAGGCCGTCTGGTCTGCCGGGCCTGAAATCCTGCTCGCAGTTCTGGGGATGGTGATCTTCAGCATGATCTTCACCTGCTGGGCCGGACGGATGAATGGCCTGTCTCGGAATCAGACCCTCCTCGTGGCCTGTGGCGATTCCATCTGCGGCAATTCCGCAATCATGGCCGCTGCCCCCACCATTCAGGCCTCAGATGAGGATGTCGGCGCGACAATCGCCTTCACCGCAGCAGGTGGTCTGGCAGTCGTTCTGGGGCTGCCTGTCCTGCTTCCCTTCCTGAACATGTCCGGGATCGCCAATGGTGCCGTCGCCGGGCTGACGGTCTATGCGGTTCCGCAGGTCATGGCGGCGGCCGCGCCATTCGGTCCCGCGGCCCTGCATGTCGGAACGCTCGTCAAGCTGATGCGCGTTCTCATGCTGGGCCCGGTCTGCGCCGTCCTGTCACTGACGGTTCATCACAAAAATGCCCGGACGCAGCCGCTAAAACCTTCCGGAACGGGCAAAGCTCAAAGGCTGTTCCGCCTCGTTCCATGGTATATTGCGGGCTTCATGGCGATGATCATCGTCCGCTCCCTTGGCGTCATTCCCGAAGTCTGCATCGCTCCCCTCAGCCAGGCCGCCACATTCCTGACCATTCTGGCCATGGCCGCACTGGGTCTGGGGATCGATATCCGCTCCGTCTTCCGTGCGGGACGACCGCTGGTCCTGACAGTCGCGATGTCCCTGGCCGGCCTTCCGGGTGCCAGCATCCTGCTGGTCCGGATCCTGAACCGCGCATGAGGCCGTTCAGCCCTGCGACTGATAGACCCGCCCGTAGCGGTTAGACAGATAGGCGGACAGCGGAATATCCTCCTGACGGACAAAGCCTGCCGACGGAATTTTCCCTTCCGCGAGCAGGTCCAGAACCGCACAGATGGACCCCGCCGTCGTGAGCTGAATCGCAGTCCGGTATCCGCCCATGAACTCCTGCGCGTGAATGGTCCGGGCCAGTGTTTCCTGCTGCTGCCGACCATCCCGTAGTCCCGTCACGATAACCGACAGCACCACAAGATCCTGAGCCGTGCCGGGAATGGCATGGGTCAGGATATCCTGAAGGATATGCCGCCGTTCCGACAGCCGCAGATCGGACAGGAGAACCTTCATGATATCGCGATGGCCCGGATATCGCATGGTGCGATAATTGAGCTCCCGGACCCGGCCGTCATAGGTTTCACACAACGAGCCAAGACCGCCGGACGTGTTGAACGCCTCATAAAGAACGCCATCGACGCCCAGGCTTTCCATGCCCTCAAGAGCGGGAACGAGGATGCGCTTCCCATCGACGATCGCCTCACAGGGTTCGATATATTCGTTGATGAGGCCTTCCGTGCTCCAGGTCAGGTTGTATCCCAGCGCATTGGACGGAAAACGCGGCAGTGCCCCGACACGCAGCCGGATCGTGTCGATCTCGTCGAAATGTCCGGCCAGATCATGCGCGGCAATCGAAACAAAGCCTGGCGCCAGACCACATTGGGGAATGAACGCATGTGATGCACCCTCAGCGAGCGCCTTCACGTCGCGGGTGGATGCCACGTCCTCGGTCAGGTCCAGATAATGCACACCCGCCGTGGAGGCCGCCCGCGCAACAGTCCGCGTCAGATGAAAAGGAAGCGCGGAGAGGACGGCGAACTGCCCTTTGAGCAGATCCGGATCAAGCCCCTGCGCGATATCGGCGGTCCTGCGCGCAATCCCTTCGGGAAGTTTGAGGCTGTTGAGATACTCGGCATGACAGTCAAGCAGCGTCACACGATAGCCGCCGTGATGAAGAAGCTCCGCAATGGCTGAACCGATCTTCCCCGCACCTGCAACCGTAACCTGCTTCATGATCATATCCTGTTCCGGAAGTGTTACGGACAGGATCAGGGTCTGGGCCGACGGATCTCAAGCGGCAGCGTGACGGCAAAAAGCCATTCCCAACGGCAGATTGCCGTCTATAACAGTCAGAATGACGGATCCAATCGATCAGGCTCTTCTCGATATCCTGCGCCGCAATGCGCGAACCCCCACAGCCGCGCTGGCCCGCAGGCTGGGGATCTCCCGCACGACTCTGCAGGGACGCATGGAACGTCTGGAGCGGCAGGGACGGATCCGGGGCTATACGCTTCTTGAAAATCCGGACGAGGATCTGGTGCGCGCCCATATCTCGATCGTGCTCACACCGCGCCACCGGCAGAAAGTGGAGCGGGACCTGAAAACACTGCCCGAACTGCGGGAACTGCATGCGGTCAGCGGTGCTTCGGACCTGATTGCTCTGCTGGGAGCCGCCACGACCGAAAACATCAACCGTGCGATTGACGATATCGGGCAGATGGAAGGCGTGGAGCGGACTGTCTCCGCCATCATCCTCTCGACGCGCTTTCGAAAAGGGCACTGACTTCAGAAACGCCTTGCTTTCAATATTGACCGCTGTCCACTCTCGACAAAACAGATGTTTACCGCTCATGACGGAGCCCTGATGCAGACGCCCCCTTCCCCTTCCGACGCCATTACGGTCAGCAATCTCCGCAAAACCTACCGGATCCGCGAAGGAGGCAGCTGGCGGGGGAAAACCCGTGATATCGTCGCGCTGGACGGGATTTCCTTTTCGGTCCCGAAAGGCCAGATCGCAGGCTTCATCGGCCCGAATGGCGCAGGAAAATCGACGGCGATCAAGATCCTCTCCGGCATCCTGCGCCCCACGTCGGGAGAGGTGCAGGTCAATGGGCTGGTGCCCTGGACAAACCGCATCGCCCATGTGGCGCGGATCGGCGTCGTGTTCGGGCAGCGGACCCAGCTCTGGTGGGATCTTTCGGTCGCCGAAGGCCTCGCCTTGCTGCGCGACATCTACGGCGTGGAACCGGAGCGTTTTACCCGCAACCGCGCCCGTCTGGCCGATGCGCTCGATCTGGGCGCGATCATGGACCAGTCCGTACGCCAGCTTTCGCTCGGACAGAGAATGCGTGCCGAAATCGCGGCCTCTCTCATCCATGATCCGGACATCCTCATTCTGGATGAACCCACGATCGGTCTGGATGCACCCTCCAAGCTCGCCGTGCGGGCTTTCGTGCATGAACTCTGCCGGGACCGGGGCACCACCGTCCTGCTGACGACCCACGACATGCACGATATCGAGGCACTCGCCGAACGTGTGATCGTCATCGGTCACGGTCGTATCCTCGCGGACAGCCCGTTCGAAGACCTCCGCACCACGACGCTGTCCGAGCGTATTCTGGAACTCGATTTCCATGACACGCCTCCTGAACTGACGCTTCCCGCCGGCGCCCACGAAACCGCGCGCGAGCCCCACAGCCTCACCATCACTTTCGACCCGAGCCAGATCCCGGCCCCGGCCCTCGTCGCGCATGTCGGCCATTTGCCCGGCCTCGACGACCTGCGGATCAGCCGTCCTTCAATCGACGAGATCATCACACGTTTCTATGCGGATCACGCCGCATGAGTCTGCGCCCGTATCTCACGGCCTTCGGTCTGCAATGGAAGATCGGGCTGCGATACCGCATCGCGGTCGTGGCCGGACTGGTGGCGCAGATGTGGTTCGGCGCCGTAACCCTGATGGCCTATGCCTCGGTGTACCACGCGGCTCCGGATGTGCAGGCCCCGCTCTCACTGCGGCAGGCCATGACCTATACCTGGATCCAGCAGTCACTCTTCACGCTTCTGCCACTCGGCTGTCTGCCCGCTATCGGCGACGCCGCCCGGACAGGCGCCATCGTCTATGACCTCCTGCGGCCGGTCGATATGTGGAACTGGTGGCTCTCTGCCAGTTTGGCGAGACTGCTGGGCAATGCTGTCCCCCGCGCTGTCCTGCTGGCCTGCGTGGCCGGTCCTCTCGCGATCCTTGTCGGGCTCGGCGCGTGGAGCCTGGCCGGCCCCGCCAGCCTGATCTCCGCGGCTCTGGCCCTTCTTTCCATCACACTCGGCGCCCTGCTCTCCGCGACCATCGTCATGTGGTGGAATATCCTCACCGCCCGTACCCTTTCGCCTCTGGGGAGCTATGCCGTCGGAACGCCGCTCGCCGTCCTGTTGTCCGGGATGCTGCTGCCTCTGCCGCTCTATCCCGACTGGGTCCGGCCCTTTCTGCTCGCACAGCCATTCGCCGGCATTACCGACATCCCCATCCGCATCTATCTCGGAACGTTTATCCCCGGCGGTGTTGCCACGGGTCTGGGTCTGCAGATTTTCTGGCTGACGGCCCTGACACTTCTCGGACGTCTGTGGATGCGCCAGACCGTGAACCGGCTGGAGGTGCAGGGTGCCTGACATGACGCAATCTCCTTCCCACACGCTCAGCGGTCCGGGCCTGTATCGCCGCATGGCCGGAGCTTCGATCGTGGCGCAGCTCCGCTATCCCGGCACCTTTGTCATTCAGGCCATCGGCAATTTCGTCACGACACTCCTCAGCTTCTTCGGCATCTGGAGCCTGTTCCATCGCTTCGGCAGCATCGCGGGCTGGGACATCGGAACCGTCGCTGTCCTGTACGGTCTTGTGAACGTGGCTTTTGCCGTCGCCGAAACCCTGGGACGCGGCTTCGAGGTCTTTGGTGGCGAATATGTCCGGACCGGAAGTTTTGACCGCCTCCTCCTGCGCCCGCGTTCGACGCTGCTGCTGCTTCTGGGGCACGAACTGCGTCTGCGCCCGATCGGACGCTTCCTTCAGGGGCTGTTCGTGCTCGTGGCGGGTCTGTGGCTCGCCCCGCATGTCCAGTGGAGCGCCGTTCTGGTCCTGCCATGGGCCATCGCGGGCGGTGCGGCCATGTTCCTCGGCGTCCTGATCGGACAGGCCGCCCTGTGCTTCATCACCGTTGAAGGACTGGAAGTCGTCAACGTCCTGACCTATGGCGGCGTGGAGGCCGGACAGTACCCGCTGACCATGTTCGGACGCTGGCTCCGGCGCTTCATCACCTTTGTCCTGCCCCTCGCGGCCGTCTGCTATTATCCGACGCTGTTCAGCCTCGCCCACCCGGACCCGCTTGGCATGCCGACATGGATCGGCGCGCTCTCGCCCGCGGCGGGTTTCGCCTTCCTGGGCGTCATGATCCTCGCCTGGAACCGGGCGGTCGCAGGATATGTCTCCAGCGGAAGCTGAGGCCCGGCGCTCAGGATCCCGTCCCCATCAGCGAGACATGGGCGGCGATGATCTTCCATCCTTCGGGCGTCCGGAACCAGGTCTGGCTCTGACGCCCGATACGCTCCGCTCCGATCCGCCGGAACTCCAGATCCACCGTCGCCACATCCCTGCCAATGACGGTAATGACGCGGCGCAGGACCTCCCGCGGGGGCGAGCCGCCCGTCCTGTTGCGGCGGAACGCCTTGATCTCGTCGAAGCCGTAGAGATTTTCCCCTACGCCGTAACGCACCGTCTCCGGCCCGTCATAAAACAGCCTGTCCAGTTCCTGCAGTTCATTCTCGCCTAGGGCCCGTTCGTAACGGTCGGACAGGGCCGTGATGTCCCGAAGGATGTCAGGATCGTTCAGAAGCGGAAACCCGGATGACGTCATGGCTGCTCTCCATCATTCAAATGAAGCGAAGGATACCAGATCACTCGCAAAAGCCCTTCCCCTGAAGATCCATCAAAGACATTGACCTTTCATGAAGTCGCGATCCAATAGACTGTCAGGATCAACCTGATCCCGCGCTTTACTCCATTCTCCGTCACAAGTAGGTTTCTGTCATGCGTTACGTCCTTCTCCCCAGCCTGCTTCTGCTTGCCTCATGCTCCGCAGCGCCCTGGGTTACCGGTCACACCGACAGCAAATGTATTCGCGAGCAGATGCTGAGTGGCGCCGGCGGCAATCCGCACGCCTTCGCCACCGCTGCCGGCATCTGTGCAGCCACGGCGCACAAGGACAATGGCGGCCATGACCGACCGCTGGATGTACGCGATGACATGACCCTTCAGGCGATGGCGGAAAATCCGGATTACAATACCAACCGGCAGCCCTTCGTGGCGCGTGATTCAAAAACCCGCATTCCGGGCGGCATCCGCAATATCAATATCGACTGAATTTTCAGGACGGCACGTCCGTCCTTCCCCGGTATTATAGAGGAATGAGTTTCATGTTCAGCCATATCATGCTCGGCAGCAACGACATTGCCCGTTCCAAGACATTCTATGATGCGACAATGGGCGTCATCGGCTGCGAACCGGCCGAACCCAATGCCAAGGGCCGCCTGACCTATGCCCATTCCGGCGGTCGTCTGGTCATCACGAAGCCCCTGAACGGCGAGCCCGCAACTCCTGCCAATGGCGGGACGATCGGTTTTGCCATGAGCAGCCCCGAGCAAGTCGATGCCTGGCATAAAGCGGGCGTGGAGAACGGTGGCGAGGCGATCGAAAACCCGCCCGGCATCCGCCACACCCCGATGGGCGACCTTTATCTTGCCTATCTGCGCGATCCGGACGGCAACAAGCTCTGCGCCCTGTACAAGGCTTCCTGAAACGGGGGCCTGACCAACTAACCCCGGCGACAAGGTTGTCTGCCGGGCTGCCCTGCGGCATGAAGGGGCCACTTCATCCCCTTTCCCCTGCCGCAGGTTCTCAAGATGTCCGAACATACTCCCATTGGTCTCGAAAATGGCGCAGCGCCCGTCACGGCACTGACCCATTCGGGCAATTTTCACGTCGACGAGACCATGGGCTATGTCATCCTGCACTACGCGCTCGCCCCGCAGGGTGATCTGCGCGCACGCGTTCTCAACGAAAAATCCGCCGATCGCCTGACCTTCATCCGTACCCGCAATCCGGATGTCATCAAGTCGGCCGATATCGTCTTCGACGTCGGCGGCCTCTATGACCCCACGCATGGCCGCTACGACCATCACATGAAGGACAAGCCTCTTCGCGAGGACGGCACGCCTTACAGCGCCGCCGGTCTGCTGTGGAAGGATTACGGTCACGCCGCCATCCGCAACATCCTCAAGACGCCGGTTGATGACGCCACGGTGGATCTGATCTGGAAGAGCCTGGACAAATCCCTGATCCTGCCGATCGATCAGGACGACAACGGCGTGGTCAAGATGGGCAAACTCTCGCTGGCGGATATCGTCTCCGCCTGCAGCCCGCCCTGGGACACGGCCGAACTCTACGGACGCCAGGAAGCCCGCGCCCGGGAATCCCTCGGTTTCGCCAATGCCGCCACCGCCGTCGCATCACATCTGACGAATGTCGTGGACCGCGTCCGCGCCAGCCTCAAGGCAACGGACCGCGTTCTGGCGGCTTATGAGAATGCCGAAGACAAGCGCATCCTCGTCATGGGCACCGGCATGCCGACCGAAAAGGTCATTTTCGAGCATGACCTGCCGGTCGTGTACGTAGTCTCTCCCGCTGGCCCCGAACAGTGGAACGTCAAGGCCGTCCCGCCCGTGCGCGGGGATTTCGGGCAGCGCGTCTCCCTTCCGGAAGCCTGGGGCGGACTGGAGCGTGAAAAGCTGGCTGCTGTCTCCGGCGTGTCCGACGCCGTGTTTGCCCACCCTGCCCGCTTCATCTGCGGTGCAGGCAGCCGCGAAGGCGCCATCCGTATGGCACAGCTGGCTCTGCAGATCGCCGGGATCTGAAATGAAAAAAGGGACGCGATAGCAATATCGCGTCCCTTTACCGATCAGGACCGGAGCAATCATGCTCCAGTCAAAGAGTTCCGCCTGTCAGGCCAGAACGTAGAAGACTGCCGCCGCAACACAGACCGTCACCGGCAGTGTCAGCAGCCATGCCATCACGATCTTCGTCAGCATCTTCCTGTTGATGCCGGACCCGGCCGCCACCATCGTTCCGGCAACGCCAGACGTGATGATATGCGTCGTGGAAACCGGCAGACCGGTATAGCCCGCCGTCATGATCAAGCCTGCACCGACAACCTCGGATGCAGCCCCCTGCGCCGGCGTCAGATGGGTTGTGCCAATGCCTTCACCCAGCTCCGCTTGTAGCCGACCATGGTCCCTATCCCGAGGCACAGCGCACTCAGCAGACGCACCCAGCCCGGTGCATATTCAACAGTCGGACGCAGTTCGGATGCGAGATGGGATGCGAGCTTCCTGTCCGCGTCAGAAGCTGCCGGGTTGGCCGCAACCGACCGCAGGCCGGACAGAACCTGATACACATCACCGCGCAGTTCGGACGGCGCTTCGGCAGGACCTTCCGTCTGCGAAAGACGGTTGATCGACGCGACGGCATCGCCTTTGAAGGAATAACGGTCGTACTGCGTGACCAGCGGCAGGGCCTGCTGCGCGTCCTGGCGGATCTGCTCGATGCTGACCGGAGATGCCGGGTTGAGGGCAAAAGCAGCAGGCATGATGCCGATGATCGTCAGCATGATGAGGCCGATGCTCTTCTGACCGTCATTGCTGCCATGCGAAAAGCTGACCAGCGTGCAGGTCAGAACCAGCACGGCCCGCACGATCGGGTTCGGCTTCTGCTCCGGCGTGGGCGCCTTGTACATTTCCGGCATCTTCACGAGGGATTTGATGAGGAAATAGAGCAAAAGCGCCCCAACAAACCCCAGCAGCGGAGAGACGGCAAGCGCACGCAGCACCTTCCAGATCTGGCTCCAGTCCACACTGTGGCCGAGTTCGCGGGCGTGAACGAAGGAGTCACCAATCGCAATGCCGACCAGCGATCCGATAACGCAGTGCGAGGACGAGTTCGGAATTCCGAACCATCAGGTCATCAGGTTCCAGGCCAGAGCTGTCCCGAACAGCGCGACCAGCATCGGAACGGCCGGATTTCCGCTTGGCGGCGAGAGAACATCCGGCGGCAGAAGCTCCACGAGCGCATAGGCGACGGAAATGCCGCACAAGATCACGCCCAGAAGGTTCATCAGCCCCGACCAGACGACGGCAACGGTCGGTTTGAGCGAATTGGTATAGATGACAGTTGCAACAGCATTGGCCGTGTCATGAAAGCCATTGGCAAATTCAAAGACGCAGACCAGAACAAAGCAGAGGCACAGCGCGACAAGCGACGTCGCCGAGGATGGATCAAAATGAAGCATGAAGTCCGGATTCCGTTATTTAGAACCCTGCCTTAGGTGTTT
>NZ_BJNM01000048.1 GCF_006539685.1 Gluconobacter oxydans
CCTGGCCATGCGAGCTTACATCGACGAAGCCGAGAAACTGAGCCAGGCATAAGGAAAGCACGGGCTTCCGGAAAACATCCCGGAAGCCCGGATTTTCCGAACTCGATTATTATTTTAACAGTATGTTTTAATTCTGAAGTATTTTTATATTTTATTGAGGTTTTGTTATTAGTTTTCGTTAACCCCATGTTTCATGTTACCCTACACGCACCTGAAACAAAAAAGGGATCGTCATGGGGAATGTGACAGCACTGTTTGCGGATGCATTTATATTTGTCCTTATTCCGTGGGGACTGTGGCAGCTGCTCAGACGCTCCATTCCGATTGCCATCCTGCCCATTCTGGTCGGCATTCTTCTGGCGGTCCTGCATTTTCCAGCCTCGACCATTGGTATTCCTTCGCTTTACGGCGATTACATCGGCTGGCTGGCCGTTCTGGTCCTGGCTTTCACCGCGGGGCTGGAGATGTGGCAGAACCCCACCCATTCGCCAGAGGCCGCAAACCTGCCCTCCCCGACACTGGGCCGCCTTCTGTGTAGCGCACTGGTAGCGCTGGGAATTCCGTTCGTTATCGGCACCGTTCTGGTCAAGCTGTTCTTCCTTCCGCTGCATGGCTGGCAGGCGCCACACGGGAATGGCTGGATCGGCGCCATGTCGATCGGGCTGTGCATTTCCGTCAGCGCGCTGCCGGTGCTGATCGGAATCGTGCGTGAACTGGAACCCGTGTATCGGCCCGTCGGGCAGCTTGCCCTGAAGCTGGCGGTTGTGGACGATGCCGCACTCTGGATCGGACTGGCCATCCTGCAATTTGCAGCGCGCGGACCTGACGCCCTGCATGGCTGGACCGGCTTTGAGGGGCTGGCCGTGCTGCTGCTGATCGGTATGGCCTTTCTCAGCAGCTGGGCCACGCGAAACCTTAAAAACCCGCCGATCTGGGTCATCTGGGCGGCCGTCCCGGCCTATCTCGCCGCAGGGTCTTGGGCGAGCCATGAACTAGGCCTGCACGAGCTGATCGGCGCCTATTTCGCAGGCGCACTCATGCCACCACGCTGGGTCCGACGCCTGCCGGTGGAAGCAGTGGGTACGTTCTCCCTGATCTGGCTGGCCCCCATGTTCTTCGGCCATAGCGGCCTTCGGATCGACGGCGATGCCCTGACCTGGCCGTCGGTCATAGCCTCGCTCCTGCTGGTCGTGATCGCCATCGTCACGAAGATCCTGGCCGTCTGGATCTTCCCGCCCGCGCCGGGCCTGACGCACCGGCAAGCACTGGGGATTGGCTCGCTGTTGCAGTGCAAGGGGCTGATGGAAATCGTGGCAGCGACCATCCTTCATGCGCATGGCATGATTTCGGAATTCACCTTTGCCTCCCTGATGGTTCTGGCCGTGATTTCCACGACCCTGACGGGACCGATGTTCCGGCTGGTGTCAGGGCGTTCCCGTCCCCAAACCGCCGGATAACCGTTCCTCAGTTCTTCGAACGCACGGGGCCGTGGCTGACGAGCGTGCCCCGCTGCCAGACCTGATCGATCTGATCCACGGCACCGATGTTTTCATCGGCATTGCCATTCACGACCAGCAGATCCGCCCGGCGGCCCGGCGCAATCACCCCACGATCGGACAGGTGCAGCAGAGCTGCGGCATTGCCCGTCGCGAGACTGATTGCCTGCACAGGCGACAGTCCTGCCTGCACCGTCAGGTAAAGCTCACGATGCTCGGCAAAGCCGGGGACGCGCGTCGGAGCAGCCCCGGAATCCGTACCAAAACCAACTTTCACACCCGCACGATACAGAACGGCAAGATTCTTCTGATTGACGGACAGTGCATAATGCGAGGCCTTGGTCAGCGGCTTGGCCATCGTCTCGGCACGCCATTTTGGATCGGTGAACTCGCGGCGCAGGGCTGGATCGATACCCGCCAGCACGAACGGATTGGAAAGCAGTTCAGGCTGTTCGGCATAAAGATAATTCGCCTCATCCAGATCCAGCGTCGCGATGTACCACGTCCCCTGACGGAGCATCGCGGCGATCAGATCATGATCAACAGGCTGGTCCCGCACGCCATGGGCAAGGATGTCCGCCTTTGAAGCAACAATAGCCTTCGCGACCGCAAGATCATGGATATGGACTGCGACCCGCGTGCCATGCTGATGCGCTTCGTCAATGACAGCCTGATAGATGGCCGGGGGCAGCATCGGATAGGTCTTGCCATCGGGGACGTCATTACGAAAATCGTCCACCCACAGCTTCACCAGATCCGTATGTTCCGCGATCATCTGGTCCACGTCCTTGCGGGCCTCTTCCGGCGTGGTGGGCCGGAAGACCTGATCGGGACCAACGCCCTTGACCATGGCCGCCGGCGGCACACCATCGGGCGCACCAATACCCTGATCCACGCCGTACAGATCCGCGCCTGGATTGCGACCGTCATGCTGCTCCTGCCGCAGCGTATCGAAAAGCGGAGAGCGGTTCAGGCCCAGCGCCGTGACGGTCAGAACGCCGTAATCGGAATACTGCTTCAGGGCCGCAAGAATATTGGCGCGGGTATAGTTATCGCGACTGGCCCCCGTGCCCTTCACAAGCCCGACATGGACGTGATCGCTGATGAGGGCAGGCATAAGCGTCTTGCCCGTCAGATCCACATGCCGCACCTCGGCCGGCGCAGGAATGCCGACGGAGATGATGGTGCCATTATCGATAACCACCGTCGCATCCGGCTGTGCCAGGGCACCCGTTCCATCGATCAGCCGCGCATGCTCAAACGCTACCGGCTCGGCCATCGCGCTCCCTGCACTCAGGGCGGCAGGTGTTGCGAGCAGCAGGGCGGCGAAAGCGGAACGGATGGTCATGCGGCGGTCTCCTGTGTGGCTCCCGTCGGGCATGCATCGTCCGGCCGGGAAAACCCAGTACCGGGGAAACGCTGCCGGACATGAAAGGATGCAAAAACCCCTTCCCTTTCCGCTCCCGTATCAGGCTTCCAGGGACTGAAGCTCAAACAGACGCCGGTAGATCCCGCCTTCCCGCTCGATCAGCGCGGCATGGGTCCCGTCTTCCTTCAGTTCGCCCTGACTGAAGACCAGAATGCGATCCAGTTCCATGACCGTGGAGAGACGATGCGCCACAACAATGACGGTCCGGTTCTGCATGAGACGGCGCATGGCGTCCTGCACGAGGGATTCGGACTCTGAATCGAGGCTGGACGTCGCTTCGTCAAAGATCAGGATCGGCGCGTCAGCCAGGAAAGCCCGGGCGATGGCGACACGCTGGCGCTCGCCTCCCGAGAGCTTCACGCCACGCTCCCCGACCATGGTTTCGTAACCCTCGGGCAGACGCTCGATGAACGGCGCAGCGTTTGCAAACCGGGCGGCTTCTTCGATTTCCGCACGGCTGGCATCCGGGCGCGCATAGGCAATGTTTTCCGCAAGCGTCCGATGGAACAGGATCGGCTCCTGCGGGACAATAGCGATGTGCGAGCGCAGGGAATCCTGCGTGACATGCGCAATATCCTGTCCGTCCACCACGATCCGTCCACCATTCACGTCATAAAGACGCTGAAGCAGCTTGGTCAGCGTCGTCTTGCCCGATCCGCTCGGCCCGACAAGCGCCACGCGGGAGCCGGGCGCGATATCGATGCTCAGGTCATGATAAAGCGGCTTGGCCTGTCCGGGATACTGGAAGTCCACATGCTCGAACCGGATGGCCCCTTTCGTAAAGCGAGCCCTCTGTGCATCGGGAGCGTCCTGAATAGCGGGATCGCGGCGGAAAATCGCCACCAACTCCTCCATTTCGTTGACGGAGCGCTGCACCTGGCTGACCTGCTGCCCCAGATCGCGCAGATAGCCCTGCACGAGGAACATCATCGTCAGCACATAGGCCACGTCCCCCGGGCCAGCTTTACCGTCCCACCACAGCCAGACAGCCAGTCCGATCAGCAGCATCCGCATGGCCAGCGACGCCAGAGCCTGAAGATTGGCGCTGTTTGTCCCGCGGATCCAGGTTCTCAGAGTGCGCTGACGCCAGCCATGGATGATGCTGTCGAGCCGCGCATCCTCACGGTCTTCCGCACCAAACGCCTTGACGACCGGGTTGCAGGTCACAGCATCGGCCATGGCCGCACCCATTTTCGTGTCCCATTCATTGGAAGCACGGGCGGTGGGCGCGACATAGCGCAGGGTCAGGGTGATGGAGAGGCAGGCGAAGAGCACGACCGACAGCGCCAGCACCGATCCCATGAGCGGCGAGCGGAACATGAGGACAGCCGTCGTGCCCCCCAGAACCAGCACCTCAGGCGCAATCAGCAGCAGCAGCGTATCGTCCAGCGTGTCAATCGCCCAGATCCCGCGCGTCAGCTTGCGCACGGTGGAACCGGCAAAGTTGTTGGCATGCCAGTCCGTCGAAAAGCGCTGCACGCGATCAAACGCCTGATTGGCAATGCGGTGCATGATGGCGAGCGTAAGATGCGAAATCCCGATAAAGGACGAACGCCGCCCGAACAGCCCGACCAGCCCGAGGACAATCAGCCCCGTAACCATCAGGAACGCATCGTCCCGCAGATGCAGAAGCTCGACCGTCTGCTGCACGGCAGGGCCTGCGGCATGGCGGGAAATATCATCCACCAGACGCCCGGCGAGAATGGGCGTGCAGACATCGGCCAAGGTGGCCAGACCAACGCCGCCAAGGGTTTTCGACAACAGCAGAGGATGGTGACGCCAGCGACTTGAGACGAAGGAGAGGACTTCCGTGAAGGACACGTCCTGCTTGCGGCCTTCCTTCTGCTGGCGGGTCATGAGGGGGGTAGTATCGGACACAGAATGCTCCGCCGTCTGTCTGCCTGCGAGGTCATGCAGGGCAGGCCACGGTGTGATGGCATGGAATTTTCAGAACTTTGCCGTATCTTGCTGTCTGTCCGGACCGGACGCAACAGCCTGCAAAACATCCCGGTGGAGCCCCTGTCATGACCGATGCCCCCGCAACCGCAAGCCGGGCCATGAGCAAGGCGGCCGCAAAAGCCTTCATCACCGCACTGGCCGAGGCCAATCCCAACGCGGAGAGCGAACTGGTGTTCCGCAATCCGTTCGAACTTCTGGTGAGCGTCGTGCTTTCAGCCCAGGCCACGGACAAATCCGTCAACAAGGCGACGAAGGGCCTGTTCGAGGAAGCGCCCGATCCAGCGTCCATGGCAGCCCTCGGCGAGGACGGCATCGCCCGGCATATCCGCACCATCGGGCTATGGCGGGCGAAAGCGCATAACGTGGCCCTGCTATGCGAACAGTTGCTGGAGCGTCATGGCGGACAGGTCCCGTCCGACCGCGCCTCGCTCGAAGCGCTGGCGGGTGTAGGGCGCAAGACGGCAAATGTCGTGATGAATGTCGCGTTCGGGGCGGATACGATGGCGGTGGACACGCATATCTTCCGCATCGGCAACCGGACCGGCCTGGCACCGGGCAAAACCGTGCGACAGGTCGAGGATGGGCTGGTCGCGCGGATTCCAAAAGACATGCTGCGCCCGGCGCATCACTGGCTGATCCTGCACGGACGCTATGTCTGCAAGGCACGCGCACCGGAATGCTGGCGTTGCCCGGCAACAAAATGGTGCCTCTATCCGGACAAACGGATGCAGGCCCCGCCGGCACGAAAAGCCGCTGCAACCTAAAGTATCTGGGCCGCTGTCCGGCGAGAGGCCTGATAGGAGACGGAATAGACCACAACCGTATTGACGACCTGCATGTGGGTCGTGACCGAAAAGCCATTGGCGTTCCAGGTAATCTTTTCCGTCATGGGCGTCCGGATATCGAACAGCGGCTGGCCATATTTCTGCCTGACCGCACGTCCCCATTCCTCGGCACAGATCCGGACATCGCCGGAATCCGTATCCGTCAGGGCATGCACCTCCACCGAAGCCAGACGGCCGCCCAGAAAATTCACATCCACATTCGACAGGCAGGACCCGATCGACGGCCCCTGCATCACATAGCGCGCGAAACCCGCCCGCGGCACCGGGGTGGGCAGCGCCATCATTTCCGGATGGCTAAGCTTTGCTTCCGGAACACTCATACCCAGAGCCAGCCCTTCCCAGATCACGGCGGGAGCAGCCTGTGCCGGGACGGCAACCATCAGTGCAAGCACGAGCAGAACGCCCGTTGCGGGTTTGTAAGCCACGATAGCGGACCTCCTTGTGCGGCGATCCTACAGGGCGATTGCTTTCCAAAAGGTTGAGAGAGCTCACTCGGACTGGGCCAGAGGCAGGTTGGGCATGCCATGCCAGCCTACGGGTGGCACCCAGAGACGGTTTCCGCGCCAGCTCCGGTCCGACACGACCTTCAGCGGATCTCCGGCGAAGACGCTGTAAGCCCCGTCCCGCCAGACCGAAAACCGGTCAATGGACGGCACATCCGGGCAGCCTTTCCGCGCAGGCGAGGCACTGATGAACAGGCTCACGCCCTCGCACTGCTCCATGGTCGGCAGCGTATTGCCATCCGAAGCATCACGCACACGCAGCAGGACAGTCTGTGCACCAAGAGACATACGGCACGGACCCGACAGGCAGTCTGACGGTAGCGGCGCCGTGGGAAGGGCAAGGGCCTGCTGCCAGTCTTCCAATGTGCGGCGTTGAAGACTGGAATGAGATCCGACCAGAAGCACACCCTGACGACGCACGGCCATCAGCCCCGCATCCGGAGAAACGAGAACATCCGGCTTCGGGGCCAGCCAGATCGAGGCCAGCCCGACCGCGATGGGGAGCAGACCAGCAAGACATACCCTGCCTTTCCACAAGCACAGGAAACACAGCCCGAGCATCACCAGAAGCAGGCCCCAGCCCGGCATGGCGGGAACAGGCTGGTGCGCCATCGGGAATGCCGCCACACGCTCCGCCAGTGTCTGCACGATACGGATTCCCATCCCCATGAGTTTCAGGAACGGAGCCTCGGCATGGAACGGCATCGCCACCAGAGCCAGAAGCCCGACCGGCATGATCCAGACCGCCGCAAGCGGCACGGCCACAAGATTGGCCAGCACAAACCAGGGCTGAAGCGCGCCAAAATGCGCCATGCTGACCGGCAGGGTCGCCAGCCCGGCCATAAGACTCGTCAGGACAAGCGCGGCACAATGGGAGGCAACAACACGATACCACTCCCCCTCGCCCCGCAGGCGCATAAGCGGCTCACGCAAGGCACCATAGCCCGCGATCAGCCCCATCACGGCGGCAAAGGACATCTGGAACGACACATCGACAACCGAGACCGGCGAAACCAGCAGGATCAGGAGCGCCACGATGGACAGAGACCGCATGGACAGCACGCGCCTCCCGCTCACGATGGCCAGCGTCACAATACTGGCCATGCCCAGCGCACGCAGGCTGGGAAGATGCGCGCCTGTCAGCATCACATAACCTGCCCCGGCCAGAAGTCCGGCAACAGCGGCGATCTGCCGGCAGGGCCAGCGCAGGGCGACATATTCAATAGCCGCCAGACCACAGCGCAGCGTCACGATGACAGCCGCCATCACGAGCCCCAGATGCAGCCCGGCCACGGCAAGAAGATGTGCCAGCCCCGAAGCGGAAAACGTCTCGCGCGTATGCTGGTCGATGCTCCCCGCCTCTCCCGCCAGAAGCGTCGCGGCAATGGCGGCCGTCTGGTCAGACAGCGCCGCATTGGCGCGCAGAGCCACGGTTTCGCGCAGGGATTCAAGCCATGATTGATGGGAGGGTGCGCCTGAAAGGCTGGCCGGACCGAGCGCATAGCCGCTTCCGGCCAACCCCGAGAACCAGGCTTCCCGCTGAAGATCCCGCCCACCGGGCCAGGAAGGCGGTGGCGGTGCACGCAGCATGGTGCGCAGGCGGATTGTGCTTCCGGGCTCGGGAAGCAGGTCGTCATCATCGCGCAGACGGATATGCAGCGTCCGGCGTAACGGCGCCATCCCGGCATCGACAGGCGTCTCGAACACGGCATCCGCGAGTGTCACGCGATGGCCGTCATCCTCGTCGTCATTGCGGGGCGGCAGGATTTCCAGCGACTGGACGCGCCCGGTCAGGACGGTCGCATGGGTCGGAAGGGCTGGCATCGGCGGCTGCATCCGGGCCTGAAATGCCAGATCGCCAAAACCGATCGCCGCAGAGAGCAGCGCGAATCCCAGCAGACGCGGAAACAGCTGCTGCCAGCCCCACCAGAAACAGGCAGCCCCCGTCAGGATCGGCAAAACCGTGATGAGCACAACGCACAGGACGGAAGGCTCGAATGGCAGAACCAGATACAGTATGGCCCCGAGCCCAACCGCGACCGGAAGCCAGCAGATCATCTGCCGTCCCTGATCCAGAAAGGCCTGGATGATGGCGGGCGGTGGCGTCAGTACAGGGTCAGGAGACTCTACACGGGCCAGAAGTTCGCGCAGATCAAGATCCGGAACGGAAAGGGGCTCTGTCTTCACGGACAGGACCGTAACGGATTTTTCCACAGGACGCGCCTCCCCCGTCGGGTCAGGCGAATCCTGCGACCCAGCGCTCTATTGCGACAGGTGAAGCGTCTGCTTCAGACCAGCAGCATCCTGTTCCAGTTCAAAACCTGTGCTGCCGGGCTGGAACAGCTTCGCGGTAGCAAGATTCCCGGTCACGACAGGCTCGAATCCGGCTGCTCTCACCAAAGCCTCCACCTGTGCCACCGCCCCCGCATCATCTCCCGCAACCGGCACTGCCAGCAAAGGGAAAGCACGATGCGCTTCAGAGCGAAGCGTGGTCATGTCGATGGAATTAAACGCCCGCACCACATGCGCCGAAGGGAAATAACGCTGGGTCGTCACACCCGCCCCGTCCTTCTGCGCAGTCTCCGCAATAGGCCCGTCCCGCCACGGATAGGGATTGGACGGATCAAGCACAATCTTGTCCAGCAACGTCCGGCTGAGCTGCGGACCAAGCTGCGGGATGGCACCATAGGGCACAGCCAGGACCACGATGTCGCCGTAAGCCGCCGCCTGAGCGGGGGTTCCGGCTGTTGCGAGCGGGCCCAGCGAGGTGGCCAGCGATTGTGCCTCACTT
>NZ_BJNM01000049.1 GCF_006539685.1 Gluconobacter oxydans
CTTACTCGAAAGATCCGAGCGCGAGTGTGTAGTCATCCAGAGGGGGACAACATTCGATCTGCTCAAAATACAGATCAAAAGCGCCCACGAAAACCGTTAATCAGCACGCCCAAGGCACCAAATCAAAACCATGGACATCAATTAACGGTTTTTCGATCCTCCCACATAATTTTTCTCATATCCTTGAAATAATATCGACAAAATTACACGGCTTATGATTGCTATTTAGCTGGTTTTTTAAAATATCATCCCACCCATCTTTCACTGCACCTGGTGATCCGGGAAGAGCAAATAGTAATTTCCCACGGGAAACTCCCGCCATTGCTCTCGATTGTATTGTAGAGGTCCCTATCTTTTTATAAGACAACATTCGAAACAACTCTCCAAAACCGGGAATGCATTTGTCTATGACGAGATGGAATGCTTCTGGAGTGACATCTCGTTTGGTTAATCCAGTTCCTCCTGTAGTAATTATGACATCAACATCCTTATTATCGATCATGACATTGAGAGCATCAGTAATCTTATCGATGTCATCTATTTCAATGGACCTATCCACAAGAACATGCCCTGCTTCTGTGACTCTGTCGGCCAAGATCTTACCGGAAATGTCGGTTTCTAAATTCCGACTATCCGAAATGGTGAGAATTGCAATCCGAACGGGTATAGAGTTGTTCAAGTTATTATCTTTCTACTTTTATTCCGGACGCGACTTTAGCTTCCCCGACTCAAGTTCATCCGCAAGAGCATCAGCGTGATACACTGTCCTCAACGCAGCCATGATGGCACTTGTATCCGTGGAAACAGCACGATTGCGCTCGATGTCGTAATAAAGATCGCCCGCCAGGCTATCGAGGTTACCGTCAAAAATCAGGCCAACGACATCGCCTTGACGGTTAATAACAGGGGAGCCTGAATTGCCGCCGACAATGTCATTGGTCGACACATAATCAAGCTTCGTAGAGAGGTTTAGATGTGGCTTCGCATCCAACCAGACTTGCGGCAGACGGAACGGATCACTGCCCGTTGCATGTTTGTACATCCCTGCAAAATCCGTGAAGGGTGCAATGGCCTTTGCGCCATCCTGGAAGCCTTTAACCGTGCCGTAAGACAGTCGCGGCGAGAACGTGGCATCCGGATAAAGTGTATCAGCCTTTCCTTCTGCCTGAGCACGCGCGAACTGGGCCCGTGCAATCGTACCCTGGGCTTCGTGCATCGGTGCTTCAATCTGGTCACGGCTGCGATTGCGGATCGTGTCCAGAACCAGCTGTAAGTGACGTGCCAGAACGATCATTGGATCTTTGGATGCTTCAATGGCCTTGACGCCACCTTTGTAAAGCGCAAGACGCTCTGCGGGATCCGCCAGTTTCGTGCCCTGTATCAGTTCTACGGCGCGCTCATCCGGGCTTTTTGTTCCCAGAATCAGATGGACCGCTGCATCATCCTCACCGAGTATCTGGCGCATGGTCGTCATACCTAACGCCAAAGTCGTAGTTTCCAATTCAGTATGCACCGGCACTTTCGCAGCGATCTCGGTTTCAAGTGCGGCTAATTCCGCCTCATGGTAACCGGCCCGACGCTCTGTATCTGGCTTCTTTCGTTCATACGCCGCTGACACCAGCATAACAGCGTCCCCCAGCAGACCATGGACTGTGCGTGTTATGGCATAATCATGCACATAATACTGACGCTGCACAGCAAGAGCGGCTTCTACTTTTTTGTACGGCTCACCATAAGTCTTGCGACGTTCTGCATCTGCGTCAATCCACGCCTGAAGGGCTTGATCTTCCGCCTCGCGCTTTTCTATCACTTCAGGTTCACGCAAAGCCTTTGCTGTACCAGACAGAGATTTCAGTGCGTTCTGAACACCGAAAAGCGTGTTCTGTGCGTCAATCAGATGGGTCTTGCTTTCTCTGGAATATTGCCACAGCGCTCCTTCAAGGGTCGAATAGGCAGCAATAATGGTTGGCAGGCTGACATCTCGTTGAAATGTCAAGGCGCTGGCCGGAAGGGACCGTTGTGTGCGTCCTGGGTTTCCGGATGTGAAGACCAGATCACCAGCCTTGGGGCCCTTTGGATCGAATTTAAAAAACGGCGTATGAACCGGCTTGCCGTCTTCAAACACCCGCAGCATCGATAGATCAATATCATAACGCGGGAATGTAAAGTTATCGGGATCACCACCAAAGAATGCTATATCCTGATCAGGCGCCATCACGAGACGGACATCCTGATAACGGCGGTAGCGATAAAGCGCCGTCTGTCCACCATGATAGAGTGTCACGACATCGCAACGCCAGTGTGAGGCATCACCCACCGCGCATTCCTTGGTCAGGACACTATTGGCAACCTGCAAAGCCTTGGCATATTCCGCGCCATGTTTTCCTGCGGTCATTTCTGCGACACGACCCGTTACATCTTTCACCTGATCCAGACGATCCAGTTCCATCCCCGGACACTGAGGCTCTTTTGAGACCTCTCGAGCCGAGAAACCATCATGGAAATAATCGTGATTTTTATCAGACAGATCCGTGAGACACGTATTGGCACAATGATGATTTGTCATCACCAAACCATCACCTGATACGAACGAGGCAGAGCAGCCTTCCGCCAAGCGTGCCGAAGACTGAATGACATGGTTAATCCATTCGACAGAGGGTTCAAACCCATATTGCTGCTTCATCTGACGCACAGGCAAATGATCAAACGTCCACATGCCTTCTTCAGCCTGAGCGGATCCAATAAATACAGGAATAATCGCAAACAAAATTGATTTTTTTCTCATAAATAAATCCGAACTAAGGACATTAAAAGGCACGGAAATATAACTTTTTTGATCGTTTTACATTCAAATAACTCCTGTTAGTTATTTAGCGAATTTTGGTTTATTAACGCGCATCTAAAATTCTTATATTGGTAGCCGAAATTACGTTATAACATAACAAATACCCCTACCTCTCAATGTTCGTCAAGCATGAGACTAACGTATTCGATCCCGGAGTTAAGTTGCGTAGAAATAATCAAGCGTTTGTATGTATCGATTAAGATTTCGAAATCGACGTCGGGAGGTAGTTAGAAATACAGGAATGATTGTAAATATTGTTCGTATAATAATTTATCCCGATGATGTCTCGCAACCAAAGAAATCGTATCTACAATCTATAAAACTTGTGCCAAACGAGACTCTGATGCTTTGGAGATTAAATTGATAGCGGAGTCCATATCCAACATTGGTGTTTCTGAGCTTCCATATTCCCGGATAGACACGGTGCCTGCCTGTGCTTCCTTCTTCCCGACGATCAGCAACATGGGTACTTTCGCGAGGCTGTGTTCGCGGATTTTGTAAGCGATTTTTTCATTGCGCAAATCGGGCTCTGCTCGGACTCCACGTTGGCGGAGCGCTTTAATCAGATCGACTGCGTAATCGTTCGCAGCGCCGGTGATTGTTGCCACCACGACCTGAATGGGTGCAAGCCAGAAAGGCGGGTGGCCGGCATGGTGTTCAAGGAGAATGCCGATGAAACGTTCAAGCGAACCGAACAGGGCGCGGTGCAGCATGACGGGCGGATGTTTTTCTCCATCCGCGCCAATATAATGCGCGTCCAGACGCTGAGGCAGATTGAGATCGACCTGAACGGTACCGCACTGCCAATCCCGGCCGATTGCATCACGCAGTACGAACTCCAGCTTGGGACCGTAAAAAGCGCCTTCTCCTGGATTGCGTGTGTAGGAGAGACCTGAAGCTTCGACCCCGCGCTGTAACGCTTCCTCCGAGCGATCCCAGATCTCGTCCGATCCGACACGTTTGTCAGGCCGGTCGGAAAATTTGATACGGACATCTTCAAAACCGAAGTCCTTATAGATCGAAAGTACGAGATGGCAGATCCGCTGCGTCTCGGCCTCCATCTGTTCCGGTGTGCAGAAAATATGTGCGTCATCCTGCGTGAATGCACGTACGCGCATCAGGCCATGCAACGCTCCTGACGCTTCAAAGCGATGGACTTTGCCGAATTCGGCCATCCGCAGGGGCAGGTCGCGATAGCTCTTCAGGCCTTGGCGGAAAACCTGCACGCCACCAGGGCAGTTCATGGGTTTGAGGGCATAGATGCGCCCTTCGGTTTCGGTGGTGTACATGTTCTCCCCGAATTTTTCCCAATGGCCGGAGGCCTGCCAGAGCGACAGATCCATGATGTCGGGTGTATTGATCTCCACATAGTTCTCGGCCTTCTGACGTTCGCGCAGATAAGCGAGCAGGGTCTGGAACAGTGTCCAGCCGTTCGGATGCCAGAACACCGCGCCTGGAGCTTCGGCCTGGAAATGGAACAGATCCATCTCGCGCCCGAGACGACGATGATCACGCCGTGCTGCTGCTTCCTGACGCTGCTCCCACGCGGCGAGTTCGTCGGCATCACGACAGGCTGTTCCGTGAATCCTCTGCAGCATTGGATTGCTGCGATCACTTTTCCAGTAGGCACCAGCCGTACCGAGAAGTCGAAAGGCGTGTCCGATCTGTCCTGTGCTGACGAGATGTGGCCCTCGGCAGAGATCGACGAAGTTGCCTTGTCGATAAAAGCTCAGGGTGGCATCAGCAGGCAGGGACATGATGATCTCGGCCTTGTAGGGCTGTCCATTCTCCCTGCACCAGGACAGCGCTCTCTCGCGATCCCATTCTTCCCTGACGATTGTTTCATCACGATCAATGATCTCGTGCATGCGGGATTCGATCCGGATGAGGTCGTCATCAGTAAAAGCGTGCTCAGCCGCGAAATCGTAGAAAAATCCCTGCTCCGTGGCGGGTCCTGTCGCGAGCGCGGTATTGGGAAACAGTTCACTGACGGCCTGCGCAAGGACATGTGCTGTGTCGTGGCGGATCAGGGAAAGCGCCTCGGTGTCTGAACGGAAGACAGGATCAGCCAGTTGGTCACCAGCTGTGGAGGAGAGATCGTTGATAATTCCGTCCACACGACAGGCAAGCATATCCTTTGGTTGATGGGATGAAGGACGGGAAGAGATGGTGGTCGATAACATGAGAGAGCCTTAACGGAGAAGAGCGGCGAGGGGCCGCGGTTCATTTGGGCGCGCGGGTCGGAAGCTTGTGCTTTTGTTGTGTCGGCAAGAAAGACGGGCAGACGCTGCATCGTGCGCAGACGCCCTGGACTTCGATGACCCGATGCCGGACCTGAAATCCAAGGGTCTCGGCCGCAGCGTCGATCAATTGACAGGATAGTGTATTTTCCACCGCTTGCGCGGCACCACACTGGTCGCAGATACAGTAGACAAGGCGAGAGGGATCGTTTGCCCGGATCCGCACGAAGGCATTTCGGCTTTCGAGCCGCCCCACCAATCCGCTGGCGATCAGCTTTCCGAGAGCTCGATAAATCATAGTCGGGGCGATTCGTCGGCAATCCGGATGACTGACACACCGAAGGATGTCGTAAGCCGAGAGTGGCACATCTGCCTTCGTCAGCACGTCGAGCACATCATTCCGTAAAGCCGTGGCCCGCCTTTTGAAGGCATCGCAACCTTGACGTGCGTCGCGAGACGGCGGCATGACACGCTCTATCATCGGGAAATTGTATCCATCACGAGGACCGGCCCAGGCCTTGCACCGTTTGCGATATTTGCCGGGAGACGATGAAGGCATCCGAGTTTGCCTTCAGCCGCCCCTTTAATGAACGCTACTGCGAACGGTGTTAGGGTACTGACAATACCACTCTTTGGATTTTGGCTGCCGCACCACTCTGGTCCAGCGCCCCCATAGGCGCAGATCAGCCGAAGTGCATCGGGGGATAACTCGAACGCAGTCTCCTCACGGGATGGCGTTATTAGCTGGATGTGCTGCCGGACGCCTCCTGTCAGTGCACCGAATAGTGCGGATAGGTCCCTGACATCCGTCAGGATGAGCGGAGACCAATCCTGCTGCAAAGCCGGGTTTACAAGAGAATCTGCGATTTCCGAAGGTGTGCCGGCGAGAGTGAGAGCAGATGGGGCTTGTGAGCAGCTTGTGAGAGCTCCTTCCCAGGTTGCCGGAATCCGGCGCCCCCACACGACCATATCGACATCCGGTCGCTGCAGATCCATCACGACTGTCGCGTGGGCACAGGCGACCACATGCGGTGCAAGACGGCCCAGAGTACTGTTTTCCGGTGGGTCGATTGTTGGCGCGGGCCAGCTCTCCATGAACAACACGGCGCCGAGGCTTTCTTGCGGTGCGCGTACGGTCATATCCTTTGAGACGGGATGTTGCTGTGAAGGAGGAGGCATGTTTCCCGAGCTTGACGATGAGTGGCGAACGTTCTTATGGTTACGTTATAACATAACACAGTCAATAGCAGATGAACCTCCATGGACACACTGATGGACATTCCACGGCAAGTGAGAACCCGGCCGACCCGGGCTCAGGCGGAAGAGGCGGTGCGAACCTTACTCGCCTGGACCGGGGATGATCCTGATCGCGAGGGGCTTGTCGGCACGCCTGACCGCGTGGTGCGGGCCTATGAGGAGTTTTTCGAGGGGTATCAGGACGACCCGGTCGCTCTTCTGGAGCGGACCTTCGAGGAGAGCGGCAACTACAACGAGATGGTGGTGCTACGCGATATCCGTCTGGAATCCCATTGCGAGCATCATATCATTCCGCTGATCGGTAAGGCGCATGTGGCCTATCTGCCCGATAGGCGGGTGGTTGGCATTAGTAAGCTGGCGCGTCTCGTGGACGTCTTCGCTCATCGTCTACAGATCCAGGAAAAACTGACGGCCCAGATCGCGGATACAATCCAGGGCGTGCTTCAACCGCGGGGCGTCGCTGTCGTGATCGACGCGGCTCACCAGTGCATGACCACACGCGGAGTATATAAGCCAGGCGTGAGTATGGTGACCAGCCGTTTGCTGGGCGAGTTCGAGACGTCGGAACCCTTGCGTCGCCAGTTCTTCACTATGGCGGGAATGGGTGGCGTGTGATGGGCACAATTGTATCTTCTGTGTCCACGGCATTTGGCTCGCGCGTCTCAATTGAGCAGGTCGAGGAGGGAAACGATCTCGCCCCACGTTTCGATGCCAGCGGACTGCTGACCGTGCTCACAACGGACGCAGAAAGCGGTGATGTCATGATGGTTGGCGTCATGAACGCAGAGGCGCTCGCACGCACGATCGCAACCCGCGAGGCGCATTACTGGAGCCGGAGCCGTCAGTGTCTCTGGCGAAAGGGCGCCACGAGCGGGCTGGTCCAGCATGTCCTCGAAATGCGGATCGACGACGATCAGGACGCGATCTGGCTGCGCGTTCACACTGCGGGCACAGGAGCGAACTGCCATGTGGGTTATCGAAGCTGTTTTTATCGGCGTGTTGATCTCACTTCTGAGGAAGGCATTCCGTCATCATCGGCAGCACTCCTCTTTTGCGAAACGCACAAAATATTCGATCCGCTCGCCGTCTATGGCGACGCCCCAAACCCGACAAAGCTTTAGAGGACAAATCCCCATGGATGACCAACTTCCCGTTACCGTGCTGTCCGGCTTTCTTGGCGCGGGAAAGACGACTTTGCTCAATCACGTACTGAATAACCGCCAGGGCTATAAGGTCGCGGTCATCGTGAATGATATGAGCGAGGTCAACATTGACGCTGCTCTGGTGCGCGAGGGCGGCAGCAATCTGTCGCGTACCGATGAAAAGTTGGTTGAAATGACCAATGGCTGCATTTGCTGCACGCTCCGCGACGATTTGTTGCAGGAAGTACGGAGGCTCGCAGAGGAGCGGAAATTCGATTATCTGCTCATTGAATCTACAGGCATTGCGGAACCGCTGCCCGTAGCCGCAACGTTTGAGTTTCGTGACGAGAGTGGCGTCAGCCTGAGCGATATCGCACGACTGGATACGATGGTGACGGTCGTTGATGCGGTCAATCTCCTGCGCGATTATTCTTCCAGCGATTTCCTGAAGGATCGGGGTGAAACGGCCGGGGAGGACGACGAGCGTGCCCTGGTCGATCTGCTCGTCCAGCAGATCGAGTTTGCGGATGTCGTGGTGATCAACAAAGTCTCCACCGCTACACCGGATCAGGTTGATGCGGCGAGGCAGATCATTCGTGCGTTGAATTCGGACGCTGATATCATCGAGACCGACATGGGGTCTGTTCCTGTTGAGCGGATCCTGAATACAGGCTGTTTCGATTACGACAAGGCACATCAGCATCCGTTGTGGTTCAAGGAACTTTACGGCTTTTCCAGCCATGTTCCTGAAACAGACGAATATGGCATCCATAATTTTGTCTATCGTGCGCGCCGTCCGTTCCAACCAGCGGAATTCCAGGCCTTCCTTGATCGGAACTGGCCTGGCGTCGTACGCGCCAAGGGCCATTTCTGGTTAGCTACGCGCCCGGACTGGGTAGGTGAAATGAGTCAGGCTGGAGCCCTGGTGCGAAGCGAGGCGATGGGGCTGTGGTGGGCGGCGATCCCGCAAAATCAGTGGCCGGATACTGATCAGTGGCGGGACTTCGTATTGGGAAACTGGGATCCGGTCTTCGGCGACCGTCGTCAGGAAATCGTCTTCATCGGCAATGGAGATATGGATGAATCCGGACTTCGGCAGGAACTTGATGCCTGTCTTGTTCCAGATCTCGGAGACACCCCTTTTGAGCCGTCACGCTATGCACGCCTCCCTGATCCCTTTCCGCTTTGGCGTCGCCAGTCGGAAAGCCTTGAGTCGGCCTGAACGAATTACCACACGCTATTATTGAGGAATATTTTCATGAAAACCCGAGCTGCAATTGCGTGGGAACCT
>NZ_BJNM01000050.1 GCF_006539685.1 Gluconobacter oxydans
CCTATATCTTCGACCAGCCCGACATGATCAGGATGGTCGAGTTCGATGGCGGAGCCTGCTATCGGGGTCAGCCGATCACACGCGATCACATTCAGGCAGTCCTGCAGCGCGTCTCAGGCACTCATGTCGAGGTTACGATGCTCGACCTCGCGACCACCTGGACCGACCGGGCCTTAATCTCGGTCTCGGGGACGCCATGAATCTTGGCTGGAAGCTGGCTTTGACCATACGTGATGATGCTGACCCCGGACTTATGGATAGTTATCAACGTGATAGATGGCCGGTTGCCGATCTGCTTGATCGCAGTAGGAGTGATTCTCTGCGAAAACTTGCTGATTGCTATCAGGATCAGCTTTCGTACATCGGGTGCAATACGAAGGAGTGTTTGGGGCTTTATGCCCTACTCATTCGCCTTGATGGCTTTATTGCTTGGGCAAGTGATAACTCTTCAGATGGTTCTGAGGCGATACACGCTTTATCCAAATGGCTTGTTGTTTCCCCCAAACAGTAACACTAGGTCTCTTCTGTATTTTCTGGAATGGGTTTACAATGAATATTTAATTCATTGTAAAGAGTAAGTTTTATATACAAATCATTTATTTCCGCATTGAGATATATACTTTAACGGCCTAATATACGCCGTTCTGGTACTGGAGGAGGGGAGGGATATAGTATCAACCCCTTTTCCATATCAACATCTACGTGTGCTTCTGGATAAACAGAGAGAGCTAGTCTTAATGGGGCCGTAATATCACGTTTAAAGTCACGCATACGCGTATATTCCGGTCCAAACTGCCCTTTGAAAGCATGCCAGGAGATAGATACTGGTTCTTTAAGTATATGCAGCCTATAAGCCAACCAAATATATGTATCGATCGCTTTTGATTTACCGGATATTTGGCGGATCGCTACCTCCCGAAGTGGAAGAGGATGATCAATCAGGCTCTCGTAAAAACTTTCGTCTAAACGAACAACTTCTCTCCAGAACGAAGGTTGATTTTCATCTTCCTGAATTGGGAAGATTGCGTCTCGTACAAATGCTCCATTACTAACCATCTTCGCGCCATTTTGGACGCGAAAAAATGTCAGTCTGCACTGGCTTATTCTTTTTGCTTGGTCTCTTACAGAATTATAAGTTTTCCCACCAACAGTAATTCCCATCACTTTAAGCCAAGCATTCATGGAAGATCCAAGTTCGACTTCACGTGATTGTGTTTTTACTGCTTGAGTTTGTAAATAGAGGAGAATCATACGAGCCATTGAGCCGTATGGAATACCGACGGGAGTCTTGTCGTCGTTTAAGCCGCTTTCAATAAGAAGCTTGATTCCTCCGCCTTCACGTTCCCACACGGTCTCTTCAGTTTTTTTATGAGGCAGAGCTGCCATCGCAAAGCCAGAATGAGTGATGCCAATCTGTAAAGCTTCATCACTTAATACTTCATGAGCAGCATCGACACACACACGGCTCAGTTGTCCATCGAGAGACGCCTGTCGCCGAGCTTCATGGAGTCCATGTCGTTCAAGAAGGTTGTGTATTTCACCCATGAACGTGACTTTCCATGGCTGGTGATAGGGTGTCAATTTGGACTTCGCTCGCGGCGATTTTTCCACAGAATTCTCTTGGACCCTACTCGCGGTGGTTTGGACTCTGCTCGCATGCTCTAGGAAGATTATTAGATATATCTATTAGATATGTGCGACCAGAGTCCAAGGGATAACCGCTATTATAGCGAGAAAAGCCCAAGAAATGAGCGAGAAGATCCCAAGGGATAACTGTTTTAAATTCAAATCGCTGTGGATTACGGCTCTCAGCAATGCGCGAGGAAAGTCCAAGAGGGCGCGAGAAGAGTCCAAAAGGTGTGAAAGAGGATGGCGAGGGAGATAGAGCGAGAAGAGTCCAAACAACTGAGTGGCACAATAAGTTGGCGGCGCGCCGGTGCAAAAAAACTTCCCATCGTACCTTTTGAATAGAGAACCCAACATATTGATTCTAATACCCATTTCTACATGTAGGATAAAATCAGTCATAATTTCAGTAAGATATCGAAGATATTTCTGAATCTTCTGAGCGCGATAATCAGCTTGCCGGGATAGCTGGTTAGGGATGACCAACTACAAATGTTCCTGGCGGAAGCAACTGTCTAAGATACAATTCTCCTCGTTTTTCAAGCTCCAAAACTGCCGATAGATGAGCAGCCCACGCGGCCTTGCGGTGGGTAAGGCTTTGAGGGCCTCTTCCGGGAGAAAGACTCATCACGCCCTCGATGAGGTCCCACGTGCACTCTGGCTGTTGCCGAAGCTTTTGCTGCCACCACGCGACGGCATCCTGAACAGAAAGACGGGGCGGAGATGAGGGCCGGAAAATACGCTCTTCAGGCACCAGCCAAGCCCGCCGACGGTAAACAGCCAGAAGCGCGTCAAGCAGATCCCGGGTGAGGATCAAAGAGGCTGTCTCAGCGACAGAAGGCGATGGGATCACGCTCCCGCGCCCGAAGACGCTTTCTCCCAGCACTGGGCGAGTTTCAAACAGATCTACGGCTTTCAGGAGTGTGTCTTTCCGGATCAGAGCTCGTTGGATGTGCTCGGCGGCTGAGAGCGCGGCGCAGTGGTCGGCCGTTTCGCTGCGGAGCAGCAGGGCAGAGCGCATCTGCACAAGCGTCGCGGCCAGCACCAGCTCGTCTGCCGTTTCTTCGAGAGGACGGTCTCTCAAGCCGTCCTCCACACAGGCTAAAAACCGGTCGATCAGCTCTGTTAGCGGAAGCGTCCGAAGATCTACGGCATGACGGCGGACGGCCTGTAGCAGCGCGTCCAGAGAACCCTTCCAGGCTCCAATCTCCAGAAACGGTGCCTCAGACATCGTAAAGCGGGCGGATGGAAAAGCTGAGGTCGGGCCATCGGGTCGCAATGGCCTGGAGGGCGGCCCAGGGCGTCCAGTCGGCGGACCAGAACGAGACGCTCCAGCAGAGTGTGTTCTCTTTCGGAGGCCCCTCCATGACTTCGACCTGCTGCAGCGGTCGCGAGGTTCCCCAGTGTTTCCACAGCCAGGCCTGTGTTGTGGGGGAGGCCGGACCCAAGGCGAGAAGACCCAGAGGCATGGGGCAGAGGGTATTGAGGTCAAACGGAACGGAGCCCGATCCGGCCTCACTGGCGAGACGTCCCCTCTGGCTCTGGACAATCTGGTCGATCAAAGCGGTCGTCCGGGCGTCCTGGGCAGGAAGGATCCCGCCCAGATCTTCGGGATCGCTGACATCCGGCCCCCAGGACAGACGGCCAGTGCCAGCCGCTTCCGCTTGGAACTGACCCAGCACGGCCTCTGGCCCGGTGACGGTTAGGACATGCGCCAGCCAGTCCGGCTGGGGACTGAAAAGGGGCGGAGCGGGAAGGGTCTCCGGTTCTGCAAGCCCTGACCCCGAGATTGGAAACGTCGTGCCGCTCGCCGGTGGCCTGGGGGCACGGCGGGGAAGCGTCGGACGGGTAGGAAGACGAAAGCCGGTCTCCGGGTCCTCATCGTCGGTCGAGATCGTTTCACTGTAGCCGTGCGCCACTGGTCGTGCTTCCAGCTCCAGCCGATAGGTCTCCAGGCGTGCGACCATCGCATCAATGTCGGCGATGATCTCAGCCGTAGTCTGTGGCACCGGTTACAGATCCAGAAGATGGGCGGGAGAGTCCAGGTCCAGGCGGGCGCGACGGACATAGCGGCGCATGCTGCGCAGATCCCGGTGGCGAGTATGCGCCATGATCTGCTCATCACGGGCATTGGCCCGGAAGGCCTCGGTGACAAAGCCGGCGCGTAGCCCATGCGGGCTGAGGCGTTCCCCGGAGGGAACCTTGAGTCCCGCTATCTTGGCCCGACGCCGCAGGATCTGCCGGACCGCATCCGGATGCAGCGCATCGCGTCCGACCTGTTCCCAGCGGTTGATCGACCGGAAGAGAGGACCGTCCGTAATCTCGGCTTTCTTCAGCCAGCGCTCCAGAGTCAGAACCGGGCAGGTTTCGCGATGCTTGCCGCGGGGAAGAAACACCTCTTCGCCGCGCTGTTCGGGGTCAGTCTTGCTGCGGGCGATATGAAGCTTCAATCCGGTGCCGACGATCCGGACGGTCTCCATTGTGAGGGCGACCAGCTCCGAACGTCGTAGTGCGCCGGCAAAGCCGATCAGCAGAAGGGCCCGGTCGCGCAGATCCGCCAGCGTGTCGACGGTTCTGCCCTGTGCGGGGGCGACGAGCCTGCGGAGCTCCTGTGAGGTCAGGGCGGCAGCCTGTTTCTGGGGCGTGCCATACAGACGCCCTGCTGCGCGCAGGGTGGTGCGGATGGCGGCGTGGCCAGAACTCCACTCCAGCCCCCGCATGCGATGCTGATAGCCGATGGCCGCCAGTCGACGGTTGAGGGCCGAGCGGCTGAAGTGCGGGGCCAGACTGTGCAGCCAGGCCGCGACGACAGGAGGGGCGGCCGGAAGTGCGGGAGTGTCGTGTTCGTCGCACCAGTGACAGAAGGCCTGCCAGTCATGGGCATAGGCCCGCAGGGTTTCGGGCGCATAGGCTGCCGCTCGGGCACTGTCCTTTGCCGCGTCCAGAGCACTCTGCAAGGCGGGGGAGGGTGCTTCGGAAAGACGCTCTGCAGGCTCTGTCGGGACTGTCATGCCGGTGATCTTCCCTCTGAAACACTCAATAAGTCTGCCGCGAGACAGCAATTAAGGCAACCCTGATCTAACACGCGGTAAGAGAACATTACCACGTGTTAGATAAACGATAAGTTGTCCAAAAAATCCTGCAGAAAGAGCCCATAACGGCCTATAGCGGGCCTCTCAAACCTTCGAGGAGCGGGTCCAGTTCGGTGAGAGACTTCAGGCCATAGGTGATAAGGAAGGTTTCGGTCGTGGCCCAGAGTTGAGGCTGGCCCGGCACCGGCTTACGACCGACGCTGCGAATGAGGCCTTTTTCCTGCAATAGCGTCAGGGTCTTTTGAGGCAGGGCCGCATCTCGAAAGCTTTCGATCTCGGGCCGGGTGACCGGCTGACGCGCAGCAATCAGCAGCAACACCTCGAGCACGGCGCGGGGCAGGCGTTCGGGGGGCCTCTCCAGTACACTTCTCAGGGCCTCTGCGAGATCGGGAGCGGTGCGGAACATCCACCCGTCTCCGACCGCGACGAGTTCAAACCCCAGCCCCTTGGTACGCCTCGCCACCTCGCTCAGGATCTGGGCGATCTCCACGTCCTCTCCCAAGACACGTACCAGTGTCGTCCGGGACACAGGACCGCTGCTCTGGAAGAAAAGGGCTTCGGTCAGACGGACGGGATCGGGGGAGGGAGACGTCATGGTCAAGAGCATAAGGCCGCTTCGGTGTCGTCGGCCAGAGTTCGGAACGCACTGTCAGTGGAGTTGATCCGCGACCTCGGGGATCAGGACCTGCAGGAGGTCTCTATCGAACTATGATTGTGTGATAGGACACGGGAATGCCGATCCGACCGGAACTAAAAGCGCTTTACCCTCCCAACTGGCCTGAACTGAGCCGGCAGGTGCGGTTCGAGCGGGCAGGGGGTGTCTGTCAGCGCTGCGGCCGGCCGCATGGATATCATCTTCAGGTCCTGCCGGGTGGTCGATGGAAGCATCCGGAAACAGGACACTGGTTCAATGGCCGGGGCAGGCGGGTGGCCCCTCCCGACCTGATTGAGCATCTGCAGATGCGACAGACGAAAGTGGTACTGGCAGCGGCTCATCTGAATCACGACCCCACCAGCAACCGGTGGCGCAATCTGCGTGCGCTCTGTCAGCGCTGCCATCTGCTGCACGACCGGATGTATCACCTGGCGCAACGCCGTCTGACGTTGCGACGGCGTCTGGCCCTCGGGGATCTGTTCGAAGGGCCCTATCGGATTGGAATGAATCTTAAGGAGTATGAAACATACTATGGTTAATCTTCTTCGGGAGAAGAGGGGCAGGTCTGATCTCGACGGAAAAAGATAAAAAGCCGTCGTATATTTTGATGTTCGTTATGGACGTTGGTTTCAGGGGTAGGGACGGAAAATAGTCGAATTTAAAGCTGAACGAATTTTGTTGGTATCAGATCAATTTATGGATATACGTTCAGTATATCCCATATGGAGGATGCCATGCTTACCCGCACAACTCTCTTTCTTTCCAACCGTTCTCAGGCTGTACGGCTTCCCAAGGCTGTTGCCTTTGACCTTAGTCTGAAGGACGTCGTGATCATTCCCGATGGCGTACGACGCATTATTGCGCCCGCGCATGCCGCATGGGATGATTTTTTTTCGTCCTCCGGCACTGAGTTACCTGAACGCAATCAACCTGCAATGCAGGAACGCGAAAGCTTTTGATGCTACGTTATCTGCTCGATACAAATTTTTGTATCCGCGTCTTGCGTGACCGTCCAAAGGGCTTACGCGAGCGTTTCAACGATAACGCCGAGGCCCTCTGTATTTCAGATGTTGTGCTTTACGAACTCCTCTATGGGGCGGAAAAATCTCAAAATCCGGCAAAAATCCGACGTGAGGTAGAGCATTTTGCTGCGCGTTTGTCTGTTTTGCCATTTGACGATGATGCGGCAGCACATACAGCAGAAATTAGGGCTGATCTGGAAGCCCATGGATGTGTTATCGGACCATACGACTTAATGATTGCGGGGCATGCCCGGAGCAAAGGACTGGTCGTTATAACCGGAAATATACGGGAATTTACTCGGGTAAATGGATTACGTTCTGAAGATTGGACGCCGGATTGACGGGAGAAAGTCGCCGCCATGGCCTCGATGGCCTGGCGCTTCCACTAGGCAATCATCGTCTGATGCACACCATACTTCGACGCCAATTCGGAAATCGTCTGCTCGCCTCCAATGCAACACGCGCCTTGAACTCGGCCGAATACCTCTTCCATGTAAGCTTGCTCATAAACCTGTCCTTTCTCAGGACGGTCTATAGCTTACGCCTCTGTCCGAAAACGGAGACCACCTTTCTGCAGACCGAGATCACGCATGAGCCTGGCCACAGTGCAGCGAGCGGCCGTGATGTTCTCGCGAAGAAGCTGACGCCAGACCTTGCGCACGCCATAGACACCGAAATGCTCCGAGAAAACCCGCAGAATTTCCGGCTTCAACTCGGCATCACGCTGTTCTCGAACCGATCTTCGGCCTGGCTCGCGTCGTTTGCGCAACCGCTCATAGTAGGCTGACAGGGCGATCTGCAGCATCTTGCAGATCGGCTCGACCCCGTATGCCGCGCGGTGCTCATCGACAAATGCTGTCATTTCCGAAAGGGGCGGTCGAGCTCCGCCTGGGCGAAATACGCCGATGCCTTGCGCAGGATCTCGTTAGCCTGCCGCAACTCGCGGTTCTCGCGTTCCAGCGCCTTGAGCCGATCCGCAGTCTCAGACGGAACGCCGGCCCGCTTACCAGTCTCAACCTCTGCCTTCTTGACCCATTCGTTCAGCGTATGCGCCGAACAACCAATCTTGCCAGCAATCGATACCATAGCCGTCCAACGCGACGGATGTTCGCCCTCATGCTCCAGAACCAGTCGAACCGCGCGGGCACGAACCTCAGGGGAAAACTTCTTCACAGAATTGCTCATCAGACCTTCTTCTCAGGTGAATAGGTCTCCGCCAATCCCGGCGCGGTTCAGTTCCTCTTTCTGGAACGGATCAGTGCCACAGCATAGCAATCCAGAGCAGGAAGCCTTCTCTCTGCTCAAAACGCAGATCGGATGCCATCGCAGAAACCATCAATCAGTACGCCAAAACTCGAAAAATACGAGCCAACCTTACCAAATAAGGGTTCTTCGAACCTTCCAGGCGTCGGTGTCTGTAAGCCCATTTGGGACAGGCGACTTCTGGACCATTTTTCCTTGGCGGAATGACAGGACGAGATCCCCGGTCCCAGAGATATTCATGGAATTTATGCGAAGCATATCCGCGATCACAGACGACATAGGTCGGTGGGTGTGGCAGGTCGTCGAGCAGGGCATAAGCGGATGGCAGTTCATGTGCCTGTCCGGGCGACAGTGTGAAGGACAATGCCCAGCCATGCCCAGCCATGTCCATCCGTGGCTACGCAGACCTTGGTGCCAAAGCCTCCACGTGAGCGGCCAAGCGCCTCACGATCTCTGCGGCGTTCATTGTATCCCCTTTTTTGGCGGCCCCGGCCGCCTTGTGATGGGCACGGATCGTCGTCCCATCGAGAAAGACTATGTCCAATTCCAGGTCCGCGCCTCTTACCTTTTCAAAGAGGTGCTGCCACACATCAAGCTTCGACCATCGAATGAACAACTGTGCCGCAATCCACCAGGGACCAAACTCAGATGGCAGGGCGCGCCATTTCGCGCCGTTCTGATGACGCCAGAAAATCGCGGAGATCGTCCGTCGAAGATTTTTCGGTGGGGTCTTGCCCTTCGGACGGACCTTCTCGATTAAAGGCTCCCAGACGGACCAGGCAGCATCATAAACAGCTATGCAGCCCGTTTTGTCATTCAAGGCCTAACAGGCCCT
>NZ_BJNM01000051.1 GCF_006539685.1 Gluconobacter oxydans
CCTCGTGCAGGCCCTCTCCCTCCTGTGGCGTATCAGGCGGGCTGACCAGCTGATGGATCTGGGCAAGCATTTCCCCGAACTGGTTAAGACGGGTCATGACAAGCAGTTCAAACTGGCTCTGCCCCTTGAGGGGGTGAGGCAGCGTAAAGTCTTCGACGTCAGACACGGATGGTCAGCTCCTTCTTACTGAAAGAGGCATTCTCCCATCCTGGGTTGTGAGTGCGGTCGGCGGGGGTCAGCAGGACGCGTCAGGGATGACGGGCCACACGCCTTGCCTGCGGGAACAGGCTGCGAAACTGCTCCAGAACCGTCTGCATGAACGCCTTGCTGAACTGCCCTGTCACGGCGGACTGCCGAAGGTAATACGAGCCCTTGACCGGATCGAGATTGTACTCATCCAGCATGAGCCACTGACTGCGGTTCTGATCGAGCGCCGCACGCGGCTTCTCTGTTGCCGGGATCTCGATGGCCTGTCGTCCCTCCGCTGGCTTCTGCGTGGTGAGAGGCAGCAGCAGAACATAGTCCTGACCATCCCGGCCGACGAACAGCACGGCTACGGCGACTGGCCGGTCCTTGCGCCCCTCTGTCTCACCCTGTGCATCCTGCCAGTGCCACAGATAGGGGTAGTGCAGAACCGTACCGGGCTCGAACACGGCGCTCACGGTCATCGCTTGTCCGGAGACAGGAACGCATCAATCGCCTGCGCGACATCCTCTGCCAGATCGGCGGGCATATCGGCTGTAGCTCCAGACACGCGGCGGTCGGGCTGCGACTGTCTGAGCGCCTCGTACTGCTCGACACTCAACACCACCAGACGAGGCTTTCCGCGCTGGCTGATGGCGATCGGTCCCTGGAGCGCGCTGGCGATAATGTCTCCCGACTTCCGGGACAGATCACTGGTTGAAAAGGTACGCATTCTCGGGCTCCCGTCTGGGCTAGACATACATCATTGCTGTCTTTGACATGATATACAGCAATTACAGCACGACGGAAAGCACCCTCTCAAGAGCATCGGACGGCGTCCCCTGAGCCGGTTGCCTGATGGTCCCGCAGGGACCGCACCCGAAAGGGTGCATTTGTATATGGAAAAAGAAAAAACCTGCAACGATCTTGCCTCGATCTTAGAACGACAGCGCAGCGATAACGGCACGATCTTTGACACGATGCGAGGATAATGCTAGGCGTAGCTCAACGAGGAAGGACGCAGACATGAGTGCAGCGATGGCAGTGGGGGGAACCGATGGTGCGATGTTCACCGCATTGCTGGGCTGTCAGCGCGGAACATGGGCGCATTCGCCGCTTTTTCAGTGGATGACGAACAATTACGAGGCGATGTCGCAGGCCATCACAGGTAAGAAAGTTCGCTGGCAGAAGATGAGCGAAGCAGCTGAATCCGCTGGTCTTACGAATGTGAATGGAGAGCCGCCAAAGCCTGCGACTGTCCGCAGTACGTGGTACCGTGTCCGCAAGGCTGTCAGTGCGATGCAAAGGCAAAAAGAAGAAGCCCGCAACACAGCTTTGGCAGCTCGTGCCGCAGCCCGCGCAGCCTCTCAGGCACAAAAGCAGCATGATGCTGAAGGACGGGACGCGCTGAATCGTCGCATGGCGGAAGCCGATGCGGACGTGCGCAAAAATCAGTTACAGGACGCTCGCGATCGCAGTCGATCAGTCCTGTATCCTGAAACGACCTCAGACGCACGGAGTGAAGCCGCCCCGTCAGAAGAACGTGCGGCCGCTCCTGCCGTGAAAATTGGGCAGGTGGCCGAGTTCGTTGTCATGAGAAAACAGGCTCCACGCTATGGCAAGGATCAGGATACTCCTCTGCCACCGCCCTATGTTGGTCCACGTCCCGCAGGAATGCCGAAGGATCTGCCACTTGAAGCCCTCATGCCGCTTGATGCTTCTGGGCGAACTCCCGAGGGCAAACTCGACTTCGAGCAGATGCCGGGTCTGCCGCGCCGATCCTTCTTTGACAGAGACCGGGAATGGGCACTCGCCTGCCTACCCATGATTGAGGTCATCCCCCCGCGCGAACGGAGTAAACCTCTCAAAGCGATGTTCTGTCTTTTGAAAATGAAGATCGGACGCTAATCCGCGCCTACCTGCGCTGTCTGCACTCACAACGGGATCTGGGAAAATGATCGAGCCGTCTCTGGCGGATCATTCAATGTCAGGAATCCAATGTGACCGAAAAACCAAAACGCCTTTCAACGCCTGAGCTGCATGAGGCGATTACGAAGTCTCTCGAACTACGCTCCCTGATCAAGGCTGGACGTGGAAATCTTGGTGGAACGACTTGCCTCGCTCCGCTTGCGGAACGAGCCATTTTTCAGGGGCGGCCTCTTCTTCTGGGGGACGGAGATGTTCGTAACCCCGGCATTTCCCTGTTCAAGGAGATTTATAAAACTCACGGGCTTCCTTGCCCGTCAAACGAGGAAGCCGGCCACCTGAAAGAGTGGTTTGCCAACAGCTTCAACGAAGCGGCGATGCGCAAATCATCTCTGCTAATCGACATTGGGGGTGGTGACAGAACCTTGGAGGAATGGGCCGCCGAAGATGACATCATCGGTGCGGCGGATGCCGTGGGTGTTCCGGTCACAGGCCTGTTCATGTGCGGCTCCCAGCCCGGTGATATCGCCTACCTTGAAAAGCTGTGGGCCAGCGGCCAGTTCCGGCCCCGCCGTGGCATCATCGTCCTCAACGAATGGACCGTTCCGGCCGGGCATAAGCCGGACACTATTTTCAACCCGATCATGAACGATGAGCGTCTTATGAACGTGGCGGGGATGGAAACCGAATTCCTGCGGATTCCAAAGCTATCCTGCATGAAAGAAGTGCTGGCGAGTGGCCTGACTTTCCATGACGCCGCCGCGGGTAAGCCGGGACAGGACGGAACGCCCCTCGGTCCGATGCGTCAGTGGCTTGTCAAAAACTGGCTGGAGAAAATCGAGGAAAACATCTCGGATGCGGGCATCGAAGACTGGCTGCCATGAGACGGAGCCGCAAATCCGAGCCGGATCTGCTCGACCGGCTGAAAACAGGCGCTAATCCCTTTGGAGGGATTGGCAACCGGAGATTTCTCGACCTTCTCGCTGACGGAGAGCAACACTTCGTCTGTTACAATGCGGTGGGGGAAGCTGAGCATCTTGATGTGACCGATCTCGGCGTCACCATCCGCTCCCTCTCCACCATCCGGTTTCCGGTGGGGGTATCGTTCTGGGAGTGGGAACCCAATGGAACGGAGCGGCTTCCGCCGCTTCGAAAAAACAGCGTGCCGACCCGCTGTGGATTTCTGGTAATCGCGGATCAGTCAGGGCAGCGCGGGATGTTGCATTATGCAGACTACCGTCCGCGCATGAAAATCCATGGCAGGCCCATGGCAACAGTCTATCCAGTCTCGTTGACGTTCGATCTTCGGGATGACTGCGCTCCACCGGACACCCCAATCTTCTTTGGCGATGAAAGTCACTACGCCCATCAGCCCGATCTTCCTCCAGAGGCTCTGACGGCATTTGACGTGGAGGCGAGCCCGGCAGATGCGGCGGCCCTGATGCGTCATTTTGGCGCGACCCCCTCACCGCTTTACAAGAACAATCCCGAACGCGCCTTTCCTCAGGATGTGTCGCTATTCTCGTCCAAAGACTGGGAGCTTTTCCAATCTCTTGCCAATGACCTGATCCATGAAGCCACGCCGTTCATGTGCATGCAGCTGGTCATTCGTGCAGCACATGCTCGGCGTTGGACCACTGAACGCGGCACCGGGGCGGGACTTCAGAAAGTTACGCTGCATGATACGGAGGTCCGGACATGAGTGAACCAGAAAAGAAGGCAACGCTTGACGGATTAGCCGAAGCGGGGCGGCTGATGGAAGAAGCCGCGCGACTGGATGGCATTGATGAACATTCCCCTCTGGGGCGCTGGATCAGAGCGCAACGCAAAGGCATGGATGCCTTTGCGCAGGTTGTTCTATCGTGCGCTTATGAAATGCAGGATTTCAGAGGAGAAGCCCGCGACATCATCGAGATGGCGAAGCAGGAACAGACTACCCTGCGGGACCAGTTCATCGAAAGCCGTCAGCAGGTCGAAAAGCTGGGGGAAGTCGCGGCGCGGAATGTCGAGAAACAGGAACTGTTTCGAGACCGCGAATTGCAGGCTACCCTCGGGCGAATCGTCTCTGGCGTGACCTCGGAGCTGCGCAAGGAAGTTTTCGACCAGCTGCGGACGGAAATTCCGACGCATGAGCGCCAGTTCTACAAGGAAGCGCGATGGCGCGCCTATGTGCGGATGACACTGGCTGGGGCGATGCTGATAGGGCTCGGCTTTGCATCCGGTTACACATATGACGGCTATGCTGCGCGTGTAGGCCGTTATTGTGAGGAACATCAAGCATTCGACACGAAGGGCGCGTCATGGTGTCAGATTGTCCCGCCGCCGATCCTGCCGAAGTCCTGAGCGAACTCTTGCACACCCGGGCCAGGGCGAAGCCCTGACGCAATATACTTCACAGCCGCGCTTGCGCGGTTGTGTCCATTTTGGCGCGGTCTGACCGGACAACAAAAAAGGCGGCTCCCAGGGGAACCGCCTCTTGCGTGTGTGGACCTGGCCGAGGCCGATCAGGCGAGGCCGTTCGAGGCGGCCCGGATCTCCTCGGGGGTGGCACCTGCGGCGCGCGCATCCTCTGCGGCCTTCTCGATGCTGGAATCAAAGCGGGTATTTTCCAGAAAGGTCATGAGGGCGTCCGCGATGGCAAAGCCACGCGCAAGATGCTCCAGCCTTCTCAGGGGGAGGCTCTTGGCGCTGGCGTCGGGGACATATTGGGCGAGTGCGTGAGACATGGGACAGGCTCCACGACCGGGCGGGGCCGGCCGCTCTTCGATGTGCAAAGGGACAGGAAGAGGCCGCGCCCTGTGGGCGCGGCGGGCTTGACTTAGAAGCCCATGGCGTCGGCCTGAACGGCGGCGACGTCACGGGAGAGGCTGCGGCCATTGTCGCGGGTGTAAGGCTTCCATGCCTGACCCATCAGTTCCTCATAGGCGGCACATGCGCCGGAAGCGACGCAGGACAGCGCGTAAGCCTTCGCGCCATTCTCGGCGGCGATGCGGCGCAGGCCGTCCACGCGGTTATCTGCACCATCCACGCCCATGCGGTCTTCGTCGCGGTCGCCGTTGGCGTAGCTGTCTGCGGCATCCTTGGCGATCATGCGGCGGTTTTCATAGAAGTTTGCGGCACCATAGGCAGACCGGATGAGACCATCCACCACGCGGTCAAGGTGCATCCGCAGACCGTTGAAATTCTGCTCGCCCCGGATATAGGTCACAAGGATGGGAAACATCAGGTCGTATTGCTCGCGCACCATGTTGGACCCTGCCCCGGTCAGCTCGTCAACGTCACCGGCCTCAACGCCGAAAGCCAGCACGATTTTAGCCATCTGATCGTCAGACGGAACGAGGCGGAGAATGTCGGCCAGACCCGGAGAGGCAAGAGCCTTGGTGCGGCGTTGGGCTTCACTGAAGCGACGGACAGCGGCGGGGGAATAGTTGCCCTGAGAAGCGTTCTGGGACATGGTGTTGGATGCGTCGGACATGAAACTACCCTTTCTAGTCTAGCGAAGTCCCGTTCGGTGCTCGAACACCGTTCGGGGCGCTTTGTCTTGAGGGCCAATCCCTCTCGACAAGTAAAAGATAGCCTTTTTGGCTTTTTCCTGCAAGAGAAAAGACCCAGAAAACCGCCATAAAGCGCGATTTATTTTTGAATGACAAGTAAAAAAATTACTTGATTACTTCATGAATACCTGTCGTTTTCCTAGACCCATCCTGCCCGTGCGGCGAGCACACTGACGGCGACGAGAGTGGAAGGGAGGTGGCGTTTTCCTGAGCCCATCCTGCCACCGGCCAAGACGGGCGACGGGACAGGCCGTCAAGCCCGGAGCGTCCTGAGCAAGGGGGGCAGGCTTGCGGCTGATGCGGGGTCGCGTGCGGCCCTGCAGCAGATGCGGGCCTGACACCTGCCGCCGAGGGTCGCGGAGAGGCTTTACGGACTGGCACGGCGACTGTCAGACTGAATGCTGGATGCGAGGACGCTGTCGTGGAACGGCCCTCCCGGGCGGTCCTTCAGGACCGTTCGGGAGGGACGAGGAGCCGTCTCACGAACCGATCACCCAGTCCGAGACCGTTCGCTCAGAGGAAAGAATGCGGGTGAACCGTTACCCGGAAGGGCCGAGACGCAGGGTCCAGACGCCCGGTTGAGGGCGGCTGGACCCTGTGGCTCGGTCGAACTTGGCGACGCAGGAGCCTAGTGAGATAGAGTGAACGAACCCTTCAGGGCCGCCCTGTCCCTTCTTTTGCTTTTTCTACCTATGGCCCTGATTTCTGCCTGAAGAGTCCCGTGTGAAGAAGAACGCTACAAACCCGACAGCAAGCACGAGCAGACCTCCCCTGATGGGATGCAGAAAGCCCTGCCAGATCAGGAGAAGGATGGCGATCTGGATGCTCAGCGCACCGACGCGGATGACTGTTTGTCGTGACATGGGGCCAGTCTAGTCTTTTTCTCTGTCCTGGCGCAGCCCCCCTGTGGGGGGCGAGCACTGGGGGCATCAAAACTCGCGCCGGCGAGGCGCGTCCGCCTGATTGAACTAAACGAGCGGACAAAAAAAAGCGGCCCGGAGGCCGCCTGTGTCGTTTTGTCAGGAAGGACTATGCCGTTTCTGTCGTGGGCTGGCGGTCGGGAGTAACCGGCTAGCAATCCAGCCGAAAAGAGCGCAGCCACCTGCGAACGCGGCGAGCATCATCAGCAGGTTTGGGAAAAACTCATTCATCATGTTCGGTCTCCGTTGGCGTGACCTCAGTGTTCGGAATATAGCCCAGAAGCGTCCACGCGGCAATTTCAAAAGCGGCGGCGGCGAGCGCGGCTGCCAGACGCTGCCACATTGGAACGGCCGCTCCCGTGAAGAGCGGAGCCACAATCCCCGCCCCGAGGATTGCCAGCGCAAGGCTCTGGCAGCCGCTCGCGAAAAGCTTCACGCGCTCGGTTGTGTGCTGCGTTGAAGTGGGAGGTCTGGGAGGCAGTGTCGGCAGCATCATGGAAAAGTCTCTTCGGTGGTCATAGCGCCGGTTCCTGTGAGGAGAGTGAACGGGGACGGTCCTTTGGCAGGACCGTGTAGTGAACTGCGTACCTTAGAATGGCGCCTGATCGTCCCGTTCCTCATCCGACTGGCCCCAGCCGCCTCCTTCGCTTCCGCGGTTGCTATCCAGCAGAACCAGTTCACCCTTGAACCGGTCAACGACAACTTCTGTCGTGTAGTGCTCCTGACCGTCCTGACCGGTCCACTTGCGGGTGCGGAGTTCGCCTTCGAGATAGACCTTGCGACCTTTACGGAGGAACCGATCTGCGACGTCCCCCAGACGCTCATTGAAAATGACGACACGGTGCCATTCGGTGCGCTCACGGCGTTCGCCGCTCTGGCGGTCATTCCAAGTCTC
>NZ_BJNM01000052.1 GCF_006539685.1 Gluconobacter oxydans
CTACATGGCGAATAACGTGAACTATCAGGCTGCTCGTGAAGCAGACGCGCTTCATAGAGCGACAGTTCCTCATGCGGTCTCCGCACGGTTGATCCGTGCGCGCCGCGCTCTTCATGTCACGCTCTCCAACGGTGTTGAAATGAGCGTACCGGTGGATCTGTTACAGGATTTGCAGGATGCTTCCCTGAATGATCTAGCCGAGATCGAGATCACCCCGCTGGGTAATGGCCTTCACTGGCCCCGTCTCGATGCCGATGTTCTGGTCGAAGGTCTGATCCACGGTATCTACGGTTCCCGAAGCTGGATGGCAGCACAGATGGGACGCGTAGGCGGATCATCCGCCAGCCCTGCAAAGACGGCAGCGGCACGCCGGAATGGTGCTAAAGGCGGTCGGCCAAGGAACGTTGCGTAAGGCACGGTTTCTGATATTTTTCCAATCCGTCAGGCCTGTAGACTTTTGCGAACTTTAATTCAGGGACCAGCAGCGTGATGTCGGAACATTCTGATCTGTTCCCGGAGTTGGGGCCGTCAAAACGCAGAGTAAGGTCTGTTTCTGCCGGGTCAGCGTGAAGAGGGCTTCTGAGCCGCCATAATCCGCTGTAGTCGTAATCCGGTAGCCTTTGGTCAACAGATTGGCCAGAGAGTCCTGCACGGGTTTGAGCGTTGTTGGTACCGACAGGGGGGCATAGGGAGATTTAACGCCTGACTGAGGCAGCCAGTCTCCTGTGTTCCGGGCAAAGCCTGATGCCGGGAGGAGGAGAAGCGGCAGGGCAGTGAAAGTCAGTATACGCTTTTTCAAGATAACTCTCCTGATCATATCCAGAGCTGTCGGCGGATGTTGATCAAGTTGCGCAATTTCTGGTCCTTGAGATTCTGTAAGATCTGTTCGTGATCAACCGGGTTATCTGGTGTCATAGCGGCGATGTTGCGATCGCACAGAGCGGTTTCCCCTGGCAGATCGTCACGGTACCAGAGCCAGAGGTCGATCGCCGCCTTGTCCCGGTCATTGGCACTGTGCAAACGGTAGCCGCGATACAAACGGCTCTGCTCTTTATCGTAACCCTGCGAGGTTGTGCCGAGTTCCTGTTCCACGAACTCTCCGAGTATGGAGAAGCAGGCATGAAACATGCGCTCATCCGCATCAGGATTGTCCGGCTCTTCCTGTCTGTCTGGCAGGTTATCCGTCATGGCTGTTCTTTCCTTTCTGCATGCTCTTTTTCGGCATCGAAGGCATGAAGCCCCGCGCGTCTCCAGCGTGTTTTCAGGTCGCCTGAAGCGGTATTCCTGCCATCCCGAAGCTGCCCCGCAATCTCCAGGAAGGCCCCGAGCAGGGTGGCGCGGTCGTCATCTGTCAGATCGACCAGTCCTGCCTTCTGGACCAGGCCGCCCAGTTCGATCAGATGATGGGTGCGTTCCCGTCGCGCCTTCGCCCAGTCGCGCATGTCGTTCCGTGCCTTTCGTGCCTGATGGCGATGGATCAGGGCCGCCTGCCTCCTGATCCGTCTTTCAAGCGCCAGAAGCTCCGTTCTGATCGTGTCCATTTCCTTTCCGGCCGCTCTTTTTTCCGCCGGCCTGAAAGAACGCCGTCCCCCGTTCGGTCCACCTCGCGACGGCTTCGGGTTTGCCGTCCGCCTGCTCGATAGCCGCAAGCAGTACACCGGCCAGCGCCTCGATCGACAGGGTATCGGCTCCCGTCGCCTCGACCAGTTCACCGAGCTGGATGGTTCTTTGCGCCTTAAGCTGCTTCGCCTTTTCCTGAAGCGCCTTCAGTTCCGCATCAATGTCCCGTGGCCTGCGCATTTCCGGTCCCCTGTCCTGCTGGTCTGTGCCATACTCTACCATACAGGCGAGAACCGCGTCACTCATCCAGACAAGTCAACCTTTATGGCGCAGTAAAATGTGAGTGCGCGCTTATACGTCACTTCGTGACGTGCGCTTAAGGGATGTGATAGGATCGTGCTCATGGCGATCTATCACCTGCATGCAAAGGTCATCAGCCGTGCCACCGGCCGGAGCGCCGTGGCGGCGGCAGCCTATCGTGCAGCGTCCCGCCTGCATGATTTGCGGCTAGATCGCGACCATGACTTTTCCAACAAGAGCGGCGTGGTGCATTCCGAGATCCTGCTGCCCGATGGCGCGCCGGAACGGTTTCTTGATCGTGCGACCCTATGGAACGAGGTCGAGGCAATCGAGAAGCGCAAGGATGCCCAGCTTGCCCGTGAGGTGGAGTTTGCACTCCCGCGTGATATGACCCAGGCGCAGGGGATCACGCTGGCACGGGATTTCGTGCGGGAGCAGTTCGTGGAACGCGGCATGGTGGCCGATCTCAATGTGCATTGGGATATTGGCGAAGATGGACTGGCGAAGCCCCATGCCCATGTGATGCTGTCCACGCGGTCTGTGGACGAGAACGGGTTTGGTGCGAAAGAACGCTCGTGGAATGACAAAGAACTCCTGCTGACATGGCGGGGGCGATGGGCGTCGCTCGCCAATGAACGGCTGGCTGAACTGGACCTGGATGTGCGGATCGATCATCGGTCGTTCGTGGCACAGGGGATCGATCTTGAGCCGCAGAACAAGATCGGTCCGGCCGGCATGCGTCGGGAAGAGCGGGGCGAGGACGCGGAGCGGGTAGCTGGCCATCTGGAGATCGCGCGACGCAATGGCGAGAGGTTGCTGGCCGAGCCGCATGTGGCGCTGGAGGCGCTGACCCGACAGCAGAGCACATTCACCCGTCAGGACCTGGCGCGGTTCGTGGACCGGCATACGGCAGATGCAGAACAGTTCAGTGCTGTCATGGTTCGGGTGGAGGCATGTCCGGAGCTGGTCGCGCTCGGGAAAGACGGGCATGGGCGGGAGCGGTTTTCCACGCGCGCGATGATCGGGGTCGAGCAGCGTCTGGAAGAAGCGTCGCTCGCGATGGGGCAGTCTCAGGGGCATGCGGTGCCGCTGGCGGTGCGTCGGGCGGCGATGGCGCGGGACGGGCTTGGGGACGAACAGGCGCTGGCGGTGGGCGAGGTCACGAAGTCCCGCGACCTGTCCGTGGTGGTCGGCTATGCCGGGACGGGGAAGAGCACCATGCTGGGTGTTGCTCGCGCGGCATGGGAAGAGGCCGGGTACCGGGTGCGCGGGGCGGCGCTGTCGGGGATCGCGGCGGAAGGTCTGGAAGCGGGGGCCGGGATCGAAAGCCGGACGCTGGCCTCCCTGGAGCGTGCGTGGGCGCGTGGGTTCGACCTGCTGGAGCGCGGGGACGTGCTGGTGGTGGACGAGGCCGGCATGGTGGGGTCACGGCAGATGGAGCGGGTGCTGTTGGCCGCGCGCAGTGCTGGGGCCAAGGTGGTGCTGGTAGGTGATTCCGAGCAGTTGCAGGCGATCGAGGCCGGTGGTGCGTTCCGGGCGGTGGCCGAGCGGGTGGGGTCGGTGGAGATCACGACGGTGCGCCGGCAGCGTGAAGGCTGGCAGCAGGCGGCCACGAAAGAGCTTGCGACCGGGCGGACGGATAGGGCGCTGGGACGCTATGAGGCGGCTGGCCTGGTGCGCGGACATGACACGCTGGAAGAGGCGCGCGCCGGGGTGGTGGCCGGGTGGGAGGAAGCCCGGCAGGCCGCGCCAGAAGACAGCCAGATCATGCTGGCGCATCGGCGTGTCGATGTGCGGGCGCTGAACGAGGCGGCACGCGAGATCCGGCGGGAGGCGGGTGAGCTGGACGCTGATGTCGAACTGTCGGTGATGACGGTTCAGGGGGAGAGGCGTTTTGCGCATGAGGACAGGGTGTATTTCCTGCGTAATGATCGGGACCTGGGGGTAAAGAACGGCACGCTGGGCACGGTGCGTGGGCTGTATGGCATGGATGAAGATCGGATCATGCTTTCTGTGCAGCTTGATGGTCCGGATGGCGTTGGGACTGGCCGGATCGTGTCCGTGCGGATGTGGGAGTATGACGCGCTGGATCATGGCTATGCGGCCACCATCCATAAATCGCAGGGTGTGACGGTGGATCGGGCGCATGTGCTGGCGACGGGGAGCATGGATCGGCACGGGGCCTATGTGGCGCTATCGCGGCATCGGGAGAGCGTGTCCGTCCATTGGGGCCGGGATGATGTGGGCGACCTTGACGGGCTGGTGAAGCAGCTGTCGCGCGAGCGGCTGAAGGATACCACGCTGGATTACCCGCATGTCCGGGATCAGGATGCCGGATTTGCGCGGCGGCGCGGGCTGCATGTTCCCGAGAGCGAGATCGTGGTGGAGCGTGAGAAGGCCGCCTCTGGCCCCCGGCAGGACAGGCAGGCCGAAGGTGTGCCTATGCCAGAGCCTGCGTCGGCACAGCAGAAACGCGGGATGTTCGACGGGCTGGACCTGTCCGTGCGGGGGCGTGGGCGGACGGTGGACAAAGACGTGTCGGCCGGGATGGATGCCGGGGCCGGGAAGGGGGAAAGTGGGGTTGAGCGTGAAGCTCCCGTCTCGCCCTTTGCCGGGTTGCGGCTGCCGCGTGTGCAGCGCGCGCAGGTGCCGGCCGGGCTGGGCGGGTTTGTGCCGGGTGGTGATCCGCTTCAGCAGGCGGTGGAGCAGTATGCGCGGGCCTGGGTGGATGCCGAGCGCATGGTGCGTCAGGAGCTGCCGGTGCTGGAGCACCAGAAGAAGGCGCTTTTTGAAGCCGGGCGGGATCTGGAGCGGGTCCGGCGTGGCGGTGAGGTGGATCTGCGAGCGGCGCTGAAGCATCAGCCGGAGATCCGGCAGGCGCTGTATGGTCTGGAAGGTCCGGCACGGGCGCGCAAACTGGTCGAGGGGCTGGAGCATGAGGACAGGGTGCGGAAGAGTCCGGATCTGCGGGCGGCGCGGTTTGTGAAGACCTGGGACGGGCTGAGCCGCGAGCAGCAGGGTGTGGCGCTCAAGGAATTGAAGCGGGATGCGCAGCTTGAGTCCATCCTGCGGGAGAAAAGCCGCGAGCTGGGCATCAGGAAGGGATCGACGCTCGATCACGGGCTGCATCCTCATCAGCGGGAGCAGTCCCTGTCGCGGTCCAGGTCGCGCGGTATGGATATGGGGATGTAATCTGCTTGAGAGAGGATATGTTGATGTGTATAATTTTCACTGGAGATACACATCATGCGAACCAACATCATTATTGACGATACCCTCATGACAGATGCGCTGAAGGCGTCTGGCGTCAAAACCAAGAAAGAAGCCGTCGAACTCGGATTGCGGACGCTGATCAAGTTGAATCAGCAGCGGCAACTGCGTTCCATGAAGGGCAGGCTGGAGTGGCGGGGTGATCTCGACGCCATGCGTTCCGACGTATGATTCTGGTCGATTCATCGGTCTGGATCGATTTTTTCAGGGGTACGGTGACGCCACAGGTTGATGCTCTGGACCGGTTGCTGGGAGAGGAACTGGTCGCCATTGGGGATCTGATGATGACGGAAGTTCTTCAGGGATTTGCGAGCGAACGGGATTTCAACAAGGCGCGGAGACTGCTTGGCGCTCTGGATCTGGTGGAGATCGGGGGGCGTGATGTCATGATCGAGGCAGCACGATATTTCCGTGACCTGCGTGCCAGAGGCATCACCATCCGGAAAACCATTGATACCCTGATTGCCACACGATGTATCGTAAGCGGGTATCGGCTCCTTTACAGTGACCGGGACTTTGATCCGTTTGTGACACATCTGGGGCTAGAACGGGTTGTCTGATTTCAGCGAGGTGACTGGAGAGGACATGCAGAAAAAAGAAGCGGCCGTTCGGCTGGGATCGCTTCTGGGGGCCATCGGTCGTGAGGTCGGTGTGCGTTTTTTCAATCCGTGGGAGGATGTCTGATGTCTGAGACAGATCCAGCAGCACGTGCGTTCGAGGATCTGTGCGCTGAAATGACGGTACTCCGGCGCAGCGTGGAAGCGTTGCCGCAGGCATGGTGGGACAATCGGCCTCCGGATTACACAGAGGATCTGGCCCGTGTCGTGAAGGCTATGAATGTGGTCGGCATGCAGATGCAAGCGATTGAGACCAACCCCACGCTGAAAATGACGCCACAGGCCTATGGTCAGGGGATCCGTCAGGCAGGCCTCTCCGCCAGTCAGGAAATGCAGACAGCCTTTCAGAAGGCGATGAATGAGGTTCGGGAAGAGCGTCAGGCGCTGGCGTCTATTATTGGTCAGTCCAGGCATCAGGAGCAGCAGAGCTGGTGGTTACTGGGTGTTGGATTGGTATGCCTCATTGTGGGAGTTGGAGTGTCCCCAGTTTTAGCGTCGCGTTTACCGTCGTCTGTTGGAACGCGGGTGGCGTCCTTTATCGTTGGGGAAGAAGATCGCTGGCATTCGGGGTCTATGATGATGGCGGTTGATAATCCCCAAGGGTGGCAGCAGGTTCTTCAGGCAAGCCAACTGGCGGCGGCGAATAGAGACAGGATTGCCGCTTGTCGGAAAGCAGAAACGGGACAGGAAAAAACTCAGCAACCCTGTATCATCACCGTTCCGTCTGAGTGAGCAAGACGCTCTTCAATATCAAAGAAATCCAGCTGGAGGGATCGAAGAACCGTCAATTGATGTGCGTGACCCGTGATTTCTGGGTTTTGTCGATTTGATTGACGGTGCTTTGGGTCACTTTTGACCTGGAGGGATCGAAGAACCCTTGATTGATGTGTTTGGTTCGTGATTTTAGTTTTTTGGTGATTTGATTGAGGGTTTCCGGGGTTCGTTTTCGCTCTGCGTTTTGAGCGGATCGCGGGCTATCGCCAGTGGGATGGCTACGCGCTCGCGTTCAACCTCTCGAGGAAGAGGAAGCGGCGCATGTTGTAGACAATATTGGCCAGCCCGATCCTCATGTTGGCCCGGGTAATACCCACGGTTCGGACGAACAGACCCATCTGCGATTTCTGATCGGCAAAGACATGCTCGACGCGCGAGCGGATCACTGATTTCCCTGCATTGGACCGCTGAATATGGCGAGGCATAGGCTTGAGATACGGCTTTTTCCTGTGAATTTTCGAGACGAAACCCTCTTTGTCCATGAAGTCCTCATTGGCTTTCGAGCGATATGCGGTGTCTGCCCAAACACTTGAGGCCGTA
>NZ_BJNM01000053.1 GCF_006539685.1 Gluconobacter oxydans
CCAAATACACCGAGCGCGGGTCGGAAGCCGGTACACCAGATGATCCTATCGATGGCTTCTTCCCGCCCGTCGGGCCAGACGACGCCCGTCGCCGTCACACGTACAAACGGGCGCACCGCGTGGAGCACGCCTCGCTCCCTGGCGGCGCGCACAGGTGGGACCATGACGATATCGCCAAAGCCGCTGGTGGGCATGGCCGACGGGCCGCCGAGAACGCGAGCGGTCGCCCGCTCGAACAGGACCCGTCCGTCCACGTCATCGGGCAGAAAGATGGGATCATGCAGCGTGACCCATGTTGCCTGAGCGACAAGCGACAGCTCCGCCATAATCTGTGCCCCGGAGTTGCCCCCACCCACCACCAGCACACGTCGGCCGGCAAAGGGCGCGGCATTCCGGTAATGGCTGGAATGGAGTTGCGTCCCGCCGAAGAGGTCACGCCCCGCGACATCGGGAACAAAGGGGCTGACCACATACCGGTCGCCCCGATAACCGCACGGCCAAGAAAATCACCCGCGCTGGTTCTGACAGTCAGAAGTTTTCCGTTCGCGCGCTCCACACACTCGACCATGACCGGACGGCGGATCGGCGGCGCATAGCGCGCCTCGTAGCGGTGCAGATAGTCCAACACCTCGTCACGGGTCGGGTAGCTGCCATCGGGCGTGTCGGGCATCGGCCAGCCGGGCAGCGAACTGTAGGACGCGGGCGAGAACAGATGCAGGGAATCCCAGCCATGCACCCATGCACCACCCGCCTACGTCCCGTTATCAAGAATGACGTAACGCAGTCCAGTCCGTCGTAGAAAATACGACGCGGCGAGTGCCGCCTGACCGCCTCCCACGATCACGACATCGAACTGTTCCGCCATTGCCCGGCTCACAGGCTTTCCGGGAGACGGAATTCCGTCTTTCGTTCGCTATAGCGGTCCACGAGGTAGTCGGCCCGGTCGCGCAGCAGCCATGTGAACTTCATCAGTTCCTCCATGACATCTACCATCCGGTCATAGAGGGGGGACGGCTTCATGCGGTCATCGTCACCGAACTGCGTATAGGCCATCGGCACGCTGGATTGGTTGGGGATGGTGAACATCCGCATCCATCGGCCCAGAACCCGCAGGGCATTGACGGAATTGAAGCTTTGCGATCCGCCTGAGACCTGCATCACCGCCAGCGTGCGGCCCTGCGTCGGACGGATCGAGCCTTCGGACAATGGCAGCCAGTCGATCTGGTTTTTGAACACAGCGGTTATGTTACCGTGCCGTTCGGGGCTGCACCAGACCTGGCCTTCCGACCAGATCGAGAGATCCCGCAGTTCCTGCACTTTCGGGTGAGTTGCGGGCACGGAATCCGCTACCGGCAGGCCGGTCGGGTCGAACACCCGTGTCTCGGCCCCCAGCACCTTCAGGATGCGTTCCGCCTCAAGCACCAGCAACCGGCTGAAAGATCGGGGGCGTAAAGAGCCGTAGAGCAGAAGGATACGCGGCGGATGATCCACACGCGGTTGCGGTTCCAGCCGCGCGAGATCGACCCGTTCGAGATACTCCGGATGCAAGGCTGGCAGCTCAGGTTCGGTCATATATATATCGGTCCTGTCGTGTATTACGGGTGACTGATCCGGGGCAGCCATAGGGCCAACGCCGCGAGTGTTGCCAGCAGGACGGGCGGCGTAATCGCCAGTCCGACCTTCATATACTGTCCCCATGTGACCCGGTGGTTCTTGGATGCCAGCACATGCAGCCACAGCAGTGTTGCGAGACTACCAATCGGCGTGAATTTCGGCCCGAGGTCGCAGCCGATGATGTTGGCATAGATCATCAGGTCATGGGTCAGCGGTGTGAGGTCGTGTGCCTGCTCGATCGCCAGCGCCCCGACCAGCACGCTCGGCATGTTGTTCATGACCGAGGACAGCAGGGCCGCCAGAAAGCCGGTGCCAAGCGTGGCGGTGAACGGTCCCTGATGACCGAGCCAGACCAGTGCGGTCGCAAGGTAGTCGGTCAGTCCGGCATTGCGCAGCCCATAGACCACCAGATACATGCCCAGGGAGAAGATCACGATCTGCCACGGGGCGCCCCGCAGCACCTTGCGAACTGGAATCACCCGGCCATATCCGGCGACGAGCAACAGGATTCCGGCGGCCAGACAGGCCACGACACAGACCGGGATATGAAACGGCGCTGTCAGGAAATAGGCTGCCAGAACGAGCGCCAGCAGCGGAAATGCCGTCCGGAATACATTGTGGTCACGAATGGCGGTCGCAGGTGCCGGAAGTTCGGCGACGGGATAGGTCGCAGGCACCTGCCGCCGATACCGCAGCCAAAGCACAGCCAGCGTCGCGCCCAGCGCCACCAGATCGACAGGGACCATGATCGCGGCATAGCGATCGAACGCAATGCCAAAGAAATTGGCGCTAACGATGTTCACCAGATTGGAGATGACAAGCGGCAGGCTGGTGGTATCCGCGACGAAGCCAGTGGCGATAATAAAGGCCAGCGCCGCAGCAGGACTGAGGCGAAGCTGCGTGAGGATGGCGATGACGATGGGCGTCAGCAGCAGGGCCGCACCATCATTGGCGAAAACCGCCGCAATGGCCGCTCCCAGCACCACGATCAGCGGGAATAGCGTCCGGCCTCGCCCTTTGCCCCAGCGCACGACGTGCAGGGCGGCCCAATGGAAGAACCCTGCCTCATCCAGCAACAGCGAGATGACGATCAGCGCGATAAAGGTGAAGGTCGCGTCCCAGACGATGTGCCAGACGACAGGAATGTCATGCCAGTGGATCACGCCAGATGCCAGGGCCGCGGCGGCACCCGCCATGGCGCTCCAGCCGATGCCCAGCCCCCGAGGCTGCCAGATGACAAAAACCAGCGTGACAACAAAAATCAGAAGCGCCAGCATCAGACAATCCGTTTGCCGGATTCATCGACGATCTTCTCGCCGTCCTCTTTGACGAATGCGGCCCGCTGCGGAGAAGGAAGAATACTCAGCACCGTTTCGGACGGACGGCAGAGCGCAACACCGAGTGGGGTGACGACAATCGGCCGGTTCATCAGGATTGAGTGTGCGATCATGGCGTCGATCAGCGCGTCATCGCTCAGGGCCGGATTATCGAGGCCGAGTTCGTGAAAGGGCGTGCCCTTTTCCCGCAGGACCGACCGCACCGGAACGCCCATACGGGCGATCAGATCGACCAGTTCCGCACGGCCGGGAGGCGTTTTCAGATATTCGATGGTCGTGGGCTCGATCCCGGCATTGCGGATCAGTGCCAGCACGTTGCGCGACGTGCCGCAGGCCGGGTTGTGGTAGATCATGATGGTCATGAGCAGGATTCCGGGGACGGACAGCAGGAGGACAGGCTCGCGACCAGGGGCGCGCAGAGTTCGGGACTGCCCGCGCAGCAGTCCGTGACGAGGAAGAGCATCAGGTCGCGCAGGCGCGGAAGACAGGCGCGATAGACGATCAGCCGGCTATGGCGTTGCGAGGTCAGCAGCCCGGCGCGGGTCAGGGTGGCGAGATGGGCCGAGATCGTGTTTTGCGGGACATCGAGATGCCGCGCGACGTCTCCGGCGGGTAGTCCGTCCGGTTCGTGGCGCACCAGCAGGCGGAAGATCTCCAGTCGCGTGGACTGCGACAGAGCGCTCAGGGCAGCGAGGGCAGATTCTGTATCCATAAATCGACGATAACGGATATGTTGGATGAAGTCAACACTACCGAGGACATGCCTCGTTCAAAACCTGGAATACGGTGTCACACGCCGAACAGGCGGCCGATTCCGCCCGTGACGATCATCGCAACAATACCCCAGAACGTCACACGCAGTGCTGGCCGCAGAGGCGCCGCGCCGCCGGCAAGCGCGCCGACGACGCCCAAAACGGCGAGAACCACGACCGAGGTCAGGGACACGCCCCAGGATACCCACGCGACAGGGGTCAGAACAGCTGCCAGTACGGGCAGCAAGGCTCCGGACGAAAAGGCGGTTGCCGAGGCGAATGCCGCCTGTATGGGTCTTGCCGCTGTGGCCTCGGACAGACCCAGTTCATCCCTGGCATGAGCACCGAGCGCATCATGTTTCATAAGGGCGACGGCGACCTCGTGTGAGAGGTCTCCATCCAGTCCTCTTTTCTGATAGATCCCGGCCAGTTCGGCGACCTCCCCCTCCCAGTCCGTGGCCAGCTCCTGTTTTTCGCGGGCGATGTCGGCATGTTCGGAATCGGCCTGGGAACTGACCGAGACATACTCGCCAGCCGCCATGGACAGGGCGCCCGCGACAAGCGCGGATAGTCCCGCGATGAGAATGCTGCCGCGTGTCGCATGAGAGCTGGCAACGCCGACGATGAGGCTGCCGGTCGACAGCGTTCCGTCATTGGCGCCGAGAACGGCCGCGCGCAGCCACCCCAGTTTCTCGACGGCATGGCGTTCGGCCAGAGGATGGAGACGCGACATAAGGTGACCTGTTGCTTCTGATAAATACAAACCAGATTTAGGCCCCTGTTTTTGCCACGGCAATAGGCATTTTATTCTGATATTGCGAGCTATTTTCAATAGTATTTATATTTTCGTAAAATATTCTCTGTTCAGAATCCTGTCAGGTAAGCATGATATGGAAGTGAATTCAGGGTTCCTTTTCACCGAGACGCATATGCCTTGTTCAACGCCGGACATTACCGACACCCTGCGCTACGACAGGCCGACGATCGTCCTTCACTGGACCACCGCCTTTCTGGTGCTGCTTCAGTTTGCTCTTGGCGAAACCTGGAACTGGCCGGCAAAACCCGTCCATCATCTGATGGTCGTCGCGCATCTGACCGTCGGTATCCTGCTGACGGTGATCATGGCGTTCCGCATAGTCTGGCGTCTGACGAAAGGCCGGCATCTGTCGGACCTTCTCCGTCCAGTGGACCGGGTATGCGCTCTCGGGGCGGAGTACACACTCTATGGGCTGCTTCTGGCGGAAATTTTGCTGGGCTACTTCTGGCGATGGGGTGCCGGGCAGACGATGAGTTTTTTCGGCCTTCTGATCCCATCCCCGTTTGCACGGTTCCCGGCGGAAACCGTGACGTGGCTTCACACGCTGCATGAGTGGAACGCCTGGCTGATCATGGGCTTTGCGACAGGCCATGGCGCGGCGGCGCTTTTTCATCAGTTCGTCCTGAAGGACAAAGTTCTCGGGCGCATGTTGCCGCAGTGTTTCTTGCTCCGTCAGTGAGGCGGTCAGTATCCTGTCTGATTGTATGACTGGGCACACCGTGATGCTGGGCCGCCAACAAGCCAGAAGTGATGATTTTTTGTTGTCATCAGCAGCTCCACATGAATGCCGGTTCATGGGAATTGTCTCCTGTCGAACGGGAAAATAAGAAAGTAACGACCCAATGACGATCGTGCCGCGTGGCGTGGGACCAGAAAGACCGGGGTCGGCTCTTGAGGTGCTCCTCATCTTTCTCAGGCTGGGCGTCACCTGCTTCGGCGGGCCGATCGCGCATATCGGGTATTTCCGGGACGAATTCGTCGTCCGACGCCGGTGGCTCAATGAGCGCGCCTATGCCGATCTCGTCGGGCTGTGTCAGTTCCTGCCCGGTCCCGCGAGCAGCCAGGTGGGATTTTCCATTGGCCTGATGCGGGCCGGTTATGCAGGCGGTCTTGCGGCGTGGGCGGGGTTCACCCTGCCTTCGGCACTTATACTGGTCCTCTTCGCCTATGGCGCGAACGCGCTTGCCGGCCCGACTGGTGCAGGCCTTCTGCATGGACTGAAACTCGTCGCCGTCGCCATCGTCGCACAGGCCGTATGGGGCATGGCGCGCACGCTGTGTCCGGACCGGACGCGAGCTTCGATCGCGGTCACGGCCGCGCTCATCGTTCTGTTCGCCATCTCACCGCTTGCCCAGATCGCGGCCATCGTTCTCGGGGGCCTCGCCGGCTTGTGGCTTTGCCGCTCTGTGCAGACGTCAGATGGCGAGCATATTACAGTGCCCGTATCGCATCGTGCAGGGATCGTCGCACTGGCTCTCTTTCTGGCGTTGCTCTTCGGTCTGCCCGTTCTCGCCTGCCATGGCGCACCAGAGGGCGTTTCCCTGTTCGACGCCTTCTACCGGTCAGGCGCGCTCGTGTTCGGTGGCGGTCATGTCGTGCTGCCCTTGCTGCACGAGGCTTTCGTGACATCGGGCTGGGTCAGCGACGACACCTTTCTCGCCGGTTATGGCGCGGCACAGGCGGTTCCGGGGCCGCTTTTCACGTTCGCGGCCTATCTCGGCGCGGTCGTCGGGCAATCTCCCCACGGTGTTGCCGGTGCCGCTTTCGGTCTTTTCGGCATCTTTCTGCCGGGCATCCTGGTCCTGATCGGAGCTTTGCCCTTCTGGGACACCTTTCGCAGCCAGCGGGCCGTTCACGCGACGATGCGCGGCGTCAACGCAGCGGTCGTGGGCCTGCTGGGGGCGGCGCTCTATACACCGGTCTGGACGAGCGCGGTCAGGTCGGCGGCGGATTTCGGGATCGTGCTGGTCGGTTTCGTCCTGCTGACCGTCTGGCGGGCGCCACCCTTGGTGGTAGTCGGTATCAGCGCGCTGGGAGGGGTCGTCATTGGGCAGGCGGCATAATGAAATGTTCAGTCAGCGACGTGCATCGACGCGTGATCGCCATACCGTTTTTCAACGCACACTTCAATAATGGCGCGTCGTTATAAGGGCCATGTTTCGGCCGTTTCCTGTGTAAGTCAGCCAGAAAACGGACAGGCAGTCTACCAACCTGTACTGCCTGTCCGCTCAGAAGGATGGATAGGAAAGATGCGTCTTAGGTGTTT
>NZ_BJNM01000054.1 GCF_006539685.1 Gluconobacter oxydans
CCCATCAAACCCCGGGACCAAACACCTAAGTCCTAAAGCATCATACGTAATATCGATATGTCTTTCGGCGATCGTTTTCGTCATTATGCGCAACGCGGAATCCGGTTTTCCCAATAAAAATATAGCATCATATTTATTACTTTGGGTTCTGGTTTCTATTTTTTCTATTCTGGGAATTGGTCTGCTATGCGGTGTGGCAAAAGCCTTTTCAGGCCCGGGCGTAACAAAGAAACCTTGGTTGCCATTTGCCTTGGCTTTTGTTTTTAGTGTGGGTCTTGCCCCACTATTCGCAGCTTCTCTTCCCGGAATGGTCTTGGATGGGTTTCCCGAACACGGGTTTTGGCATTGCTATGAAATGATTCTGAGAGCAACCTGGCAGGCTTCAGTAGCGGCCAGTATAGCGGGATCAGGAATATATGTGCTGTTGGAACGGCAGTCCTCCCTCCTCAGAAAAAATACTTTCTAATCTTTCGGATCGGCTGCAAAACCGATGAAATCGGTGAGATACTGAACATCCGCATCAGTTTCCCGGCGCCCCAGAAAGATCTGCTTCGCAATTCCGTTTTCACCCAGTCTTACGGAATGAAGGTCGAAGCGTGAGGCATATTCATCCACCAACCATCGGGGAAGCGCTGCAACTCCCCGGCCATGTGCCACCATGACCAGCATGATATCCGTCGTCTCGATCTGTTTCTGCTGACGGGGTGCGATGCCGGCGGGCTGGAGAAACTGGGTATAGATATCCAGCCGTTCCGAGGGTACGGGATAGGTGATGAGCGTTTCGTCGGCAAGCTGCTCGGGCGTGACGCGATCAACGCCATACAATCTGTGACCGCTTCCCACGACGAGGACCAGTTCATAATCAAAGACCGGCGTGAAGTTCAGGTCGGGCTTGTAAAGCGGGTCAGGCGTTACGAGAATATCGATCTCGTTGCTCAGGATCGCCCCGATACCGCCGAACTGAAATTTCTGCCGGACATCGACATCCACTTTCGGCCAGCGTTCGAGATAGGGCGAGACAACGTTGAGAAGCCACTGGTAGCAGGGATGGCATTCCATCCCGATCCTCAATGTGCCACGCTCACCATTCGCAAACTGCTCCAGCCGCTCTTCAGCCAGCGAAAACTGCGGTAACAGCCGGTTGGCAAGAGACAATAGCCATTGGCCAGCCTGAGTCAGGATCAGGGATCGGCCTTCGCGTCGCCAAATCTTCACGCCGAGCTGCATCTCGATCTTGCGGACGGCATGGCTGAGAGCAGGCTGGGTCAGATTCAGCCGCGCGCCGGCCGCTGTCAGTGAGCCTTCCCGGGCAACTTCCTGAATAATCATCAGATGATTGCGTTGCAGAACACTCATCTCTTGCCGCCTATATGCATTAAATTAATACATTCATGAAAACATATCATTTATATTCATCGTTATAAAGCTCTAGTTGAAATCATCTGAACGTCGGTCATCCCGCCTCACCGATCTGATGCAGTTGATATGAATACGAATTTGAAACGCCTTCTTTCCGGGAAACTGGCGGACCATCCGTCGCTCTGTCATTCTGACATGCCCGTTCCTGTCCTCTCTTTCGAAGTCGTTCCCCCGAGGACAGACGCGATGGAGCAGCGTTTGTGGCAGTGCATGCGCCGTCTGGCGCCTCTTTCTCCCCGCTTTGTCTCGGTGACCTATGGGGCGTGTGGTACGATGCAGGCGCAGACACAGGCGACAGTCCTGCGCCTGAAGCAGGAGACGACGCTCGTGCCGGCCGCCCATCTGACGTGTATTGGCGCGACCCGCGAAGAAATCGATGATATCGCCCGCACCTACTGGCAGGCCGGTGTCAGGCATATCCTGGCTCTGCGGGGCGATGCGCCCGCGGGCACCGACTATACGCCACACCCGGGTGGTTACGCCTATGCCGGCGATCTGGTCGCTGGCCTGCGTCGCATTGCTGACTTTGAAATCTCGGTTGCTGCCTACCCCGAAACACACCCTACGGCCCCGAACCCACAGGCCGATATCGACAATCTCAAACGCAAGTTCGATGCCGGTGCGAGCCGGGCCATCACCCAGTATTTCTTTGAAGCTTCGACCTGTCTGCGCTTTCTTGATCGCTGTCTGGCGGCCGGTATTACCGCGCCGATCGTTCCCGGCATCATGCCAGTGTCGAACTATGATCAGATTGCACGTTTCTCGGCATTCTGTGGGGTTACAGTACCGGTCTGGCTGACGCACCTGTTTGAAGGAACGGCAAAGAACCCGGAACTCTGCCGTATCGCGGCCTGTATCGTAGCCGCAGAGCAGGTTCGAACTCTGCAGTCTCACGGAATTAACGAGTTCCATTTCTCTACGCTGAACCGTCCAGATCTGACCTGCGCGATTGCACATCTTCTGGGTGTGCGCCCAGCCAGCGAGACGGATTCATGAAGAAGCAAAATCGGAAATCACGGAAGGGGTGATGATGTTTGATGAAACGCAGGACGGATGGTCCCCTGCCAGTACCGAGAAAGGTGCCCTGCCCTCGACAGACAAAGCCGGGAATGAGCAGGGAATGTCATCCCTGACATGCAACGCCCCGGAGATCACTGATTCTGACGGGGAAGACGACCCCGGATGTCCATGCTGCGTGATCCCCTGGTTCCGCTGAACCAGGGGATCGGCAGATCAGGCTGAGAGTTCTTTGCGCACGATTTCTGCGCCTGCACCCAGAGCATTCAGCTTTCCACGTGCGACACGACGTGACAGAGGCGCCATACCGCAGTTGGTCGAAGGGTAAAGCTTATCCGCATCCACGAACTGCAGGGCCTTTCGGAGCGTGCTGGCGACGTCTTCCGGCGTTTCAATGGTATTGGTCGCCACATCAATGGCCCCCACCATCACCTTTTTGCCGCGCACAAGCTCAATGAGATCCATCGGAACGCGGGAATTCTGGCATTCCAGTGAGATCAGATCGATGCTGGATTTCTGCAGCTTCGGGAAGATTTCCTCATACTGCCGCCACTCTGCGCCCAGCGCATTTTTCCAGTCGATATTGGCTTTAATGCCGTACCCGTAGCAGATATGGACAGCTGTTTCGCATTTCAGCCCTTCAACGGCCTTCTCCAAAGTGGCAATGCCCCAGTCATTGACCTCATCAAAGAAGACGTTAAAGGCCGGCTCATCAAACTGGATGATATCGACGCCGGCAGCCTCCAGTTCCCTGGCCTCCTGATTGAGGATCTTTGCGAATTCCCAGGCCAGCTTTTCACGGCTTTTGTAATGATCGTCGTAGAGCGTATCGATCATCGTCATGGGCCCCGGCAGCGCCCATTTAATCGGTTTTTTCGTCAGTGCCCGCAGATATTTCGCATCTTCGACAAAGACGGGCTTTTCACGGGTTACGGCGCCCACGACTGACGGCACACTCGCATCGTAACGATTGCGGATCTTGACCGTCTGACGGTTCTCGAAGTCAACGCCGCCAAGATGTTCAATGAATGTCGTGACGAAATGCTGACGTGTCTGTTCGCCATCGCTGACGATATCAATGCCAGCACGATCCTGATCGTCCAGCGTCAGACGCAACGCGTCCTGTTTGCCTTCGACCAGTTCCTCACCCTGCAATTTCCAGGGGGACCAGAGTGTTTCGGGCTTTGCCAGCCAGGACGGTTTGGGCAGGCTGCCGGCCGTTGAGGTGGGGAGCAGTGTTTTCATGACAGATGACCTTGTGTTCTGGTGTGTTCAAACGGAGTACTGGGCAGACCACTGCTCAAGAACGTCCTGATACGGCTTGATGAAGCTCTCTTCCGTAAACCTGCCCTGCGCGATCGCCAGTTGGCTGCGCTCCTCGCGGTCGTAGACAATCCGGGTTACCGAATGATCCTGGTGCTTCAGGCTCGGCTGATAGCAGTCAGCCGCCGGAGAATTCGAATTGTAGATTTCAGGACGGTAAATCTTCTGAAAAGATTCCATCGTGCTGATGGTGCTGATGAGCTCCATATTGGAATAATCGGAGAGCAGATCGCCAAAGAAATAAAAGGCCAGAGGCGCAGACGCATTCTCAGGCATGAAATACCGAACCTTCATGCCCATCTTCCCGAAGTACTGATCGGTCAGCGAAAATTCCCGCTGCTCGTACTCAACGCCCAGCACCGGATGATGATTCCTGGTCCTATAATAAGTCCTGTTGCTTGAAACGCTCAGGCAAATTACCGGCATTTTCCTGAAATGGGCCTTGTAGCACTCTGAAGTGATAAAGCACTTGAACAGGTTGCCATGTAGATCACCGAAACGATCAGGAGTTCTGAATTCTGACAGATCTTTATTGTGATTTAACAGCAGGACACTGAAATCATAGTCGCGGACGTAGGATGAAAAGTTATTCCCGACAATTCCCTGGATGCGTTTGTCGTCTTTTCTGTCAAAGATAGAGTTGTTCAGCACCTCTATCAGAGGAAAACACTCATTTTCCCCCTCGGACCTGATCGTCATTTCAGCAGAAATGATATCAACCCCCACGGAATAGCGGTCTCCATTGGGATTGTCCCAATGCGCCAGGGAATTGAAACGGTTATCAATCATGCGCAGAACATTCCGCAGGTTTTCCTGCCGGTGTTCCCCGCGCGCCAGATTGGCAAAATTGGTTGTCAGACGTGTGCTGTCTGAGGGTGTGTAATCTTCATTGAATGGGATTTTCTTGATATTGAATGTAAATTCAACCGACATGATAGATACTGCCTAGATTACTGAAGATCCCGAATTATTCCTTTTTTTCAGGAATGTTTCTTCAGTTTGCGTTTCAGAGCGATGCAGAATCTTATGCCCGAGAGGTTCGTTGAATAAAAATGATTTTATTTCATTTAAGTATGAATTTCACTCATGAATGATGCGGAACTTTGTCAGCAGACAGGGATATGACCGTGCGGCTCACACATGAACCGCACGGTTTGTTCCCGCATTCCTTCAGGAAGTCATGGATATTACCAGCTGTATCCTATGCTGGCCTGAGCGTTCCGCCGCTCTCCGTAGTAACAGTACTGCCCGTCTGCGCCATAGGCGAAGCAGTTTGCAATATAGTTCCTGTCAAACAGGTTCCTGACACTGGCAGCGACCTTCCAGCCATGCAGGGAATGAGACATGTTGTTGAGGTCGTAAGCAATTGAGGCGTCAAACAGGGCATATTGCGGGAGCCAGACACTGCCATAGGTCGCTTCGCCACCATAGGTCTTGTTGGAATACCGCAACCACCGCCAAAACCGAACCCTTTGAGCGGGCCGGACGGCATTGTGTAGAAGGCGAACAGGGACGCATTCCCCTTGCCGGACTGGATCAGCGGCTTGCCGGTTGAATCATCCCTGACTTTCTGGAAGCTGACCGCCGCCGTGACCATCAGATTGTGGAATGGCTGGGCATGTGCCTCGAACTCGAAACCATCCGAATGAACCAGGCCGCTTTGCAGGCTGTATCCCGTATTGGCAACGGAAACGAGGACATTGCTCTGCTCGATATGAAAACCCGCGGCCGTAAAAAGGACTGACGTCCCCGGGATCTGGTATTTCAGGCCGCCTTCAAGCTGCTTGCCGATGGACGGATGGGCCTGTCGCAGCGTCGTACCACCGTCATTCGAGACCGTGCCCGACTGCGGCTGAAAGGATGTCGAGTAGCTGATATAGGGCGAAAAACCGAAATCGAAATGATACAGTCCTGAAGCGCGCCAGGTAATCTGGCTTGCACTCTGCCGGTCATTGGACTGCTCGAAATATTCAGTCTGATTGGAGCGATACCAGTCATTGCGGATGCTGCCCGTCAGGATCAGTCGCTTCCAGCGGATGTCGTCATAACGGCCACGCGTGCTGAAGCTCCAGTCGTCGTTGAAGCGGTGGTTCAGGATATAGGTGATAGCCCCCTGCCTGCGGTTGAATTTTTCCGCCGAAACATCGCCATCATAGAAATTGCGCGGCAAATAGCCGTAGGACGCACGCTTGAGAGAGCCGATCAGCGGGACACCACCATAGGAACCATTCTCCGGATCATACTGGTAGTTCCCGAGCAGCGTCAGGGTTGTCGGACCATCCCCGCCGAACGTGAAGGACGGGCTGATGCTGAAACGGCGGCTTCCGGTCCTGCTCAACTGCGTGTGCTGCCCGTTGATGGTGCCGTACACACGATAGCGGATCATTCCGTCATCCGTCGCAAAGCCCCCCACATCCGCATCGACACGATAAAGATCGAACATACCGCCCGTCGCATTCACACCGCCG
>NZ_BJNM01000055.1 GCF_006539685.1 Gluconobacter oxydans
CCCATCAAACCCCGGGACCAAACACCTAGAGTTCAAAAATTTCCCCATGTCAAAGAAAAACGGCACCCGGTGTCATTTTTGAATTTGATGTGTGTTCCTCCGGCTTCAGACAGTGCTGCGTTTGTGCAGGAGTTCGCCGGCGACATAGGTAGCGGCGATGCTGCGGTCGTCCCCGAGCATGGTCAGGGCAAAGAGGCGGTCAGCGAGGGTTTCGGCGGTTTGGGCACGGATCCGTCCAAGCGGCGTGGCGGCCGGATCGAAAACGCACAGATCGGCGTAGAGGCCGGGCCTGATGCTGCCGATCCGGTCTTCGAGACCGAGGGACTGTGCGCCGCCAGCCGTGGCGAGCCAGAGCCCCTGTGCGGGATGGAGTTTTGTCTGCAGCCCCTGCGCGACCTTGTAGGCATCAGACAGAACCTGAAGCAGGGATAGGGATGGTCCGGCACCGATGTCGCTGCCGATGCCGACATGGACGCGGCGTTCAGGATTGAGAGCCTTGAAGAGCGGGAATGAGCCGCTGCCGAGGAACTGGTTCGAGCCGGGGCAGTGCGCGATGGAGCAGCCGGTGTGGTGACAGCGCTGGAAATCGGCTTCTTCGGCATGGACGGCATGGGCCAGGATTGCGCGCGGACGCAGGAGACCGGCCTTGTCGTACACGTCCAGATAGGAGGTGCGGTCGGGGAAGAGTTCGCGGACCCAGGCGATTTCGGAGCGGTTTTCGAGCAGGTGGGTCTGCATGAACAGGTCTGGTTTCGTGGCGAGCAGGGCACCTGCGAGATCGAGCTGTTCGGGTGTGCTGGTGGGGGCGAAGCGCGGGGTGACGGCATAAAGCTGCCGCCCGCGATTGTGCCAGCGCGCGATGAGTTCGGCGGACTGGTCGTAACCGCTCTGGGCGGTGTCGCGCAGGTTTTCGGGGGCGTTGCGGTCCATCAGGACCTTGCCGGCGATCATGCAGGTATTGAGGCGCTCGGATTCCTCGAAGAACGCATCCACGGACTGGGGGTGGACGGTGCAGTACACGGCGGCCGTTGTGGTTCCGACGCGCAGGAGTTCGGTCAGGAACTGCCGGGCGACAGCGCGGGCATAGGTAATGTCGGCGTAGCGGGCTTCTGCGGGGAAGACGTAGTTTTCCAGCCATTCCAGAAGCTGCTCGCCGTAAGACGCGATGACCGGGAGCTGCGGGTAATGGACATGCGTGTCGATCATGCCGGCGGAAATCAGCATGTCGGGATAGTGGTCCACGGCTGTTCCGGCGGGGATGGTGTCGCGCAGACTGTCCCACGAGCCGGCGGCGATGATGAGGCCGTTTTCGGTCAGGATCAGGCCATCGGGCTCGTGGTGCAGGGCGTCCATGGGATCGGTGGTGAAGGGATCGGCATGGAAGGTCAGGAAGGGGCCGCGGATGGCCCTGCGGGGAATGCTGCTCTGGGTCATCCGGTTACCTTACGCAGGGATTTCGGTGCGGGGAACGGGGTTGTGGAGCCGGGGCGGCTTGGCGGCCGGCATTGGCAGTCGGTGCGGGGCTGGCTTACAACACTGGCAGGAAGAACCGGCTCCTGGCGCGTTCTTCAGCATGAGCTCTGGAGTATCCGCCAATGATGCCGAATGATCCTGTTTCGCCGCCTGTTGCACTGGATGTGCCGGAAGGGCTTGCCGTTTCCGTGGACGGAAAGACAAGCGGTATGGATGCCGTGCCCGTTCCTGATAAGGCGGATGTGACGGATTCCGGCACCGGCGGCGATGATGGCTCAGCGCCGCCGGCGTCTGGCAGCATCGAAGGACCTTATCTTGCCCCCCCGCGTGTGCCGGTTCTGGAAGGCGCGCGGGGTGTGCGGTTCGATTTCAATGATGGGGCGCGTGTCATGGTGCCGTCCCTGGAGCGCGATGGTGTGCCGTCGGGTTCGCAATGGCATGTGCGGCTTTCGGACCATGTGACTGGAAATGTGCTGTTCGATGCGCGTCTGAAGGGCGGCATGGTGGCGTCCACCAAGAAGTTCTTCGTGCCGTTTCGGGTGGATGTCTGGCTGGAGCAGCCGGGCGAGACGCCGGAGCAGGTGCTGCATCATGATCTGGCGCTGTCGGGGCGGCCGGTTCTGGTGCAGCTTCCGGTCGGAACGCTGGGGGATACGCTGGCCTGGCTGCCTGCGGTGCGGCGTCTGGCACAGGAAAGCGGGGCGCAGGTGACGTGCTCGGTCTCTGAAGCGATTTTACCGCTTGTGATGGGCGCCAATCCGGAACTGACGCTTGTGGGGCATGACCGGATGAACGCGGAGCCGGATTTCACGGCCCGGTTCTATGCGAGCTACAATATCGGGCTGTTTTTCGCGGATAAGGACCATACCCGCCAGCCGACGGATTTCCGTCATGTCGGGCTGCACCGGACGGCGGCTTACATTCTTGGCGTGGATCCCTGGAACGATGCGCCGCCGGGCATCACCATTCCCGATGGCGAACTACCGCCCGTTGCGGAGCCGTATGTGGTCATCGCCACGCAGGCCAGTACGCAATGCAAGTACTGGAATAATCCCGGCGGCTGGCATGAGGTGATCGCGTTTCTGAAAAATGCGGGTTATCGCGTCATCTGCATTGATCAGAAGCCGTATCACGGCACGGGATATGTCTATAACCACATCCCGCACGGAGCCGAGGATCAGACCGGAAGCCGCCCCCTGACCGAGCGCGCGCGGTGGCTGAAACATGCGAGCTTTTTCATTGGTCTGTCGAGTGGGCTGGCCTGGCTGGCGCACGCGGCGGGCACGCCAGTGGTGATGATTTCAGGGTTCACACATCCGGACAACGAGTTCGCCACGCCCTATCGGGTCATCAACTGGCACACCTGCAATTCATGCTGGAATGATCCGGCCTTTCAGTTCGATCACAAGGACTTCTTCTGGTGTCCGCGCCACAAGGGGACGGACCGGCAGTTCGAGTGCTCGCGGCTGATTACCGGGACGCAGGTCATTCACACCATCAGGCGGCTGATGACAGATCGGGGACTTGCAGGCGCGGAGCATGGCGCGCCCGTATCTGTGTGAGCAGGGCTTCGATCAGGGCACAGACATAGACCACCAGACTGAGCTCCATCACGAGCAGGATGCGGTTGCTGGAGGCGTAGATCGTGGGGGAAAGGCCTGTCAGGAAGGTCACGGCGAACCCGCCCAGCAGGAAGGACAGGACGGTGGAGGAGTTTTTCAGGGACAGGGCGCACCACAGGATCGAGACGATCATGCACAGCGTCAGGAAAAACGCGACATAGGTGTTCAGATACACCCAGTTCAGATCATAGATGAACCGGTCGCAGCGCAGGGCGGTGAGCATTTTCTGAAGACCCGGACCGAAGGGTAGCATGAGCAGGATGTTGAGCAGCATCACGCCCATGGCCGCCACGTCCTGAACGCCCCTGTTCCGTTTGACGAAAGCCAGAAAGCAGACGGACAGGATCAGGGCTGCGAGCAGGATATGATTGTCTGTGCTGACGCAGGCGCGGTGGATGCGGTCGATCGCCAGCGAGAGTTTCTGCACCATGCCGAACTGGGGAAATTCGGGCAGCCAGTTGCTGATTTCCGCCACGTAACGGCGGCCATTTCCGGGAGCGGCCAGAACGGTTGCGGAAATGACGGCGGCGATCGTCAGATAAAGGCCGCCATACAGGGAGATGGTCCGGCGTCGAAAAGTGGAGACGGCCGTGCAGAAGAGCAGAAGCAGCGAGGACTGTTCGATCGAACAGCCGATGGGCAGCGCCGCGATGGACAGGATGCGCAGGGTTTTTCCCACCTCGTCCTGACGCAGGAAAACGCTGATCGAGAAGAAGGCGAAGGAAATCGGGAAAAAGTAATTGTAGAAGCCCGAGAGCCAGTACACCGACTCTTCACTTACCTCGTGGGGCAGCAGGAACAGGCCCATGACCAGCGGAATTCCCATGCCGGACCGGAGGGCGGGGCGCAGGGTACAGGACCAGATCGCATAGGCCAGCAGAATGGCACAGAACGGGATGAGGGCTCGCCAGAAGAGGGGATACCGGATGGTTTCAGCGAGTGCGCCTTCGATGAAGATCCTGCCGGACCATGTCATGTATCGCGTGTGGAGAAAGGACAGCAGGCTGGTGTGATCCAGAGCATGCCGGAACATGTCATTGTCGATGAAGATCGATCCGTTGATCCGGGTGTTCATCCAGACTGTTGCGATCACCAGAAAGACGATGAACGGGCCGTTCCGCAGGATCGTCGTCTTAAGAGCGGCAGGCATGGGATATCCTGTAAAGGCTGTGTCCTGAAATGATGTTCAGGTGAATGGTCGCTCCCGGTGTCATGCCGGCCGGCTTTCTGGCGGTTCCGGTAAAGCCGTATCGGTTGTGAAAGACATTGGCCTCTGTATGGAAGGTCCGTGCGATATCGGGCCTTTCCTGAAGCCGGTAGGGGATGGAGAACTCTTTTTCTCCGTCTTCTACGGTGAGGATCAGGGTGGCTCCGTCGCCGGGCCAGACGTCTGAATGGATCCAGCCGGAAACCGCAATGGTGTTTCTCGCGATATGGCATTCTTCCACGAGGGCTCTCATGGAAGGGTCGTTTGAGGGCGTGAAACTGTCCGGGTGGAAGGGCCTGTGCGCCGTCCAGGCATGGCAGCAGGCGAGTGTCACGACCAGTGAGAGGGCTACTCCGCACAGGAAGGCATATTTCCTCAGAAGCAAGAGCATCTGATCCAGTGTGGAAGGGTGTTTCATGGATCTGCTGCGCTGTTCGGGGAGGGGGTATTTCTGCCATTGGGGCTGTACGCTGTCCATCATGCCTTTCGGACATGGGGGAAGGCGGGGCTGGCATGACGGCTTTGGCCCTGATATCTGCGAGGCTGTCTTTTTCATCCGATCGCGGCTGTGTCTGCGGTCCCGGTAGCCGGATGCCTGCCCCATGTCCGATACTTTCGAGCCGATCCGCATTGTCGCGCTGTATCATTTCACGCCGTTCGAAGATCCGGCCGCATTGCGCGGGCCGTTGCTTGAGCTGTGCGAAAAGGAAGGGATCAAGGGGATCCTGCTGCTGGCGCGCGAGGGCATCAACGGGACGATTGCCGGGACGGATGAGGGCATGGAGCGCGTGATGGCGCATATCCGTGCGCTGCCGGGCTGCGCGGATCTGGAAAGCAAGGACTCCCGCGCTCCGGAACTGCCGTTCCGTCGCATGAAGGTGCGACTGAAAAAGGAAATCGTCACGATGGGCGAGCCGGATATCGACCCGCGTCAGGGCGTGGGGCGGTATGTGGCGCCGGAGGACTGGAACGCGCTGATTTCCGATCCGGATACGATCCTGATCGATACGCGCAACGATTATGAAGTGGCGATCGGGACGTTCAAGGGCGCGGAAGATCCCAAGACGAAATCATTCCGCGAATTTCCCGAATGGTTCCGCAGGCGTCGGCAGGAACTGGAAGCGAAAGGGCGTCTGCCGAAGATCGCGATGTTCTGCACGGGTGGCATCCGCTGCGAGAAGTCGACGTCCTTTGCGCGGGCGGAAGGTGTGGACGAGGTCTATCACCTCAAGGGCGGCATCCTGAAATATCTGGAGACCGTTCCGGAAGAAGAGAGCCTGTGGGAAGGCGAGTGCTTCGTGTTTGACCAGCGTGTTTCAGTGAAGCACGGGCTGGAAATCGGCACGCATGATGTCTGCCACGCCTGTCGCCGACCGCTGAATGAAAAGGACAAGGCCTCGCCCCTGTTCGTGCAGGGTGTGTCGTGTCCGCACTGCCATAACGAGCGGACGGAAGAACAGCGCCATCGCTATGCCGAGCGTGAGCGTCAGGAAGCGCTGGCACAGGCGCGGCGGGCCGGGCATCTGGGCGTCCGCCAGAAGTGACGGCGGTCTCGCCGGTCGCTGAGGATGTTTCGCAGCGGCCGGATGTGGCCCGGCGGATGTTCCAGATTGCGGGGCGTTATACGCTGATTAATGTCCTGATCGCCATCCCGCTGCATCTTCTGATTGATGCAGCGGGGTTTGGGGGAACCACCGCAACGTGGAAGCATGGCGTTGTCGTGCTGGCCGTGGCGGGTGTTGTGTTCGCACCCATCATGGAAACTTTTATGCACTTCTGGTTGCCAATCGTGGTGGTGCGGAAGGTGCTGGGGCAGCGGTCTGGGACGCCGTTTGTGGCGTGGCTCGCCTGCGTGGGGCCATTTGCCTAGGTGTTTGGTCCCGGGGTTTGATGGG
>NZ_BJNM01000056.1 GCF_006539685.1 Gluconobacter oxydans
TATCCTCAAAAGGTAAGTCTCCGTCTTTTTTCTGAAAATCGTCCCCTCCTCACCCCTATGTCCGTTAATTTACATTATCGGACATAGGGGGTGGGGCCCAAGAAAGACCCGAAAAGGCCTTTTCGAGGCGTGTTCCAGGGGCGCTCATCCAAGAACAACGTCTGCTTCCAGAAAGACAGCCTGATCGTCTCTGGCCCTCTTCGCGATTGCCGTTTCAACTTACGCAGGTCTGTAACCATTCTGAGGCTCGCGGCTGACTTGGGGGGAATGCTGAATGTCGGCTTCTCGAAATCGAAGCTGGAAAGCTGCCTCTCACACTGGAGCAGAACCCCCGTATCGAGAAAGGCAAAAGCCTCTGTTGATACCTCGAAAATTAACCTCGAAACGCTGCTTTCGACCAAGCACCTTCGAAACGCAAACCCGCGAACGAGAGAGAAAGGACGGGATTGCTCCAGAATGGCCGCAGTTCGGGCGTGACGGTGCAGCGATCGGAGCTGAACTGAACACGATGCGATCTGAACAGCCTTCTCCGAAACTCCTCCTCATCGATCGGCTCCTGAAGGTTCTGCTCGATATGCTGCCGTATCTCGATTGCCGACAGCTTCGTCGGATCAACAAGAATCCAGCCCAGTGGACGCGTGACGTAGAACTGATTGTAGGGAGAGCATGCCAACCACGCATGGCTTGAGCAAAGGCGTGTTGTTGCCGTGTTATCAGAAGGCATCTCGGTCACGTTCACATTTGTCATGCGATTGGGTCGCAGCCTCGCTACGACCCAATTGTCTGTCAGGCGCCGACGATGTTCATGCCCTGAAGGGTATGGACGTCGAAGAACGTGATGCTGTGATTGTCAGCCAGGCTGACCATCAGGTTGCCCCCCGAGAAGGAGGTCCCGGTGACACCCTGCATGGTCGCACTGTCAGTGCTTCCGTTGAAGCCGTAGATCATAGAGTTGCCAAGGCTGGACCCAAAGTTCAGGTCCGCCGATGCCGCGTTCGTCAGGTTGGCCCAAAGACCGGTGCTGTCGTTTGCGGTGATGTTCATAGCCCCGGCGCCGGCCGTGATCGCAACGCTGCTTTCGTCGCCCAGCGTGATCTGGTTCGCAGCGTTGCCGCCTGTATAGGTCAGGCTCCCGCCGGACGTCTGGCTGCCGATATAGGTTTCCTGCGTATAGCCGACCGACTGGCTGGCGTTGATGGTCATGGTGCCGGTGCCACCATAGAACGTGTCGAACCCTCCGGTGACGGACGCCACATTCACGTTCGATCCGTTCATATGAATCTGGTCGTTACCAAGAGAGTTGATGGTCGACTTCTGGCCGTCAGTGCCAAGATTCAACGTGGTGTCGCGGCCGGTATAGAGGAGGTCGGTCGGACTTGCGACCTGAAGCGTCGTATGTGCGTTGCCTTGATTGTCGATCGCGTCCAGTTGTCCTGCCGGGCCCTCAGTGGTGATGTTGGTCTGGTCGGCACTGTCGTACTGGCCACCCGTGATATAGGCATCGGACGTCGTCGTATCGGATTGCGATCCCATGATCAGGTTTGTCGTACCGGCGGCCTGAATTTCCGTCAGAGGTCCGGCGAGAATCGTCGCACTGGCACCCGTAGCCCCGGTGTATTCCACCGTGCCATGGTCCCCGGCGGCGTTGTTCATGATTGTCGTAGTGGAATTCTGCCCGGCGAGAACGTTCGTATCGCCGGCATTGCCAAAGACCAGAAGGTCGTTGACACCGTTCGTGTTGTCGATGGTTTCCGGTGTACCGGCAGCAGCTTCATTGCGGACCATGGCGACCGACGTGGCAGAGGTGTTGCCCGTGCCGACGATCATATCCTGGGCCTGGCTGTTACCCACGCTGTCGAGTCCAAGGGTGTAGGACCCGAACCCGGTCGTGCCTGTATTGACGGAGACGTCGGTCTGCGGCGTAGCGGTCGGTGCCTGCCCGGTAATCGCAGGCATCAGGGTCGATGTCTGGCCGGTGCTGTTCAGGAGATCCTGGACGTACCAGCTCGCCGTCACCGGTTCGGACGATGTGCTTTCGATCGGCTGGCCACGCGCCCAGTCGTAGGATTCACCGGGCGGAGTGCCGCCATTGTCATAGGACTGTTCGATCCAGCTAAGGTCGTTATTTGCCTGGGTCGTATTGCCGGAATCCATGCTGACGATGCTGTCATAGGCGGTCATCTGCGGCCAGGACGGCGAGATGCCTTGCGCCTCGTATGTGCCCCCAGGGCTCCACTGCGAGGACTGGTAGAATGTTTCGTTCTGATAGCGCGATAGACCGAAATTGTCCTGCGTCAGCGCATTTTCGACAGCCTGCGCGTTTTCAGTCGCATAGATGCTTGTGGGCGAGACAAGACCGAAGACGGCGGCAATGTTGGTATCGGCGTCGATCGTATTGTCAATCGTTCCGTTCGGGTTGATCATTTCGACGAAATGACCTTCCTGCGCATTCCAGAGCCCCGGCGTCGACGCCGTGGTCGGACGCAGGATCGCATCCTTGATCGTCTCGGCGCCGGTCGCCCAGGTCTGGGCCTGATTGCCCTCGCCCATGGCCGAGGCGAGTTGCGATGCTGCGTTCAGCCCTTCCGCGTAGGTGACCTGCGTGAAAGTATGATAGCCGTACATGTCCTCCCAGATTGAGTAGTCAGCCGGCCCAAGCCCGTTGCTACCAATATTTTCCTGGATCCAGTTCGCGGAGTTGACCAGAGCCTGACGCACCGTCGGATCGCTGATGAAGGACTGGGCCTGCTGAGTCTGGCCCTCGCTGAGCATCTGCTCGTAATGACGGTAAGACCCGATGAGGAACAGGCCCTGAGAGTCGTTTTCCGGCGCGACGAACCCGATCGGCAGGTTCTGGTCGAATTCTCCATAGTTCGTCGAGAATGTGCCTGAAGCGTTGCCGCTATAGGTCGCATTCATGCCGTTCTGCTCGACGGACGCCATCCAGCGCCAGAACTTGTCGGCCGGTTGGGTCAGGCCTGCGTCGTCCAGACCGATCGCGGTTGCGGCGCTGTCGCGCACCCAGACCTTGTATTCATAGGACGGGTTGGTGGACGCCATGAACGAGCCGTATTCCGGGCTCTGTGCCTGCAAAATATTGATCAGACTGGAGCGATAGGCACTCTGGGCCGCAGCGCTGCTTGTAGGATCCAGTGTCTGCCCGCTGGCGGCAGTTGCAGCCTGTCCGCTTGTTTCTGTCGACCCAGCCAAATTGTAGGCCTGGTTGAGCGTGTCGTCCCATGCGGTAGCCGTCTGCTGAGTCCAGGAACTCGCGGCGGAAGCGCCGGTGGCGTCCGTCATCGGCGTCGACGACGTCGTGGACCCGACTGTGTTCGTATATTTATCGAGATTGGCGTCGAGCTGCGACAGGCTGGTGGCTGTCGAGAGATAGTAGCTGAGGTCGACGGTCTGGCCGGGATTCAGGGTGACATCGCTGTCGGTGGTGCCGACCGCGAGATTTGTGCCCGACGCGCCCGAACTGCTGCCGACCATCGTGCCGTTGTTCTCGAACCCGCCGATAACGCCCTGGTCCGGAGCATTCAGGGACGGATTGCCGGACGCGCCGCTCGACAGGGAATAGCTGCCGCGCACATTGACGCCGTCGACGCCTGCCGCGTGCGTGCTGTTGCTGACCTGATAGTCACCGATCGCTAGATAAAGCGGGGATTTGCCACTTCCCTGGTCCTCGGTAACGATCCATGCGTTATGCGTCGGATCCCATGTCGTGCTGCTGACTTCACCTGGGTTGATACCGGTGGCATTCATCACGTCCCAGACCAGCGGCTGGGTGCCGCTCGCATTCTGATTGGTCAGGGACAGGTTTTCGACGATGAGGTTTTCGTTCGGAACGTTGGCATAGGTTGCCTGGATCTGCACCGGCAGCGCCTGGCCGGTCGGCGAGTAGGCACCATAGTTCACATGCAGGACGCCGTTGGCATCGAACGACTCGTTGGATTTGAAATACGGCGAATAAGTCTCGGCCTGCTGGCCGGGCGTGACGTTGCGGAACCAGACGGCGTTGAAGTCGAGCTGATTGAGTTCGTCGTTGCTGCCGACATGCAGTTCGGACAGGCTCGGGCCGAATGTCCATTGCTGCTTAGGCGCCATGCTCTCGCCTTGAACGAACGCCTGCATATCCGTCTGATTGGAGATCGCGAGCGACTGCGCCGACGTTTCCTGGGAGGGCGATGCGCCGGCCGCGACCGTGGACGTGCCGATCTGGAAGGCGGGGCTTGCCTGAAGCTGATCCTCCGGCACCGGTGTCAGGCCATTGGTCTCATCGGTCGTCTGATTATTCAGTTCGACCGAATTCAGGCCTGCCTTCAGATAGACTGACGCATAGGCCGTGCCCGTCGAGGCGCCGCTGGTCTGGTCGAATTCGACGACCCCGGGCTCGTTCTGGCCATTGATGGAAAGCTGTTCGTAAGCAGCCGCGTTCGCCGTATTCTGATAGGCAAAGCTGACCGTGTAATACCCCGCTGTCGCGGCGAGGAAATTGTATTCGACGCCCGACGGAACCGCGTTGGTCGTGGCTGGCTCCTGACCGGCCGGCATGTCGACCATACCGTTGGGGTCGTCGGTCGCGTCACCAAGCAGCGTGTAATCGGACGCTACGAATTGCTCGTCAGAGTTGTCAGCCATAACGTTTCAGCTCCATCGCGGCATGACCGGCGCTGACCCCATGTCAGGCTGTCACAACAGTTACACTTTCATACTTTTAATGAAAATTTGACGCAAGCGGGCAAAGAAAATGACGTGCCCCCCTTTTGTATCCACTCAAAAGGAGAGTTCCCGTTTTTTATGGCTTGGGGTTGGTGGGATGACAAGTGTCTCGGGGGGCATAGAGGTGGACCCGGTTTTTCAGACAGGGCGATAAGCTATAATCCGACCTGGAGGGTTCGAAAAACCCTCTGGTTTTGCGGCTTTCTCTGTGATTCCATTTCTTCTGCGTTGATTGAGGGAATAGCGCTATGAAGCAGTCTGGTTTCTTTGACGTTGAAGAGCGGCTTGCCCGATTGAGCGGGCTTGGCGATCAGCTCGAAGCGTTTTCCCGGACTGTGGATTTTGAAGTCTTCCGCCCTGATCTGGAGCAGGCTTTGGCGTATTCAGACGGCAGTAAAGGCGGGCGTCCGCCGTTTGATCCGGTACTGATGTTCAAGATCCTGATGATCCAGACGCTGAACAATTTGTCTGATGAGCGGACAGAGTATCTGATCAATGACCGCCTGTCGTTCATGCGTTTCCTTGGCCTAGGGCTGTCGGACCGTGTGCCGGATGCCAAAACGGTCTGGCTGTTCCGTGAACGCCTGACCCAGGCGGGAGCCATTGAAAGACTGTTTGGCCGGTTTGATGCAACTCTGCGGAACGCCGGTTATCTCCCGATGTCCGGCCAGATCCTGGATGCCACACTGGTGGCTGCTCCCAAGCAACGCAATACGAACGCTGAGAAAGCCGATCTTCGGGAAGGGCGTATTCCTGAAGACTGGCAGGACAAACCCGCAAAGCTGTCGCACAAGGACC
>NZ_BJNM01000057.1 GCF_006539685.1 Gluconobacter oxydans
CCCATCAAACCCCGGGACCAAACACCTAGGGCAGCAATCCTGTCCGCCGCCTCAGGATTTCCGGCTTCCCTCAAGGCCTTCGCGATCGCTTTATCGTGGCGGCCGGAGACGAAGTCATGGCCCAGCCGCAGTTCTTCCAGGCGAGCAATTTTTTCCAGGCGCTGCAATGTGAATTTACTGCTGAGGACATGGTCCTCTTGCCATTCAGGAAGAAGCAGGTGGCCATGTGTGCCGCCATCCTTTTGATGAATGACCAGTGTCAGACGCTCGGGGTCAGCGCCCAGTTCCCGACAGATCTGGTTGGCGAAGTGGGTCAGTTGCCCATCACTCATGTGTTCGGATGGATTGAAGGCAATATGACGTAGGCCGTACCGGATGTTTTCCCGCCGTGCTTCCTTCATCCAGTCTTTCAGCAGGTAGTCGCTCCCGGACAGAATACGAATGGCTTCATTCTTCGGGCCAGACAGGACATGTCGTGAAACGGCCTGATGCCCGCTCCTGGTCTTGATCCGGCTTTCCTTCACAATCATGGCGTCGCACCTGCGAAGACCTGATCACCGGTTCAGTGCATGACAGGAAGGGGCGCCGGTCGAAGCCGACGAGGCCGACCGGAACGCAAACTGCGCAAAAGGATGTCAGTCCGGTCTTTCAGGCGGTCGATATCCTGCAACGTGTCACCACAGGCAACGGCGTCACCGAGATGGGCGGCATGAGCCAGCTGGTTCAGGTTGTTGCCGATGAGTCCCAACTCCCCCCGTAACTTCCGCATCTCGATATCGACGGCTCCGCCATGACGATGCGACAGGACCGCGTCCTGCAACAGAGTACGGACCCAGTCAGCAGTCGTGGAATGACCGAGGATTTGGGCGGTTCTGCTCCAGCATTCCAGCTCGTCAGGCCAGGCTCGTACAGACAGACGAGAAGATCGGGTACGGGATAAGGATGGGATCTCAGGCATGGCGAGGCGTCCTGGTCTGGGGGTTAACGGGGGAGGAACTCCCCCTTGCCAGCTGTCGAATGGTTACCCTTGGGTAGCCGTTCGACACTGCTGGCTGAAGGTAGAAGGTCCTCACAGAACAGGATAGCAATTGGAGATTAGAATTTCAGAACGAGAGAGAAGAAAATGGCAATTATTTTATTTCACTCGAGCCAATGCATCGTTCTCCGGGTTTTTATTAAAAAATGACGTTCGGAACTCACTGCCTCTAAAAATATTGGAATACCCATGGGGATATTTTCTTTTAATTACGCAATGTTGATTTCTCTCTGCGCCGCAATTCATGAAAATACACGGATGACCCGAGGAAAATTTCATGACTGACCACCTTTCGCTTCAGGCACCAACCAAATCCGAAAAATACCTCACGCGACGCAGCGTTCTAAGTGGCGTCGCAGGAATTTCCCTTCTGGGATTCAGCAGTGTCCGAGGCGCCAGCATTCCAGGCAACGTCTCACCTCCGAGCGTCGTCAGTCAGCCCCCACGGGCATGGGGAACACAGGCAGGCCCCAGTTATGTGCCGGACCCGGATGTCATCACTCTCGACCCATCCTTTAAAGACCTTACCTATTTTGCATCTCCCATCCGTCGCGTATGGGACCAGGGTGGCTGGCTGGAAGGCCCGGCCTGGAGTAACGAAGGGCGCTTTCTGGTTTTAAACGACGTCATCCGTTCCCGTGCCCTGCGCTATACATGGGAAACAGGCGAGATTTCAGACTTTCGTCCTGACAGTTATGCTGCAAACGGTAACTGTTTCGATTTCACGGGACGCCTCATTGTCTGCGAGGATTTTTTCCGACGGGTGGTCCGTTGGGAACATGATGGAAGCGTCAAAGTTCTTGCCGACCGATATAATGGACAGGGCCTGAACTCTCCCAATGATGTCGTACCCCATCCAGATGGAAGTGTCTGGTTCACCGATCCAGGCTACGGCACGAACCTGACCGAAGGCCATCCTGACGCACCGGGAGGACCGACAAATCCGGACGGAAAAATTCGCTGGAATATCGGGCGCGAACTCATTGGCGAAATTGGTGGCACAAAACGTCAGGCTGACAATGTGTTTCGAATTGCTCCAGACGGAACTCTTACATCTGTCCTTCAGGAAAAAGATATTCGTGACCCGAACGGCCTGTGTTTTTCAACGGATTATAAAAAGCTCTACCTCGTTTCCACACCCAAGGGTCCCGGTCAGACAGTTGGAGGAGACCAAGCCATTCACGTTTATGATGTTAATGGCAGCGTCCTGAGCAATAGGCGTATTTTCACCAATATGCGGCTCAATGGCGCACAGATGAATCCGGACGGCATCCGCATAGACGTTTTTGGAAATCTCTGGTGTGGAGCCTCCGGCCCTCTCGGCTTGTGCGGTGTAATGATTTTCAATCCGGCAGGAAAGCTGATTGGACGGATCAGACTCCCTCAAGGCTGCTCCAACCTGACCTTTGGTGGTCCAAAACGTGACCATCTCTTTATGTGCGCGGCTGGATCTCTTTTCACACTCCAGGTCGGTGTGCAGGGATTTGCACCCTCTTGAGATAATATGAGGGCCTCTACGCTCTCCCAAAAATACGCTGCACCGTAAATGCCCAGAGAATTTCTGGCTTATCCGGCAGCCTGTGCAGGCGCAAACGGGTTGCGGATAACGGTCATATCGAACACTGACAGACCATCCTGCATATCTTCTGACAGAACTGTTTCGAGGCCGTTTTCAATGGCACAGGCCAAGATCATGCTGTCATAGGTCTGCAAGCCATAGCGGCGCACAATCGCCCAACCTCGTGCATAAACGCCTGTTGTCAGGTCATGCACCGTGGTCAGACTTCTGATGTCAGAAACAAATTCCCCGATATCATCCAAAGACAGTTTCGTCTTACGGCGCAGCGTATTCGTCATCTCGTTGAGGGACTGAACAGAGATATGACAATCCGACTGACTTAGCAGGTCAACGGCAATGCGCGTTTTCTCTAGGTCCTGCTCCATGCAGGCATAGAGCAGGATATTGGTATCGAGAAAAATGGACATGCTCAGTCCTAAGGACGTTCAAAGCGAAAGTCCTTGGGTAATTTACGGCCTATCGTTTTCAGAGACTGCAAAGCCTCTTCATGGCTTTTGAGACGAGAAAAGACCGCCTCAACATTATCGCCTTCCTGCAGGCCAAGCTGCCGGACGATATGAGCGGGAATACGAACCGCAAGGCTATTTCCCCATTTTGAAACCTGCATGACACCCTCCCCTGATGGATAAACATATACCTATTTTAGATATCCATCGCTCTGCAAGAAAAATCCACTCTCAAGAGAGGCTTGCCTTACCAGAATGTTTGCCAGAGAATGGGCTCAGATTTGGTCATGGAAAGACTGGCGTCGGCTTTTTCGACATCTTTTCAAGTGGTTGGCTGTGGGACGCATCCCGCAACACTAGGTTCGAGTCCCGCAGCTCGCACCACCTTTCAGAACTGATTGAAATGATTTTTGTGCTCCTGAAGCCAAGAATCCTTCATTTTCACGCTAAAGGCCGGATGACAGCAAAACAGATCATTACCCCGCGCTTATTCAACTGCATTGCAGCGCTGGGTTGAGCCGGGGAAATCCGAGCATTCGCCCTTTACGGCATCCCACCGGAAATCCATTTCCGGGCCTGCCATGCCGTTGTTCTGGAACTCGGTCGTCACCGCGCTCACATTCGTCACATGACCCTTGCTGTAGACCAGATCGACGTACCCGTTGTGAAAGCCCGGAATCTTGCCCACGCCTTCAAAATAGGTCGGCTTTCCGTCTTTTCCAGGAACGGCAAACAGTTTGCTCACCTGGGCCGGGGTCGCATGTTCCAGCTTGCGCAGGAACTCGGGCGACAGACTCTGGCAGCTGATTTCAGGACGCGGGTCCTCGCCCACGTTTGAATCCCAGCACGCCTTTTGACCCCCAAGCGGCGTGGCAGATGCCAGCTGAGGCACGACAAGCCCTGCCCCCAGCGCCGTCGCCATCGTGAAACCCCTAAAATGCCTCAAGCCTACCATCTGCAAAATACTCCAACAGAACCGTCTGTTTTCCGAATCTATCACAGCACCCCGGCAGAACCCACAGAGGCAGCCAAACACCTTTTGCGGAAATGGCGCTTCAGGATGGCGGAGCCGTCTCGGGGTAAAGCCAGCGCACCACCCGCCCCATCGTCAGCCCCTGCACGATGATCGTGAAGACCACGACCCCATAGCAGACCGGAAGCAGCGTCTCGCGCAGCTCTCCGGCCGGAAGCCCCAGAGCCAGCGCGACGGAAATGCCTCCTCGCAACCCGCCCCAGGTCAGAACGCCCAGTGCGCGCCCCCGTTCTCCAGGTTGAAGATGCACGGGCATGGTGGACAGGAAAACACTCGCCCCTCGCACCAGAACCGAAAGCGGGATGACCACCAGCATCGTCAGGAGCGGCGCCATGTGAAGCCGGATTTCCAGAAGCTCGAACCCGATCAGCAGGAACAGCAGCGCGTTCAGGATCTCATCGATCAGGTTCCAGAACACTACCATTTCCTCGCGGGATTTCTGCGTGATGGCCCGATGACCCGCCTTGCCCGCAAGACTCATACCCGCCACCACGACCGCAATCGGCCCGGACATGTGCAGCCCGTTCGCCAGGCTGTACGTCCCCGTCGCCAGCGCCAGAGAGCCCAGAAGATCGATCTGCGTGTCCTCCACGCCCCGCAGCAGCAGCAGGGTCAGCCAGCCCGTGAAGGCGCCCAGCAGACCGCCGCCTACAGCCTCGACCAGAAACCGCAGTACGAAATCCCCGATCGAGACGGAACTCGTCTCCCCGGTTGCCAGCCCGATCATGGTCCCGAAAATGACGACACCCACGCCATCATTGAACAGGCTTTCACCCGCGAATGTCGCCTGCAAAGCCGGGGGCAGCCCCAGCCGCCGCAACATGCCCACAACTGAAACCGGATCGGTCGGCGCCAGCATCGCTCCGAGCAGCACGCACCAGCTGAAGGGAACCGCCAGTCCAAACACGGGAAAGATGAGCCAGGCCGGAGCCGCCAGCAGCCCTACGGCCAGGGATGTCCCCAGAATGGCCAGCGCCGCAACCGATTTCCCGCGCGACAGCAGCAGGCCCAGATCGACCTGCATCGCTCCCGCAAACAGCAGGAAGGACAGCGCCCCATCAAGCAGCGTCCGGGGCAGATTGATCGTTCCCAGCAGGGACTGCGGGACCTGTTGCAGGTCATAGCCCGGAAACAGCGGATTCAGGATCATGACAATCAGGGAGATAAGCATCGAGATCAGCAGGATCCCGATGGTCAGCGGCAGTTTCAGGGTCCGGTAATTGATGATCCCGAGCAGTGTTGCCACAGCCAGCAGCAGAGCAAACAGCCCCAGAGAGTTCATGTCCGCGTTTTCCTCCCCGATGTCCGCTCCGGCAGCGCCTTACAGCGTGACGAACCGCAGGCGAACAGATCCAGCCTGCTTAACTGCCGACAGCCCCCCGGAGTTTCTTGTGAAAACAGAGGTGGACCCGTC
>NZ_BJNM01000058.1:0-2500 GCF_006539685.1 Gluconobacter oxydans
GGTTGCGGGGGCAGGATTTGAACCTGCGGCCTTCAGGTTATGAGCCTGACGAGCTACCGGGCTGCTCCACCCCGCGGTGGTGTTTGGTTGATGTTGGGGATTTGTTGTGGTGTGTTGGGTAGGCTGGGGGACCTGGCGGCGACCGACTTTTCCGCACCTTAAGGTGCAGTATCATAGGCGCTGAGGGATTTCACGGCCGAGTTCGGGATGGGATCGGGTGTAGGGCCCTCGCAATGGCCACCAGGTCTTCCAGCCCACCCTGTCTTTTGAGAGAGGGTGGTGGTTGGTGCGTTGTGAAGTGTGTGGCTGATTTCTGTGCATGTGTTTGTTGTGAGAAGTATGAGCGATTAGGACCGGTTAGCTGCATGCATTACTGCACTTTCACACCCGGCCTATCAACGTGATGGTCTGTCACGGCTCTATGAGACCTCGTTTTGAGGTGGGTTTCCCGCTTAGATGCTTTCAGCGGTTATCCCGTCCATACTTAGCTACCCGGCTGTGCCACTGGCGTGACAACCGGTGCACCAGAGGTATGTTCATCCCGGTCCTCTCGTACTAGGGACAAATCCTCTCAAGTCTCTTACACCCACGGCAGATAGGGACCGAACTGTCTCACGACGTTCTAAACCCAGCTCACGTACCACTTTAATCGGCGAACAGCCGAACCCTTGGGACCTGCTCCAGCCCCAGGATGTGATGAGCCGACATCGAGGTGCCAAACCTCCCCGTCGATGTGGACTCTTGGGGGAGATCAGCCTGTTATCCCTAGAGTACCTTTTATCCGTTGAGCGATGGCCCGTCCACATGGGACCACCGGATCACTATGGCCGACTTTCGTCTCTGATCGAGCTGTCACTCTCACAGTCAGGCGGGCTTATGCCATTGCACTCGACAGCCGGTTTCCGACCGGCCTGAGCCCACCATCGCGCGCCTCCGTTACACTTTGGGAGGCGACCGCCCCAGTCAAACTGCCCACCATGCAGGGTCCCGGACCAGGCTTACTGGTCTCGGTTAGACATCAGAAAAATTCAGGGTCGTATTTCAAGGATGGCTCCACCCAAGCTGGCGCCTGGGTTTCAAAGCCTCCGACCTATCCTACACAGAATGTCTCTGATGCCACTGCAAAGCTGCAGTAAAGGTTCATAGGGTCTTTCCGTCTGACCGCGGGTACCCCGCATCTTCACGGGGAATTCAATTTCGCTGAGTCGATGCTGGAGACAGTGGGGAAGTCGTTACGCCATTCGTGCAGGTCGGAACTTACCCGACAAGGAATTTCGCTACCTTAGGACCGTTATAGTTACGGCCGCCGTTTACCGGGGCTTCAATTCAGTGCTTGCACACCTCCTCTTAACCTTCCGGCACCGGGCAGGCGTCAGGCCCTATACGTCATCTCACGATTTCGCAGAGCCCTGTGTTTTTACTAAACAGTCGCTACCCCCTGGTCTGTGCCACCCGTCCATGGTTGCCCACGAGCGGGTCTCGTTTATCCCGAAGTTACACGAGCAATTTGCCTAGTTCCTTCAGCATCGTTCTCTCAAGCGCCTTGGTATTCTCTACCAGTCCACCTGTGTCGGTTTCGGGTACGGTCTATACGCCAGAGCTATTTCCTGGAATGATTGAAAAGCCTGTTCAATCCGTTAAGGACAGACAACATCTCTCATTCGTCACTTCTGGCAGGCCCAGTAATATTGAACTGGTTCCCATCGACTACGGCTCTCGCCCTCGCCTTAGGGGCCGGCTCACCCTGCGTGGATTAACCTTGCGCAGGAACCCTTGGACTTTCGGCGACAGTGTTTCTCGCACTGTTTGTCGCTACTCATGTCAGCATTCGCACTTCCGATATCTCCAGAGAGGGTCACCCCGTCTCCTTCGCAGACTTACGGAACGCTCCGCTACCGCGCATACATAGTATGCACCCACAGCTTCGGCACGTGGCTTGAGCCCCGTTACATTTTCGGCGCAGGGTTTCTAATAGACCAGTGAGCTATTACGCTTTCTTTAAAGGATGGCTGCTTCTAAGCCAACCTCCTGGTTGTTTTGGAATCCCCACATCCTTTCCCACTTAGCCACGATTTAGGGGCCTTAGCTGGTGGTCTGGGCTGTTTCCCTCTCGACAATGGACCTTAGCACCCACTGTCTGTCTGCCGGGCTATACTCCTGGGTATTCGGAGTTTGGTTAGGTTTGGTAAGGCTTTGGGCCCCCCTAGCCCATCCAGTGCTCTACCCCCCAGGGTAAACACCCGACGATCTACCTCAATAGATTTCGCGGAGAACCAGCTATCTCCGAGTTTGATTGGCCTTTCACCCCTAGCCACAGCTCATCCCCGACTTTTTCAACAGGCGTGGGTTCGGCCCTCCAGTGCGTGTTACCGCACCTTCAGCCTGGCCATGGCTAGATCACTCGGTTTCGGGTCTTCTGCCAGCAACTCATTCGCCCTATTCAGACTCGCTTTCGCTACGCCTACACCTAACGGCTTAAGCTCGCTGCAAACAGAAACTC
>NZ_BJNM01000059.1 GCF_006539685.1 Gluconobacter oxydans
CCTCCACCTGGTAGCCTGACCACGTTTTCTAGCAGGCCGATCTCGCCTCTCTTCACCGTCTCGAACAGTTGACGGCGGCCCGGTTCCGGGACCGCGAACATAAGAAAGAGAGAGTGATATGTCTTCGGAAACGGTCATTGGAATAGATTTGTCCCGAGACTGGCTTGATGGCTTTTGCCTGCCAGAAAAGCAGAGATTTCGTTTTCAGAATTCACCTGATGGCCATGCCAGATTACTTGAAATTCTTCAGAGTATGCCGGACGATCTCAAGGTTGGGTTTGAAGCCACAGGCGGACAGGAATGGGCACTCTGGCGTGTTCTCATAAGTATGGGGATCAATGCGGTCCAGTTGCCACCAGCACTGATCAAGGCTTTCGCATGCTCCATGGGGAAGAGAGCGAAGACCGACCAGATCGACGCGGAACTGATTGCGCGCTTTATGGCTTTTCGTCCAGAAGCAGGACGAACACTGCCGGATGCAAAACTCCAGATTCTGCGGGCACTGACGGTGCGCAGAGCTCAGATGGTGGAGGCACGTAAACGGCTTTCTGCCCAGATTTCGGCGCGCCGCAAGCAGGGTGTGAGCGCTGAACTGGAGGAGATGGACAGCAGTCTCAAAGCATTTCTCGAAAGCCAGATCAGCGAGCTTGAACACCGGATTGAAGGCGTTATAGCAGAGGCAGCAGAACTCTCCGCCAAAGCAGAGCTTCTCCGTTCCATTCTTGGTATCGGCCCGGTATCAGTCGCCATGCTTCTCGCCGAAATGCCAGAGCTCGGCCGCATGACAGCGACAGAAGCCGCTGCCGTGACCGGACTTGCACCAATGGCTCATGACAGCGGCGTGATGCGTGTAAAAAGGAACCCCCGTTCCCCGACGACAATCACGCCTAGCCCCTTCAGAGATTGATGTGGAGCGTAAGTGACGTCTGCCGCTCGAAACGTGGTACGGTGAAGCGCAGGGTCTCAGTCTTGCCATCGTATCGGACGTTCGTCGCGCCGTTGACACGCGTGGCGTCGGTTCCCGCCTTCACGCCGTGCACCACGACATCAACAAAATTCCACCATGGAGTTGACTGACCTTCTGGCTGGGACGCGGTAAAGACCATGTTACCGGCATCGGTGAACTGCGCCGCATAGTGCTGGCGAAAGAATTTGCCATGCTGGTAATCGAGCGACCGGCCGTCATCGACATAAATCTGACCGGACATCTGCTTGCCTGCGTATACATGAAGTTCCAGATTACCCTTCGGCGTCTCATCGGTGCTTTGTGTCAGCGGCTGGCGTGGAATGATACTTCCTGCCCGGGCATAGACGGCTAGCGTCGACAGATTTGGCGTCACGTTCACGGTGTGTGGCGTTTGCGCGGGATCGGCGGCCATCGTGGTGGTCGTTCCGCTATTGCCGGTCGCTTCCGCGACCGCAGGGTTTTCGATCCTCATTCCGGTCCAGTAATCGAACCACCCGCCAGGCGGGAGAATGACCTTGTAGGCATCGACCTGTTCCAGAAACTGTGGAGGTGCCACCAGAATATCGCTGCCCCACATGAACTCCGCGGGAGCCTGAAGGTCGAGAGCCAAACCGTTGGCCGCGTCCGGGAATTCGAGGAAAAGCGGTCGCATGATGGGGATACCGGTCCGGGACGCCTCATCCGCCATGGTGTAGATATATGGCATCAGCCTATAGCGGTCTTCGATGAAGCGACGGCGGATATCTTCCTGCGCCTTGCCGTCCACCCACGGTTCCTGCATGCGCGTGCCTAGATCGGAGTGGTCTTCCGCGATCGGATTGAACATGCCGATTTCAAGCCATTTGGTCAGCAGGTCCGGAGGAGGAGATCCGACGAAGCCTCCGAGATTATCTCCCGCATAGGTAAAGCCGCCCAGCCCCAGACTCAGAAGCATGGGCGTGCTGATCCGCAGGTGGTTCCATGTCGACGTATTGTCGCCGGTCCAGGTAGTCGCAAACCGTTGCCCACCCGCGTAAGAGGCGCGCATCATCACGAAGGGACGCTGGTTAGGTTTGAGTTTCAGCAGGCCCTCGTATGTCGCGCGCCCGTTTTCCATACCATAGACGTTATGCATCTCTTCATGGGTCGCCGTGCGCGTCTGGAAACCGGGCTCATCAATCCGATGGACATTGTCGTTCGGCATGGTCTTGAGAGCCGTGAAAATCGAAGGCTCGTTCATGTCGTTCCAGAAACCATCGAGATCGTTGTCGATATAATGGTGCTTGAAGAGGCTTCCCCAATAGTCACGGGCTTTCTGGTCAGTGAAGTCGGGGAAAACAGCGGGGCCCGGCCACACGGGTCCGACATACACGGAACCGTCCGGCCGATGCACGAACATGTTTTGGGCCGCGCCGATGTCGTAAGGCGTGTAACCAATGTTCGGTTGCCGTGCGACGTGCAGGTCAGCGATGACGACACTGTGGAGATGCTGGTCGTGCAGATCCTTTACGAGCCCCTTGAAATCTGGAAAGGCCGTCTGGTTGATGGTGAATGGGCGATTATGATTCTGCACGCCGATATCGAACCAGATCGCGTCGGCGGGGATGTGGTCACGGCGCAGATGTGCCGCGATGTCCCGAACCGTTCTTGCGTCCGGATACGAGTAGCGCGATTGCTGAAAGCCGAAAGCCCATTTGGGCGGGAGCGGTGCGATTCCCGTCAGCCATCCATAGGCGGAAAGGACATCTTTTGGTGTCGGGCCCGTAAAGACATAATAGTCGATCGCACCGCCGTCCGCGCCGAATGACATTTTCCCCGGATCGTTGACGCCGAAGTCAAAAACGGAGCGCCATGTATTGTCCATGAAGACGCCGTAAGAACGTCCCTTGTCGTAAGCTATGAAAAAAGGGATGTCCTTGTAGAGGGGGTCCTGTCGCTCCTGATACGTATAGGAATCCGTGTTCCAGTTCTGATAGGTATAACCGCGTCGGTCGAGAGGCCCTGGCTTGTCGCCCAGACCGAAAATATGGGTGTCAGACGGAAGGTCTTTGACCAGGCGGAAGCCTTTTCCATAGGATTGGTAGGGCCTGGCGTCAGAGTCGGCGAGGATCGTGCGGCCGTTCCTGTCGCTCAACGTGACCGCGCCCGTCGCTGCGTTGATGCTGACCTGGGCGGATGCCGTGGAAAATCCGTTTGCCGTCCGGGTAATGGCAACGCCAGCTCCGCGCGACGCCGCGGATGCGGCCCATGACGCATCTTCCGGAAGCCTGCCGTCACGTCCGACACGGACACGAAACACATCATCGCGGAGCGCTACAACCTGCACGATCAGCTGACCGTTGCGATACGTGATGCCGTTTCGCGGCTGCGCGGTGTCGGGTGCCGCGGTCGATGTGCTCATCTCTGGCGTATGCGCGGGCGCGGGCGACGACTGCGCATGGGCGTTTGAGATCGCGAGGGCTGCTACCACGATGGCCGAGCTGCTCAACAGGCGGCGTGCTGTCATTGTGTTCATCTTTCTCTCCATTCGATGTGAGGCAGTTAAGAAAAGAGTGCGTTTTCTGATCGGTGATCAGAACACCTGGACATGCCCGCGCATGCCGAAAAAGACGGCATTGGGAATGTTCCGCTGTCCATTGACGTTCCAGAAATATTGAAAATCGGGGCCGAGCACGATGCCGTATCCGACATGGATGCGGTATTGCATTTCCAGGACCTGCGCGAAGCGCTGGGGCTGGTAGGCGATGCCGGGGTGGATCTGGTCTTTCCAGCCGAACGGGGGCGTCAGACCATGTTGCAGGGCAATCGCCTGGGCCTGACTCCAGCGGCTGCTGATCGTGGTCGATGAAAAAATTATCCCGAAGCTGTCCTTGGGACGCGCGCGCCAGAATCCGTTATCGACCAGCGCGATGATATACTGTTCGGCCCGTCGGACGATCCTCGGGTCATTGTGATTGAAACGCAGCATCAGCCATAAGCCTTCGTCCGCGCCGGGGCCGTTACGATGGATCATCTGATCCGCCACGAACCATACGCCGGGGTAAGAGTGGTCCAGCCGCGCCGTCTGTCCGGTCAAAACCGCGTCTCGCCCGTGCACGTCGTAGAGGACGTCGGCGATCGGCGCGGAGGCGTAGCTGCCGCCGATCTTGACGCGTCCCGGCAGGTGGGCCGCCCCGATATCCGGTCGAAACTCCAGTTCGAAGGGAATGGCTACACCGTCGGTCTGCGCGGTCGTGAAATGCCAGCCGCTCCGGTTCGAACTCTGATCGTTCGCGTAGATTCCGGTGCTGAAGGTCCACGCCTTGAATGGCGTGTAGCGAATGTTTGCTCCCCAGACGGCTTTGGGATAGACGCTGTTGGACAGCACGTCCGTCGGCGCCTTGGGAACGCCGCAGATCATGTTGTTCATGAAGGTGCAGTCGAGCGTCGAGGCGTCAAAATTGTTCAGCAAACCCATGCGCCCGACCGAGATGTCATATTTGCCGTCCTGCAGTTTCTGTTCGGCGAACGCCAGAACGAGATGGGCAGCGGTGTTGCCGCCGCCGCCATAGACCTGCTGGCTGGGGTCGAGCGTATCCCCGAAGCCGAAGCTCGCACTCTGACCATACCGTGTCACGTTGGAGACATGAGTCGATAAACCCTGCCACCCTGCGAGCGTGCCCCAGTCGATGTCGAACCCCCAGCCGAGCTGGCCAGCGTTCGACACTTCGCGCGTCACGCCACCCGCGACATTCCCGCCAAATTCGTTCTCGTCGTCGATCGATACGGTTACGCCATGCTTCGCCAGCCAACGACGTGTATCCCAGAGGTCGCCGAACAAAGCTTCTGTGGATGGGTTGGCAGCAGGAACAGGACCACCGAGCGTGCCTCCTTGGGAGCGCGTCTGCGCGAGCCCGGGCGTACAGACCCCTAACCCTAAGGCCAGCCACAAAGAAGATTGTCCCAGCCCAAGGACAAGAAAAAAATTTTTATTTCGCACTATGACCACATAATCAACTTCCCATCAGGCGCATATCTGATATCTGTCCCAGTCATCCAAAATAAAATAGTGGCTTTATTGCCATCAAGGGATCAAAAAAACGTTATTGAGGAACCTGGAGGGATCGAAGAACCCTTGATTGATGTGCTTGGCCCGTAATTTCAGGTTTTTGGCGATTTGATTGACTGCTTTTGGGTTGGTTTTCGATCTGCGTTTTGAGCAGATCGAGGGCTGCCATCCGCTGGATATCTACGCGCTCGCGCTGATCCGCTCCAGGAAGAGAAAGCGACGCATGTTGTAGACGATATTGGCCAGCCCGACCCTCATGGTGGCTCGCGTTATGCCTACAGTTCGGACGAACAGTCCTGTCTGCGATTTCTGATCGGCAAAGACATGCTCGACACGCGACCGGATCACGGACTTGCCGGCATTGGATCGCTGGATATGG
>NZ_BJNM01000060.1 GCF_006539685.1 Gluconobacter oxydans
CCAATTTATTTGTCAATATATAAATCGCAGAAGCTCGATTTTTTGCAATGTCTTTTTTGTTTGTATCCAACGATACCCAAATCTCATTTTTTCCGATGAAAGTGCGAATCGCATCAGGAACTCGTTGCCTGAAAGAGTATCCAGCATCACGACGAATCAGCATTTTGGTCCGTATGTGTAGCAGACCTGTGTAGCAAAACACTGGGTCTCAGGTTGGTGGAAACCCGAAAAACCCAGCGTTTTCAATGCTTTAGTATGGTGCGAACTGCGGGACTCGAACCCGCACGCCCTTGCGGACTCGAGATTTTAAGTCTCGTGCGTCTACCATTCCGCCAAGCTCGCACAGCCCTCATGCTGCGCGCAGAAGAGCGGTACCGTTTTCTCTCAACCAGCGTTCCGCTGCAAGACGTCCTGTACGGCCCTGCGGAATAAAACGGTCGACCAGGGCCCAGAAATCGGGGCCGTGATTGAAGTGTTTCAGATGCGCCAGTTCGTGGATGACCACATAATCCCGGATCTCCGGGGGAGCCATCAGCAGGCGCCAGCTGAGCATGATGCGTCCCTGGCGCGTGCAGCTGCCCCATCGGGTCCGGACATCGCGCAGGTCGAGCCGGGCAGGGTGCAGATCCATTTTTGCTGAATAGGTCTGGAGCGTCTGTGTCAGGCGTTCCTTTGCCATGGTCTGAAGAAAATCGCGGACGCGTCGTTCCGTGTGTGAGGCTTCTCCGCTGACATGCAGCCCTTCCGCATCCAGCCAGCAGCCGCGCCGGGCCGTGGGTTCATGCAGGATAGGGATGCTTCTCCCTTCGATCATGACCTCTGAGCCGTCAGCGAGCGCCTGCTTTTCCGGCAAAGCGGCTAGAGCGTTGGTGATCCACTCCGTCTGCTGGTGGACGAACGCCAGGGCCCTGTCCCGGCTGATGCGCTCGGGAACCGTGATGATGACTTCGCCCCGGACGGGCTCGATCCGCAGCGTAATGCGCCTGGCCCGTGTCGAACGTTTCCAGATAAGTGGAACGGTCGGCGGGAGCATGGTCTCAGCCCTTGCGTTTCAGCGCATGACAGAGCGGAGAGCGGTCCGGCCATTCCCCGGGCCAGTCTTCCAGATGGTCTTCCAGCGGTCCGGCGCGACGCTCGCTGATGCAGCGGTCCTGGACCGAGGCACCAGAACTGTGCACGCCCTTTTCGTTGCCCGTCCGCAGAGGGTGCCAGTCCGGAAGATCAAATCCGTCGCGCAGCAGACGATAGGAACAGCTTGGAGGCAGCCAGTCGATTTCGGCCAGAAGTTCCGGCGTGAGGGTCACGCAGTCCGGGACCTTGCGGTGGCGGTCGGCGTAGTCGGTGCAGCGGCAGGTATGCGTGTCCAGAAGGCGGCAGGCGACGTTCGTGTAAATGACCTCTTCAGTGTCTTCGTCGCGCAGCTTGTTGAGGCAGCAGCGACCGCAGCCATCACACAGGGACTCCCACTGTTCGGAAGACATCTGGTCCAGAGGGACGGTTTGCCAGAAAGGCGCGGTGGGAGAAGTCATGGATGGTCCAGCAGGGCGCAGGCGATGCAGAAAACGACCGCGAGCAGAATGGAAAGAAAAGCGGAGGGCAGAAGGAGCGGAAACCAGATCAGGCGCAGACGTGTCGGCAGGTCGGCGCCCAGTCCGATGGCGGCGCGTGTTGTACCTGGCGGCAGGGTCAGCAGGGTCGCCCCGGTTGGAAAAACGACTGCCGGCGCAATGAGCATGCCTTCCAGCCAGCCCAGACCGGAATGAATGCTGGCCAGCGCAAGGGCCAGTCCTGGGGCGGGCAGAAGCAGCAGCAATCCAAGACGCCGCACGACCGGAGCGGGCAGCGCACGCATGAGCAGCGCGATCACGGCGCAGGCCCCGAGAAGCCCTGTCAGGATTGCGGGCAGGTTGAGCCGTAATGCGAGCGACATCATGGTGTTTGTGGGGCGAAACGTGCTTCGAACTGCTGTTCGAGCGCTTCACCATGCTGGGACCAGAACGTGTCGCTGACAGTCAGGAACGTCGGCGTGTTTCCCGGCGGAACCGGTCCGGGCATGTCTTCCAGATGGGGAGCGTGCATTTTGAGCTGGACCAGTGTCCGATGGGCACTGTCCGCGGGAACATTGGCGGGAATGGCCCAGAAGAGCGGCGTCCGCAGCACGTTCTGGGTGCCGGCAACGAAAAGCGAGCTTGCGGCTCCGGCCTGAACCCGGGAACTGACACTGGTCACTTCCGTACTCGGCGCGCTCAGCATGAGGGCGCTGCTCTGTTCCATGATGCGTGCGGCATCGGCAGCCGTAGTCCACCACACGATATAGGGGCGCAGCAGGTCCAGCTTGCGGAAGGCGCGATCCACACCGGCCTGCGTGGAAAGGGTAGGATAGATGTCCTGTGGTGCGACACCATCGGCCAGCAGGGCGATTTCCAGTGTTGTTCTGGCGCCGAAATGCAGCCCCCGTCGTCCTGGATGGCGGGCTACGTCCCAGAAATCCTGCCAGCCCGGAGCTGTTGCCAGCCGTGAGCGGTCCCAGGTCAGGGCCAGGTCACTGACGCCACCGGGGATGCCGCAGGTGGGGCTGTCGTCCAGTGTATGGACCCATCCGCCCGCGCAGGCCTGCGCCAGCTGCGTTCCCGTGACGAGAACGGCCATCCATGCGGGTTTCGCAGCATGGGAGCCGGTCTGGAGTGTTGTCGTCTGACCGTCCCATTCCACCAGACGCAGGGTGTTGTCACTGGAGGTGAGGGCGTGCGCTGCGATCGTGCCTTCCGGAACGCCGAAACCGGGTTCAGGGGCAACGGGCGCAGCTGCGTGATGACGGACAGTTCTGCGACGGTGCCGGGCACGTTCATGCCCATGTGCAGAGGCGGAGCCTGGCATGAAGACGGAGGTGATGCCGTGTCCGACAGACGTGAAAAACGACCCGATGCCGGTGGCATCATGTGACGAACGCGCGGATGCAGCCTGAGCTACAGGCTCCAGGGACGACAGAAGCAGCAGGGCGCAGAGACACAGCTGGCGGGGGCCACTCCTGCGGGGGACCCGACCGGATGTCCGGAAGACATGTCGCAAGGGGAAGGCGGACCGGGTCAGAACGGAAAGATCCTTGGAAGACTGGGTTTGCTGGAAAGGGAACGGTTTACGGGCGTCCGGACAGGACGGGCGCACTTTAATACATCCCGGCGCCGGGCGGAAAGGCTGTCGCATGGGCGGCGGGCCAGGCGAGCTGCACGGCGGTTCCCGGTGCCGGGATCTTCTGGGCCTGAAGCGGCGGGCGGCGCAGCTCGATTTCCGTTCCTTCGGCGCAGCGGACCCGCATGCGGATATGATCCCCGAGATGGGTGCTGTCGGTCAAAACACCGCGGACGGGCGTCTCCCCCTCATCGTCCATCCCCAGGCCATGGGCTCCGAAAAACGGTGAAATCCGGTCGGGGAGGACACAGACAAGACATTCCTGTCCTTCAGCCAGATTTTCGGCGGCCATCGCGTCCACGATGCCGCCACAGGCCAGATGAACGCGAGCCACGTCGTCGCCAATATCCAGAACCTGACCCGGCAGGGTGTTGGTCTCGCCAAAGAGGGTCGCGATCTCAACGCAGTTCGGACGGTCATAAAGACGGGCGGCGTCTGCACATTGCAAAAGCCGGTTGTCATGAAAGACGGCGATTTCGCCGCCCGAACGCAGGGCATCCTCGCGGCGCGAGACGCTCTGGATCACGCTGAGATTCAGGGCGCGGGAGAGGGTGCCCAGCAGGATCGGGATGCGGCGTGCGGCATGGGGATCGAGCGTATGAAGTGGATCATCCAGCAGCAGTACGTCTGGAGATGTGACAAGGGCGCGGGCCAGCCTGACACGCAGGGACTGTTCCGGGCTCAGCTCCGCAGGGCGCAGGCCGGCGATGCCGTCCAGTCCCAGAAGGGAGATCATCCGTCCGGCCGCCGCACGGGCTTCGGTTCGGCCCTGTCGGCTGGCGCGCAGACTGAAGGCGATGTTGTCCCGAAGGTCCAGATGCGGAAAAAGCGGGTCCCGCGGACTCACGATGCGCATCCGACGCTCTGCGGGCGCACGGGACGTCACGTTCTCGCCGCTGACCGTGATGGTGCCGCCCAGAGAGGGCAGGAACCCGGCCAGAACATCCAGCAGACGCGACAGGGCCGCGGGCTGGTTTCCGAACAGGGTCAGGGTTGCGCCGGGCTGGAGCGACAGGTCGACGGGCGGCGCATCAATGGCCGCGCCCAGGCCGGCTACCTCCAGCACGGGCTTCGGGCGGGAGGGGCGGGTGCTCCTCTGCTTGGGAGCCATGCGGGAAACGCCGGACAGGCCTGACATGCAACCTCTGGGAGAATGGATCGTTATAGGCGAAACAAAATCAGGCCAGAACAGATCTGACCGGATATTCAAGAAGGGGTTTGAACATGAGCCGTAAAAGCGTCAAGGATAACATTGAAGTGGCAACCGAGACCACACAGGCTCAGATCGACAGTCTGCGGGACCAGCTGCAGGAACTGCTGAACAACCGCATCAACCCCGCTCTGCTTGATGCGGCTGACCGCACGGACCATGCCGTTGCAAATGCCCGCAAAATCACGGATCATGAAATTGAAAATGTTTCGACGCGTGTGCGGGCGCGTCCGATTGCAGCCGTCCTGATTTCGGCCGTGGTCGGTTTCTTCGCCGGCCGTTTCTCCAAGTAACAGCCCGGTTCTTTCCAGGCGGGGGACGGACGGCATCTCGTCCGGCCCCGTCCTGAAGAAGAGGCAAGCGACTTTCCATGAAGCCTATCGAACTCGGACAGGATGTCCTTTCAGCCCAGGGGCAGATCCTTTCCCGCTCTGCAATGCGAATCGGCCGCAGGGTGGCCTATGCCATCGTCGCGGCAGTCTTTCTGTTCTTTACAGCGATCTCATTTCACGGGTTCCTGTGGGCATTCTTCATTGATGTCGCAGGGCTGAGCTATGTGAAGTCCGCGCTCTGCGTGATCGGCGTGGATCTCCTGTTCGTCGTGATCTTCGGACTCCTGGCCGCCCGTTCCATCCCGGATCCGGTGGAAATCGAGGCCCGTATCCGCCGTGACCGCAAGTTCATCGAGTTCAAGCAGTCTCTCGCCATGGCGGCGCTGACGGGGCTGGTCTTCGGGCCGGCCGGCCGTTTCACCATCGCCCGTCTGTTCGCCATTGTGCGGAATTTGTTCGGTCTCAGAAAATAAGACATTTTGTGGCTGATATTGATCAAAGCCATATAGTCAGTCTCCGCGTAATGGCGTAAGCACTTCGCCAGT
>NZ_BJNM01000061.1 GCF_006539685.1 Gluconobacter oxydans
CCCGTGCCTCTAACCCTGCCAGACGCTCTCGGAGGGCGGCATTTTGTTCCCGGCTATCCAGTAGCGCCGTGGTCAAATCCTCAATCCGATGGGCCTGTTTGACCGTAACACCAGTTAGGTTTTCGACCGTATCCCTTAACGTCTCCAAGGCTTGGCTTTCTGCGGGTTTCTTTGGGGGTACGGCTGTTTCCATCCGTTCCGTGTCATCGGGAACTAGAACCCTGACGATGCCGTCATTGCCCTTCCCACGCTTCCACCCAGCCCGGCGGACCCGCTGTTTAGCGGCTGGAACGGTAATGTTCCACTGGTCAGCAAGTTCCTGATAGGTGAAGCGTTGGCGTGTCATGCGGTTATCCGTGGCAAGAGATACGCCTAAACGATACAGGCATATCCCCATCGTAGCCACGCTATACCCCGACACCTGTGGCTGAGATAAGGCATGAGTGAAGGCGTACCCTCCCCAGTGGCTCCGTTCTTCCTGAGCCTTTGCGGTGCTGGTTTTTGGTTTGTCGGTGCGGGCTGATTAACCCGGTGACGGTTTAGGCGGCGTCTCTGCCGCCCATGAGGCTATTACGTCGAGCCATTCGCTCTTTGATCTGGGCCGATAAGAGAAAATATCTCTTTGAGAATATAATCCGCTGCCATTTTGGCACTTAGAAAGAAATGCCTGTTTTCTGCGGGCAAGGGCATCACGGAGACGCTGGGCAGCATGAGCGGCGGCGGCTCTGGCCTGCTCCAATGGTTTAACGATAAGCCGGTACCGATTAGGACCGTTACAGACGCGCCCTGATACCCTCTGACGCTGGCGGGTCCGTTCCACTATTCCCAGCCGATAAGCGGTCTCTAGGGCGCGTATAACGCTGCGAACGGAACAACCGGCGCGGGCGGCAATACTCTCATGAGACGGGAATAACCCACGGTGTCCCTGAAAGCTGGCGAGTGCCTGGAGAACTAGATGCGTTGTCGCGGTGATCTGTTTGGACTGTGAGAGGGTCCAGAGTTGAGCGGGAAACGTGGTCATGTCGGTCCTTTCAGGACCCAGCGAACACTTCCCAAGACAAACAGGCATTGAACCAAAAGAGGACCAAAGCTATATTGTCTATCGGATGCCTAAGCGGGCTAAATCGCTTTTGCATCTGAACGCTGGGCTAACAGCGAGTTTCGAGGCGGTTGGAGTTCCTAGGCTCCGCCGCCTCACTTATTTCCGACATACTGCATCGCATGACATGAGTCTGACAAGAGGCGACCGTGAAAGCCGCCCTCCGTTTTATGCGTCCTAGTTCCAGCACTAACAGCACTAAACAGCACCAAGTTTAGCACCTAGAAAATGGCTGTTTTCTGCCGTTTTTTAAGGTTTAGTGCTAAAGTGCTAATAAAATCCCCAAACTTTTTATTGAGAATACCCCCTAATCTAAAAGTTTGCCGGAAAATCCAGCACTTCAGCACTAGATGCCAAAAAATGGCGGTTTTCTGCGGAAAATTAGGTGCTAATTCAGTGCTAAACTTCAGCACCAAACTAGCACCAATTCAGCACTAGATTAGTTTTCTAGCACCCAGCGGTCACTCTGCTGGCCTGTCCTGCGCTGAACCCAGCCTAGTTTTTGCAAGCAATCCCTCACAGTTGCCCTGTCTGCTCGGTTGGCGGCTGTCTTGCCAATCGGAACATTGAGAAGACCTGAAACTGTGACTTCCTTCATATCGGGATGAGTTCTGAAGTGTGTTTCCAGTGTGCCAAGCCACGGGTGATCGTCATACCGTTTTTCTTGCTCTGGCCTGATATTTTCCACCTCAAACGATGCGTCCGGCCACCACTTTTCCCGGCGCTGGTAAAGATGGAACGCCTCTGCAAAAAGCTGATCTCTGGCTTCCTGCAAGCCGTCAATATCGCATGGCTCGCCGTTCACGCCACACTTAACAGGCCACACGCGACGGTCTCCCGTACTGTCCCTAAGGTACTCTTTTCGGTTGGTCGTACCCACGAGAACGCACTGACGCGGCTGTGTGATCTCATTGCGACCATACGCGGGACGGTAGGTCTCATGGGTTCGCGTAAGGAACGCTTTGAGCGCCTCTGTATCTGCACGGGATGCTGCACTCATCTCGGCAACCTCGACGAGCCATTTTCCTGCGAGGTGAGATGCTAAGTCCTTCGATCCTTCGCGTATGGGCGGAAGACTGTCTGAAAAATACCGAGAGCCACCCGCAAGCACTTTGCAGGCTGTGCTTTTTCTTATTCCCTGATTGCCCTCAAAAATAAGAACATGGTCATTTTTGCACCCCGGTTCCATCACACGGGCCACCATTCCAATCAGGAACAACCGACCCACGCCCGCCGTGTATTCGCTATCCTCAGCACCGAGAAAATCATGCAGCCATGTGTCGAGACGTTGCACGCCGTCCCATTCCAGCCCCGTAAGATAGTCACGAATTGGGTGATAGGCGTTTTCTTCCGCTACTGACTGAATCGCCGCGCTCACCTGCTGGGTTGAGAAATTAAGGCCGTGAGAACGTGCTAGGGCAGCACTGACGGCGGTATAGTCGGAATCCGTCAATTCACGCGGCCCATCCTGCGGCATAGGCTGTCCCGTTACGGGAGAAGGAAGCGCCTGATGCACCTCGGTCTTGCCGGTAAACGTGTTGAGACGGAACGCTGCCGGGAACGCCTGAGAGGTAAGCAAGCAGCAATTTGCTAGGCAAGGCACCGGCTTGTCGTCTCTGTTCTTCACTAGAGGAGGGACCCCCCCGGACATAGCCGGGAGGGGATGATGGATATATCCAAGGGAGGTCATTATTCAGCCCCTCCGCGTTCTTCCTGAAACTGATATTCTCGCCAATCTGAATACAGACAAGAAATTGCACCATAAGGCGGAATAGAAACTTCAGGATGCGCCGCCACGAAGCTGATTAAATCTTCTTCGGAATCAATTTCAGGAATGGGGCGTGTCTCTGCTCGGAGGCTAGAAAGAACGGCGTCCCGACCATTGGCGACCTTCGGCGATTCGCTTCGGATAAAATCAGAAAATGAAATACTCATTCTGCGCCTCCCTTAGAGCGGAGGGCAGTAATACGGGTATTTTCCGAAACAAGTTTTGCAATATCCGTGATATGATCGGCACGGATTGCTTTTTTTCCAAGTATGGTTTCAGACTTTACTTTACCAGACTGAACCCATTTATACGCCGTTACTGTGGCGATTTTTACTTTCCCCGCCATTTCGGGAACTGTTAGATAATTAGACATTTGTTTTACTTTCTGTTTCTGGGTTATTGTTTCTTTTAGAATCCCATTGACAGAAAGAGAGCCGAATCATATATTCGTATTTGTAAGACAGATACATTTTCCGGTTCCCTTTCCGTTTAACCTGATTCATTCCGCCGGGTGGCGGTGTCAAAGACCCTGAGTCACAATGACTCATAGTCAGATATAGATACTTACGTGTATCATGTCAAGGGAAATGCAGAAAAACTGCATGTTTTTTCGCGTCTGCACTCCTAAAAAATAAAAGCCTTATATTTCAGTGCTTTAGATACGAATAAAGCGTTTCCCGGCTGATTCCCAAATCACGGGCAATCTGGGCCTTTGGTTCGTTTGCAGAAACGCGGGTCTTTAGTTCTGCGATCTGTTCCGGGGATAGCTTCGGCTTGCGTCCGGGGTTGCGACCGGCGGCTCTTGCCTGCTCTTGGCCCTCGCGTTGCCTCTCTCGAATGAGCGCCCTTTCCATTTGAGCAAAAGAACCCATGACCTGAAGGATCATGGTCTGCATGGGGGATTCATCGCCAGTGAAGGTAAGGCCCTCTTTCATGAACCGGACGCAAACGCCCCGGCCTGTGAGGGTCTGCACTAGGTCGAGCAAATCAGCCAAATTTCTCGCAAGTCGGTCGATGGAGTGACAGATGATCGTATCGCCCTCCCGGACATAGCCGAGCATATCGTTAAGCGCCGGGCGATTGCGTGTGCAACCTGAGCATTTATCCGTGAAGGTCTTATCTACCTTCACCCCGTCAAAAGTCTGCCTGTCTGTGTTCTGATCCACTGAAGAAACCCTAACATACGAGACGATCTGGCCTGCCATGATGAAAGCTCCCTTGTGTGTAAGGAAACCTCTAGGGCATATCATGACAGTGTGTCAATAAATTAGTTTTCTATGTTTTCCTGACACCCAAAAATCCCAGTTCTCTGCCACCCGGTCATCTGTCAAGAAGGGTATGCGATCCTGACAGTCAACCGAACGGCCACCAACGGCGGCTACGCTTCAACGTGACACCGTAGCCCTGTTGTATCCTACGCTCTGTATCTGCTGGATTATGGGGCCGGGCAGGTTCTGTGGTCTCTGTGGCTT
>NZ_BJNM01000062.1 GCF_006539685.1 Gluconobacter oxydans
AGGCCATCGTGTGGATGGTACGCTAAACAACGTTTGGCATGAACAATAAAGGAACGATCAGGCGGCACGAGCCTGTTTCGACAGATTGAGCGTCTTGCGGCCCGCAGAAGCTGCGGCTTTGTCCCAGAGGAAGTCTCCGGAAAAGGCGATGTGCTCCCATCCCACCGGGGAAGTATGCGCCAGCAGGTCCTCCGGGACGACCGCCGATGTTGAGCGCAGATGTGTGACGGCGGTTTGCAGATAGACTGTATTCCAGTAGACGATCGCCGCGATGACGAGATTGAGGCCCGACGCCCGGTATTGCTGGGCTTCATGGCTGCGGTCGATGATCCGTCCCTGGCGGAAGGTATGGATTGCCTGGGTCAGCACATGCCGCTGCTCGCTGTTGTTGAGCCCTGCCTGACATCTCTGCCGCAGATCAGGGGTTTCGAGCCAGTCGAGCATGAACAGAGTGCGCTCGATCTTGCCGATTTCCTGGAGTGCGACGTCGAGCCGATTCTGGCGCTCATAGGCAGCAAGCTTGCGCAACATCCTGGAGGGCGCGACATGCCCGGCCTTGATTGATCCGACAAGCCGCAGCACGTCCTCCCATTGTTCCCGAATGATGTCGGTGCAGATGGTTTTGCCAAGCAGCGGGCTGATGGAGGCATAGGAACTGGCCGGTGCGATGGACGCCAGGCGTCTATCCGGAAAGTCGCGCAGGCGTGGGCAAAAGCGAAAACCCAACAGGGCGCAGAGCGCGAAGACATGGTCGGTGGCACCACCCGTGTCGGTATAATGCTCGGTGATTTTAAGCCCCGTTCCATGATTGGTCAGGCCGTCGAGCACGTATGGCGCTTCGTGTGTCGCAGCCGAGATGACCTTCACATGGTATGGGGCGCGCTGATCAGACACATGCGTGTAAAAGCTGAACCCATGGTCGACGCCATAGCGGGCATTGACGTCTCCGCCTGAGGCACCGCGCTTGGCCCCGCGAAAGAACTGTCCATCGGAGCTTGAACTCGAACCCTCACCCCAGATGCGGGAAAATGGCAGACGATGGTGAGAGTCGATGAGGATAGCCAGCGCCTTGCGGTAATTTTCGTCGCGGACGTAAGCGTCGTGGGTCCAGAAGAGCTGATCACGGGTAACGCCGTGACTCGCGGCAGCCATGCGTGACAGCCCCAGATTGGTAGCGTCCGCCAGAATGGCAGCAAGCAACGCGTTCTCGTGGGGGCAGGCTTCGCCCGTGCGCAGGTTGGTAAAGGCGTTCAAAAAACCGGTGGCCTGCGCCACCTCGTGCAGCAGCTCCGTGATGCGGATTGGCGGCATCAGGGCGTTGAGCTGTTGCGCCAGGTCTTCCGCCTTGGGAGGCGTTGTTGCGCGTATCGGCGATATCTGGAGGTGCCCGTCTCGGAATCGTACGCCTTGCAAAGCGTCGCGTTTCAGGCTTTGCGCAAACTTCTTCAGGCGTTTATCCAATTCGCGAGCGCGCTGATCCAGCCATTCATCCGCCGACAGGGGAAGGTCAAGTTCGGCAATGAACGGTTTTGCCTGCTCCGTACTGAGCATGTAGCTGTCGAAGCGACGATAATTGGCCGACCGCTCGATCCACACATCACCGGAACGCAGCTTGTTGCGCAAATGCGCGAGCGTCGCGATTTCCCACAGACGCCGGTTGGGCTTGTCATCCTGATCGATAACGATCTTCTGCCATTCCTTGCGAAACGGCATCGGTGCGTCGCCAGGTAAATCGCGTTTGCCTGCTCTGTTGAGGTTCCGCAACAACGTGATCGCAGCCAGGGTCTTGGCGCCTCCTCTTCCTGCCTGGAATTCCAGCGTTTCCAGCAGATCGGGCGCGAATTTTCGAAGGGTAATATAACGCTCCGCAGCGGCTGTCAGAGGATCGAGGTCGGCAGTCCTGGCGATCGCCCCAACCTCTGACCTTGCTTTCAACAGGGTCGCCCATCCGACCGTGGCATCCAGAGTTTCCATGGGATCTCTGCCGTCGCTGGCCGCCTCGGCCAAGGCATCGATGGTCGCCTGAAACAGGCGCATCAGGCGTGCGACGTTCTTCGACGTTGCCGAAAAGCTGCGGGCCTTTGTGTTCCGTGCCCGGGTAAAGATGCTGCCGACCAGCTTGTCAGCCATGTCCAGGGCGCTGTCCGTCAGACGTTCCTCGGCATCGATCAGGAAAGCGACGAGCGTGGCGTAACGGCGTGATGGCGTGTAGCGCTCGATCATCGAGGCCGGAGATATCCGGCCTTCCCGGACGTATTGGTGAAAGCGGTCGATGTGAATGCGCTTGGCGACGACGGGATCAATCCCGATCTGTCGAACCTGTCTCAACAATTCCAGAATGCGCTTGATGTGATCCGGCTTGACGGCAACCGGTATGGTCTTGAGCGAGGCAAGTTGGCTGATGCTCCCTTCAGGCGTTGTGGCGAAAAGCCGATCCAGCGCCGTGACCTGATCGCCTGTGAGGCCCTGCGTTAACGCCTGCGCGGTCTTCCGTCGGGCCCGCGCCCGTCCCGCAATGCTGGCGCGTTCGATGGTTGAAATCGAAGGGAGTGCGATTTTGGCATGGCGTAGCGCGTCCATCACGGCCCGGACGATTACGATGCCGCTGTCCGTGGCCCAGGCTGCGTTTGCCGCAGCCTCGATCATGAACGGGATATCGACTCTCTGGGGCGCGCGCAGGCCAAGGATCGTCATCAGATCGCGGGCATGATCGGTCATCGTCTGCTCCCGCGCGGCGTAATCGGCGAGGTCGCTGCCGGAAAGCTCAAGTTGGTCTGCCACGAAGGCGACCAACGCGGATGGCGTCGATCCGACGTCCTGCACAAACTGAGCCAGTGTTGTTCCCGGGTGCCTGAGTAACGCCAGTTGCACGGCAACGCCCATCTGGGTGCGTCGCCTGCGCCGGGAACCGATGATATCCAGATCCGATGGCTCGAAAGTGTAAAGGCGGACCAGACTGTCCCGGTCTGTCGGGATGGCGAGCATCTGATCCCGTTCCTGGGCTGTCAGCAGGTGATGTTTGAGCCTGGTCACGCTGTCATTCCGTCCACAAAAGGTCAGTCTCGGCTATGGACAGCGGAGAGTAAAGAGACGCATTATGTGGACGGATATTGTCGATCCGGAATGGTCATTCACTCAGTGTCCACAGAACGGTCGTTTGGGAGACGGTGCCATGGGCGGCATTCTGGGATACGCGCGTGTCAGTACCGGTGATCAGGATGTGGCCGGGCAGCGTATGCGATTGGAAGAAGCCGGTACGATCCGTGTGTTCACCGATGTGATGTCGGGCAAGAGCATGGAGCGACCAGGACTGGACGAGCTGCTGGAATACGCACGCAAGGGCGATACGCTTGCGGTTGTGCGGCTCGACCGCCTCGGTCGTTCACTGGGAGAGTTGCTGACAACGGTGACCATGCTCCGCTCACGCGGAATAGCGTTGCTCAGCCTGGAGGAGAAAATCGACACTTCCTCCGCAGCCGGAGAGCTGATCTTCCACGTCTTCGGCGCCATTGCGCATTTTGAGCGGCGACTGATCTCAGAACGTACACGCGACGGGATTGCAGCGGCGAGAGCAAAGGGCAGGCTGCCGGGGCGGCAGCCGCTCGACAACGACAAGATCAGCGCGGCGCTAAAACTTATCGCGGCGAGCGTGTCGCCGACTGAAGCGGCGCGTCAGCTCGGGATCGGGCGATCGACTGTCTATCGCGAGATGAAGCGTCTTGGCGTCGCGCGGCCGACACCATCGGCTGTATCATGACAACAGACGATCAAGTGGTTCTCAGCGCGCGCGAGAAAGAAGCTCTACGTCTGCTTCTGGTCGGCCATGACGCGAAATCCATCGCCAATACGCTTGGTCTGTCGGTGCACACAATAAATGACCGCCTACGCGATGCGCGGCGCAAGCTGGGCGTTTCGAGCAGCCGTGAAGCTGCCCGACGTCTCGCCGAGATGGATGGGGGCACCCCCAATAATGTCGGCCCCAAAGAAATTGGGGGTGCCGAAGCAACTTCTTCGGTGGATAGAGCCAAAGAGCCAGTACCGCCGCGATCGTCGGGGCATCGCCTGGCGTGGCTTACCGGAGGAATGCTTATCATGTCTCTTATCATTGCGGCCGCAGCGCTTTTGACCATCAGCGGGCAGGACGACGCCCGGGTTTCCGCCCAGAATATTTCGACAAGCATTGCCCGTCCTGCCGAAACAAAGGCATCGGCCGATGCCCGCAAATGGGTCGAATTGCTTGATGAAGGGCAGTGGGATGCAAGCTGGCAAGCCGCAGGCACACTGTTCAAGGCAAAGATCACCCCGGCGCAGTGGGCCACTACGATCCAGTCTGTACGACAACCGTTGGGACGCCCGTCATCACGCACTTTCCAAAGCGTGATGCAGACAAAAACGCTGCCGGGCGCGCCAGCGGGTGACTATCAGATCATTCAGTTCCAGACGCGTTTCGCTAACAAACCCAACGCGGTTGAAACCGTCGTACTTTCGCGTGAACAGGCATATTGGCGCGTTAGCGGATATTTCATCCGCTAACTTCCGTGCTGCTTGCCGTTGTTCAACAAAGAAACAGCGGCTTGCCCTCAGGCAAGATCACGCTACCCAGACGTTCTTCTACTGTTCATGCTAAACGTTGTTTAGCGTACTTTCCACACGATGGCCT
>NZ_BJNM01000063.1 GCF_006539685.1 Gluconobacter oxydans
GGCCTTGAGAAGAAGGCCCGGCTGGCGGTCGGTCTGGCCCGGAAGATCGGGCAGCGGATGGAGCGGGAAAGGGAGGCCGAGCGCCAGAGGCAGGAGCTGGCGCGTCAGGCCGAGATCAGACGCCAGCAGGACATCCGGGCGGCTGAAGAAGTCAGGAAGGCTGCTGATCTGGAACGCAATCGCTCGAAAGATCTATCCAGAGGGCGAAGTCGCCGCTCTGATCGGGGATATGATCCCTGGTGATTCTGTCCTGGGTCCTGACCCAGGACAGAATAGAACATCAGGCCTTCAGAGCGTGATTCTCGGAGAGCGTTTCGTCCAGGATATACGGACCTGCGGCTTTGACTTCGATTGCCATCAGGGCGAGGGCTCCTGGTGCGCGTTCTCCCAAGGGGAGCAAAGCATTGCCGCTGGTCCAGCGCATGGTTCCCTCTTCCACGTTGCTCCAACCGGAGAGCTGGGCATCATGGAGGTGATCGGTCAGAGTGCGTGTTCTGTTGCTTTCGAACAGGGTAACCGTTCCAACCAGAACACCCAGCTGGCGGCGGTCATCGACAAAGGGGCCGATCACATCACAGGGGCGGCTAGCATTGGAGATGATCCGGACGTTTTCAACTCCGCTGGGGATCATGAACATGACCCGTCCGTTGTTTTCCCGTGCCGGCCGAATGACTGCTCCTGTATCCGTGGTCAGGTGCAGGTCACTTTCGTTTGTCAGAGGGCGGGCTTCTGTCTGGATCGCAAAACCGGCCTTGTCCGCGCGGTTCTCGATCTGGCGGAAGAGAGGCTCGACCGCTTCTCTGGAGACCGTCAGAGGGGCGGCCGCGTCATCCCAGGTCAGATTGCTAGTGCTACCGATCGAGACAACGTTTCCCTTCTGAGAGAAGGCGCGACGGTTTCCGGTATCAAGATAGCTCTCGGTGAGCATGCCATCGGCCATAATGACTGAATGGGCTTCGGTTTCGATGTGGTAGTAGTCGTAAGACGTGATGGACTTGTCGAAGAAGATCGAGCGACCGTTCACCAGCATCCGGGCCGGAACAAACTGTCCATCAAAGAACAAGCAGTGCTCTGCCGTAATCAGCATGTCCTTGAACGGAACTCCGTCCGCGATGGCATCCTTGAGGATGCGGACCGGGTAACCCGCCTCATCATCAGGACGATGGGAGCGAACGTTGCAGTGCGCCTGACCGGTCCAGGTCACACGACGAGGGGTCGCGACACCATCAACATACGCAATGATCTCATCATCAACACTAAGGTCTTCAACGGCCTTCGTGCCATACGGCGTGTTGATGAGGCTGCCGGGGAGGAAGCAGACAAGAACAGCAGCGTCATACTCTTGACCATTAATTGTAACATAGCTTGATGCGCTGATATAAAGATTTGATCCGTCTGTTATTTGATAAAGAGTTTTGTCAGTTCCAGTATAATCCCCTGATAATGCTATTGTGTATCCATTATCTGTCGTTATTTCTGTTGTTGATCCGTCGTATGTTGAATTTGTAACTTTACCAGCCCCTGGTATTTCTATTGTTGATCCGTAGTTATAAAAACCAGTTATTCCGCTGAATGATAAAATATTAATACCTGAAGATGGAGTTAATACAAGTGTTCCACCACCATATCCAAAATTTATACGTGCTCCGGATAATGCAGATAGATCTGCACTTTGAACGTTTCCTAAATTAAGTGTTCCGCCATTCTGAATGTTGTAAGTCATTCCGCTAAGAGCGGAAATTGTAGTGGAACCGCTAATGTTGATAGTGCCACCATCAGCAGTAAGAGATGATCCCGTTAGAAGTCCAATAAGAGAGTTCCCAACTTCAACAGTAACATTTGCACCAGCAGTCGATGTTACGATATATGGGCATATTGCAGATATTAATGCAGGAGCAAACGAGACAGAAGCAACGACATCAGTGCCTGTGAAAGTAGCGCTTGCTCCTCCTGATTCCAATAGTCCAATATAAACGGTCGGATACATAGTATATGAACCGCTCGTTGTTACAGTATTTCCGTAGCTGTATAGACCAGACATTATTTACATCCTTTTAATTTTATAGATTTATACCAAATCAAGATTGGTATTCAGGCCAGAAATCTTCGTCCATCATCTGGTCGAAGGACCATGGGCAGGCGTTCGGAAAGGTCCCTTCAGGAAAGCCGGTTTCCAAAGCAGCGTCACGGTGGGCACGGCGGTAAGCTGTGTCGATGCTGGCTTCCAGAACACTTCGTAGGCTTGGGTTGTCGGCCAGATGATCAGTCAGCGCATCGCGGGTATTGGCAATTGAAAGACGCCATGAAGCACCACGGCGCATAGGCTGGAACTCCCATTTGAGCAGGTGAAGAAGCAGCACAGTCAGACGACTGATAAGTTCACGCTTCTCAGATTTCCCCATACTCTCGATTTCCTCGGCGATATGTTCAAGGTCCGCCTCGGATAGTTTTCCGGCGCGCAGCAGTCCGACCTGCTCGTTGGCCCATGCGTAGAAGTCATGGTCATAAAGGGTGCTGCTCATGACGCTCCCCCCTGGAGTAATTCAAGTTGCATGGGCGGCCGGGTTTCCGCGGCCTGTGCCTTACGGACGTCCAGCGAGCCGTTCCATGCCACATGCGGGTTGATGAAATATACGGCCATCCCTCGGCCTTGTACGCCTTCAATCCTGCGGCGTTCGCGGCGGATCACACCCATTTTTTCTAGCGTTCCCATGATGGTACTGACGTTTTTGGGTGCGCATCCGATCCGTTCAGCAAGCTGGTCACGCGTAAGCAGCACCTCGCCCGTATCTTGTCGGAGATTGAGCAGTACCAGATCGAAAGCATGACGGACCTGATTGGGGCGATCATCAGACGATAATTCGCGGATGCCATCCCAGATTGCGGCGGTCTGCATACGGCTCAACATGGTGAAACCTCCCGGCCAAAGCCCTTCGGTAGTGTCTGGTCGTGCTGCTTTTTGCAGCGCGTGTGTGGCCCGTGAGATGGCTATGCGCGCCTCTCCGGGCAAATGCTTCAAGAGTTCTTCGGACAGGAGCGAGAGCTGCTCGGCGGCCTGTGCCGCTTCCTCCTGTCCGGATCGCTGCGGCTTGGTGGTGAGGCGCACAATCTGGGCCATGTCTCGCTCCTTGTGGAGAACCTATCTTTAGGTCTCGGATTCCGAGGTCTACTAGTCTCAGAATCTGAGACTTAAAACAATCTGTTTCTGCTGGATTTCTGCGAGGTGTGGCGATCCCTAAGAAAGAGAAAAGAATCTAATCCCCCTGTTGTCCCCCCTTTTTTCGGTGGAAAACTGCTATTTCGAGGTCTGTTCCGGCGCCCTGCGGGCGGGCTCCGCCGCTCCCGCTCCGCGCTCGCCCGGCCCCTGTGACGCCGGCAGAATCGGGCAAGAGAAAATGGCTCAGGAAGCAATGAGGGGACTTGCCGGCTTTCCCATCCCGGTGACGGTCAGGGCAGATACCAGCCGGTTACGTTCCCTTTGGCGTCCGCGTTTGGGAAGCAGACTATCCCACCCTTCCGGCGTTCCGTGGTCCAGCCGTTCCCACGGCACATGGTCAGCAGGTCAAGGTCGCCCTGTCGATCGAGACCATAAGCCCGCTGCCCGGCCGGTGTGTTGGCCCAGCTCGCGGCGGCCTCCTGATTACGGGCTTTCTGGTATCCGTCCGCGTGCCCAGTTTCCCATCCAGCCCGCTGCCCGAAGAAATACCCCCCGCCAAACGCCACCAGAACGATCAGGAAGGCCGTCAGGCCCGTCCATAGTAGAGATGAGCGTATTTCTGTCTGGGCGGCCTGTAGCGCCTTCTGTGAGGCTCCTGTGGCCTGTTTAAGCGCGGCTCGCATTTCGGCCGACAAGTCGTGTTCCTGCTGGTTCCGGGCCGCCTGATCGGACCGGACGGCCCGAAGCAGACGGTTTGTCTCCGCCATTTCCCGGCCGAGCTGGTCGAACGCGGCCAGCCCGTCATCCAGCTCGCGTTCGTCGGTCATGACCGGTCAGGCTCGGGCTTCTGCCAGCCCTCGAACGCCTTGTGGTCATGGTCGCGGGTGATGCGCTTCATCAGTTCGTCAATGACGCGGCCGAAGCGTTCATCCTTCCCGGCCGCGTCGATCAGCAGACCCCCGAGAATGACCTTGCGGCGAGTATCCAGTTTGCGCTCCTCGGCGTTCTGTCTGGCGAGCAAAGCCTGATACCGGGCCTTGGCCTGTTCGACCTGCTGTTTTGCCTTCTCGATAGGTGTCATTTTTCCTCCCGCACCAAGTGGGTGCAATGGTCTGTTGTGATTTCCATTCTCGCGTGACCCTGTTGATGATACCCGATTTTTCGGAAGTTTCCTTGATTCCCCGTGGAGTGCAAACAACCCTTGCGACGAAGGAGTT
>NZ_BJNM01000064.1 GCF_006539685.1 Gluconobacter oxydans
CCACCTTTGCTCCCGTCAGAATACAGCAGTGCCTTGTCCAAGTCAGGGCGGAACACCTCAAAATCCACAGTCTGGGAAAATGCTTCAAGTTGGTCACCAAGCCCACTCAACCGAGCAAGCCGCTCGTCAACATCAAAGAAACCAGACTGCTTCATCAACCATCCCCCCAATAATCACACAAGGTATGGAATCACAGCCAACAATTCAGAGCCAGAGGTTTGTCGAACCCTCCACCTTTACAAAAGATCATTTTTCCGCGTTGATTATACGCAGAAAATTTCTGAAATGTTTATATTGGAGAGCCATTTTAATGATCCCAATCAGAAAAATCTTATATGTCCATCCAATGTCTCTCCGTTTTTTAAAACTACTTATGAGCTGATTCTGTATTATAAACTGTATAAATTTATATCTTTCAGTCTTTGAAAATAGTGTCGAAATCATTTCCCTGAAGCTCGGGACATCACTCTTATTTATAAACTGCCCCATTCCGAAAATTTCATTGTGGCTAAGGGAATGATAGGCATTCAGGAGATCTGCATCTGTATCCTGAACAAGGTTTTTCCATATAACACAAGCATAGTCATGGAGGTCGTCACTTGAAATAACATGCGTTTCTATATTGTCAGACCATAACCTTGCGGCAAATAGGACTGCTTCCTGGAAATAGGACACAAAATCGTAAAAAACTTGGTTTTCATCCTGATCAACAAGACGTCCACTGATCATTCTCCCATGACGATCGAGATGGTAACCCAGAACAGATCCTGATGGTGAATTGCACAACATCTCGATCAACGAGACCGCATCAAGTAAGTGTATATTGCTCCGTGATTTATTTGCATCTGGACCAAAGGAAGATTTCTGACAGTTTTCCGGCTGAGGGTTCAGGAACATCTGTAATCCCAGATAGTAACCGAATATTTTCGTATTAGGAAACAGGAATGAAATATTATCCTGTATTGTTCCACGCCATCCTATATCAACTATTCCGATTCTGGAGGTTTCTTGTGTTAATCCTTTCTGACTTAAATAAGATAAGAGATTGTATTTTTTTTCATCAATAGATGACTGAATTATTTTTACGAATTCACTATCTCCAAAGAGTTCCTGAACACGTTTATCCTGCCACGGATAGATAATGTCATTTTCAGGAATAATATTATATTTCCGGCACAGGTTGCGACTGATCTCGGGATCAATCCCGAGGGTCTTGAATAATGAAAATATCGACTGTGTAGAGTAGAGATTCCATACACGCATCATCTCTGCGGTACTGACTTCCCTCAGGGATGCACAGAAAGTGGAAAGACGACTTACTTCAAGAACATCCGTCTGGGGAAGTCTTTGTCCGAAAAGTGTATTGTCTGGAAAAAGATGTTTCCATATATTTATATAAAATTCCCCTTCGCGTGTGAAAAAATATAATTTTTCAATATTGTCTTTCAATGATTGTTCAGCAATGTAAGTGACAAATCCTATAAGAAGAGGCGCTGAATTAAGGCCCAGTCTGTAAGCGGATTGTTTCTGCATACTTATATCAACAAGAAATGGATCGGCAGATTCCTGAATTTTTTCTGATATGTGTTGTATTACATTACATTTTCCATGAAAAATTTCTTCAAACTTCTGTCTTTTTTCATGCTCATCTGACGGCATAAAATGAACGCCTTCCAGACCAAGAGCCCGTGGCATCATGACGTCAGAATGAATATTATCTCCGATATGAACGTGTTCTTCAGGAGTAATATTATATTGAGAATGAACATAACTGAATAAACGACCTGAACGTTTGTTCAGACCCGTATCACATGAGCTAATTCCTTCATTTACAATAGAAGTCAAGCCATGATGATTGAGAAGACGCTTCAGATCTGTTGCCGGCATATAAAAATCAGAAAGGAAAATAGTCTTCTCTGCCGGATATTTCTTTATAAAATCTACAATATGAGGATCAGGATATGTATTATTTATCTCAAACTGGATCTCATATTCTGTAATTTCATCAGAAACATCAGGAATATTTATATCAGATGCGTTATTTAAGATGCGCGTAATGAGTACAGTCATGACATCAGAGTGAATATACTCACCATCACCGTCGCGTCGGGCTTCCTCACCCTCAATGGCACATCGTTCCCTGAAAATTCGGTTCTGGTCTTGAAATTCCGGCTTCAGATGATCAAAAAGACGTAGCAACAGGATGCGAGCAGAAGCTTTTTTGGAGTTGTCCGGATGGCATCTGCGTCTCAGAAGTGTGTCCCACACGTCCAAAGTCCGGAGTTTACGCATAATGACCTATCCTTCCATCAAGAAACGACGAACTTTCCGATAACAGCGTCGTAACAGATTCCGTAAGGGCAAAGGGAGAGACTGGAAGCGGGAATATGCTGGTCGGGGGATATGGCTGTAGGCAAGATCCGGCACGCTGTCTCTCCTGCAATCTGCAGTTATCGGTGGCTTATTATAAAGGGGGAGATCGGGTTCAAGCTGAGGGAAAACTCCCTGTTTGAGCTTCGAAAACGCCTCTAAGACAGTGTCCGTCTCATTCTGGAGCGTCCGCACAGCCATATACTCTATCCCAGCCTGAGACATTCTCTCTCGTTCTTCCGGATTATCGAGAAGCAGGAGCATGGCTTCCGCAAGGCTTTCCGGTGTCTGATCACTCAGACTGACAGCTTCCGGCGGCAGGTCATAAAAGTTATTATCCCGCCACAATTCAACGAGGGGCAGTCCGGCTGCCATCATTTCGAACGGAATACGTGACGGGTTGGAAGAGCTTAGGCACAGACCAATAGTGCATCTGTTATAAAGAGAATTACATTCTTCTAGACTCAGCAACCCCAAGTGCTGATGTTCAAACCAGATGTGACCTTTGTCCTGAGGAGAGGATCCGAAAAGATAAATCTGAACGTCAGGGCGTCTGTGCTTTACAATCCCCAGAGCTTCCAGTCCGATGTGGCTGCAGCGTCTCGGCTTGTCCAGCTGATAAATGAAGCAGATCGACTGCTCATGCCTTTTCTCTTCAAGAGGCCGGTAAATGTTCTGGTCCGCACCAAAATCGAAGTGGTAGGCAGGGACCTGGAACCGCTTTCCGAGTTCGTGTTTCAGCCATCGTCCGATTGTTATCGGAATGAGGCCGTAACGATAGGAATTTTCTGCGAGAAGATATGCGTCTCCCATGGGATTGAACATAGCTTCGTAATCCTGCACGAAATAACAGCGGATGCAGTCAAACGGGAGATTTCGCACAATAATCGCAGAATACCATATTGTTGCCACGGCAATATCCACGGTTTGGATATCCTGCCATCCAAAGGATACATATTTAAATTTGTATCCGAACAGGCGTTCAATCAGCTGAGATGCCTGTTTTTGATCTCCTGATCCTTCCAGATATATATGACAGGTGTCTCCGGCCTGCTCCATGGCATACGCATGCTGCAGCATAGTCCGATGGCCGCCGGATCCCTGAATTAAACTTGGGATAAACCATGCTATATGACTCATTGTCTGTATCCGATTCTCAGGATATTCGGAGAATGCATTTCGTTCCTGTAGTTTTTTAACCGGCCAACGCTTCAGAATGTTTTCTCCGAAAATTCAGACCGTTCCGATAAATTAAAATTTTTGCTTCTCATACCCCGTATTATCCCTGCAATCCAGAGGCATGCTCGCGATATAATGCCAACCAGTGTTTGACCTGACTCAGGAAGGTCTTCATTGGGTTAAAAATATGGACGCCTCTCCAAACCCCTTGGTTTAAGAGGACAGATGTGATTCCCTTTATTGAAGTATGATGAAGGGTTTTGGCGGATGAAACTGAAAGACGTGTCATTCGTGGCAAGAGAATCAGAACCACACGGCC
>NZ_BJNM01000065.1 GCF_006539685.1 Gluconobacter oxydans
CCCATCAAACCCCGGGACCAAACACCTAGGGAACTCCTTGATGAAGAGGCAGGAATGAAGAAACTTGTTGTCGCGGCGCTATTATTTTCAAGCACACTTAGTTCCATTAATAGCGTGTACGCTAAGACTGGTTCTATTGCGCGCACCACTTCTCGTGGTGTTCCGCTATCAAAGCAGAGCACTCATTCTTCTCTTACAGGGTTGGACAGTAAGAGTTCCGAAAGCATCCGAGTGACTGGACAGGGCGCGATTTCCAATAATGGCGTTACCGGCCGCGCTCCTGGGGGAGGCTTGATGGCGCCTCAGCATGGACCAAAGACAAAACAAACCATAACACGCGACTATATTGCTACGCAGGCACCTACCAGTAACCCCGTCCAGCTTCTGGCCATGTTGCCTGGAGCTAATACGGCCAGTTCAGATCCGTTTGGTCTACAGGGAAGCACCATTTCCGTACGTGGCATGACCAGCGGTCAGATCGGCTGGCTGTTCGAAGGAATGCCGCTCAATGACGTAGGAAATTCTGCTTTCTATGCCAATAACGTAGTTCTTTCGGAAGACCTCCAGGAGGTTTCCCTCACGCCTGGCTCGTCTAACATTAATACCCCGACGCTCTCGGCTTCAGGCGGGCTGGTGGAAATGAACATGGTCGATCCTTCCCATCATGCAGGCGGAATGATCGACGCGGCCTATGGCAGTTACAATACCAGCCGTGAGTTCATTCGCCTGGAATCCGGTGATATTGGTCATACGGGTGTGCGGTCTTTCGTTTCCTTTGCGAATGTATATGGAAACGACTGGCGCGGTCCGGGAAAAGTAAAATCTAAACAGGTCGATGCCAAACTGGTCAAGGACTGGGCGGGAGGAAGTCAAACGCGTCTTGCTTTGAGTTATGCAACGCAAGATATTCAGGAAGATCGTTACCCTACGCTTTCACAGTTCGAAAAATATGGAGATAGCCAAGATTATAATTATACTAAAATTAAAAATACATCTAATTATTACAAGCTGCACCGCAATATGTTTCAGAGCATGGCAGCAACCCTTCCAAATGAAATTAATATTACACGCCACTTTCAGATCTCTGAAACACCCTATTTATATTATGGGTATGGCAATGGTGGTGGAGCTTCAACTCTAACTGCGGGTAGTCTTTACTCAGGTACACAGAAAACAGCGTTACTTGATCCTAATGGTAGTGCCATGTCTAATGGCACTCAGGTTTTGGCCTATACGCCCTCTATCGCTAAAACCGTACGTATTGGTAACGTCTTCAAGGGTACGCTGGAGCTGGGCAATCATACGATCACCGGCGGCTACTGGTATGAGTGGTCAGACAAGATGCAGCAATCTGAAGCAAGCTACATCGACCCAGTAAGTGGTGAGGCAGCCAACATCTGGGGACAGACCTATAACTACCTTACGCCTAACGGCTACCCCTACGCCAGCCGCTCCCAAATCACCTTCAGCCAAGTGCACATGTGGTTCATTGAAGACCAGATCGATCTGCTGCAAAAGAAGCTGCATATCGAAGTCGGCTTTAAGGATGCCGTCGTCAAGCGCGATGGATACAATTCACTGCCTGGCGCACCCTATCGTTCCACAACATCAAACAACGTCCCGCTTCCACAGGTTTCCGCCACCTACAAGTTAGGCGAACACCACGAATTCTATGTCGTCGGCGCAACAAATTTTCGTCTGGCACCGAATACGTCTATGTTCAATGTTTACAGTAGCTCTACCGGCAAACTTGCGACGGCTTCAATATCCCAGAACCCGGAATATTCAATCGAAGAAGAAATCGGGTATCGCTATCATTCCGATCTGTTCCTCGCGGATGTGGCATTCTTCAATTACAACTTCACAAACCGGCAACTTTCGCTGAATGCCTATCAGAACGGCGCTTTGGTTTCAGAAAACGTCAATGCCGGTGGCCAAACCACACGCGGCGTCGATATCGAAGTGGCTACACGCCCCATCCTTTATCACCTGCGCCCCTTCGCGTCCTTCGAATACCTACATGCCAGCATCGACAATAACCTTCATATCGGAAATGATCTTCTTCCCACCAAGGGTAAGACTCAGATCATGACACCATCCATCCAGGCGGCTCTGGGGCTTAACTATGACGATACCCACTTTTTTGCGAGCGTTAATCTCAAATATATCGGTAAGCAATACGCCACGTTTATGAATGACGAGCATATCCCAGGATATTTCACCAATAACGTCACTCTTGGATACCGGATGCACAAAATCGGTTTCCTTAAAGCGCCACAGTTTCAACTTAACCTATCCAATATCGCCGACGCTAAATTTCGCACCGGTGTCTATAGCTTCACAAATGCTGCCAAGACAACCACGGGTGTATATGGAACTTCCCTATCCGGCTCCGCACCGACCTACTACCTGATGCCCGGAACATCCGCCATGTTCAGCTTTTCTACGGGGTTCTGACTCTCATGACATGCACCACCTTTGGTGGATACTGCCGTACCGCCTTTCTGGCGCTTGGCACTATGATGCCCCTCTGTGCTGTTGCAGGCACTCCTGTCATTCTGGATAATGATTTTCTCGGTCCTGGCGGTTCGAATATTCAGTCCCTGGCTTATGTTTTAGGCAGAAAGGACGTGGATCTTTTGGGCATCACAGTCGTAGCCGGAGACGGACAGGAAAAGATCGAGACAGCTCATGTTCTATCCTTTCTGGATCTTGCCCGACGCAATGACGTGCCAGTTTATGAGGGCGCCTATCGCCCTCTTCTGAACACTCGAGCGGAGTGGCAGAGCCGGGAATACCTCTATGGTCCTACGGGCTGGCATGGTGCGTGGGGTGGTTTCAATGCTCTAAACGATAGCCCAGAACCTCTGGATATCCGGACAGTACCCGAAGGCTTGCCGACCCATGCACCGGCTGCCACAAGTGCAGCGGAGTTTCTTGTACAGGCAAGCCGAAGATACCAAGGAGAACTTATCCTTATCGCCGGTGGCCCCCTGACTAATATCGCCCTAGCCATGACGATGGATCCGGACTTCGTTCACAATGTTCGGAAAATCGTTTTCATGGGGGGAGAAGTAAATGGGAATGTGATTCCCAATAGAGATCATGCCTCCTATTCGCACGACTTTAATATCCGCTTTGATCCGGAGGCCGCACATCTTGTCTTATCAGCAAAATGGCGTGAGATCGTTGCCGTCTCCCCGCCCGCAACCCAGATCCCTTATAAGCCCGCCTATAGCCGTTGTAGCAACAGTGATAATCCAGTCAGCCAATATCTCACACGCTATGCCCAGAGTTTCCCAATGTGGGATGAAATCACGGCAGCCGTAGCCCTTACACCAAACCTCATCACGTCTTCCTCACCGCTTGTTCTAGACGCCATTTATCGCGACTTCAGTAACTACGGGTATTTGGTTTCGCGGACGAGCAAGGGCGAACAGGACCGGTCGTCAGCAACGGTTCAAGTGGTCTATCAAATCAATACCCATAATTTTTTGAAAAACTACCAAAAGGCTGTCTGCGAAACCGTTTATGATGCAACACGATAACTGGACCGCACCTGAGGTTGCCCTTATCGTCGAAATGACGACCGCAAAGGAATCTCTGACAACGCTCAAAATGGGCTGATAAGCGGCCCTTTTTAACCTCTTGGGCGGAGAGATGACGCTGTCTTACGCAGCGATCCCTCTTAAAAATTAACTTGCGTCCCGCGTTCGTTTGTTCTCTTTCTGTTCTCGTTAAGGAGAACAACCATGACTTCGAACGCGCTGGCGCGTCTGCGCGAGCAGGTCCGATGCCTGGAGCGTCGGAGCCTGCCTCACTCTACACTCCGGGCGCTGCCAACAGGCCTGCAACCAGTCGATTTGA
>NZ_BJNM01000066.1 GCF_006539685.1 Gluconobacter oxydans
CTAACAAGATTTTCTGTGATTTTAACTTTTTATAAGATTTATTCCCATAGATTAGGATTAAACTTGATGGATTAAGTAAAAATGAGCGAAAATTCTTCTAATAATGAAAATATCATTGATGTTTTGCAAAATCCTAGCGAATTTGGCCCGAATATCAGATTCAATAATGGTGAAGTAGTCAATGGAGTTGAGCAATATCAGAAAGGAATTCCCAATCTTCCAGGTGATTTTAATGAAGACTGGGACGTTACTCAATGGTGCTCTGGATCTTATTTTGATCCGACAAATCCCATATTAAACAGTGCAGAATTCCAAGATGACGTGTTGGGAACACCAATTGCGACCTGGCAACAGGGTAGCGCTAACGACAGTTATGGCAATTCCAGTTTGTCCATTTATAATTCTTCTGAAGCTTCAGACTCGAGTACAGAAGGGAAAAATCTTTCCGGATATACTTATGCGATACAAGTACAGGGAGGAACCCTTAATGACGTAAATATACAAAGCTACAAAAATCTCGGGCTAAGTGTTACATTCAATCACCAGATTAATTTTACTGCCAACGAGAGAATTACTAACGTAACTGGAAATACAGGGATTGTATCATTTGGTAATAATTTTACCGTAAATTTTAATACAGTCAAAAATATTTCTGGAGTCCCTCAATTAGGGATATTTATGCAATCTGTTGTTTATGATTCGCGTGGCGTCGAAACAGTCGAAGCCGGCTACTCATCATTAAATGGGGCCAATTCCGGAGGGAAAGTTTATAACGCAGGAGATTTATCATTACTATCATCATCATTTTCATTGAGTAATATGCAATATAACTACAATAGTGAGGTAGATGCATTCTCAGGAGAAACATCTGATTTTTATAAAGTATCAATAAATCTTAATGCTGAGCTTGATAAAATAATTTATATGCTTTCTAAGCAAGATCCAAAAAATGCTTCTTATTATCAAGATCTCTCGAATTGGGTTCTTACCGGTTCATATGTAGGAGGAGAATCTGGTAACCTAGGTTCTGTCCAGCCGTCCAATTCTAGTGCGACTATGGACGTCAATAATATATCGATTACGCAAGATCTTTCTTCCAACATAAAATATTCAGAAAATAGCCAAAAGATACAATCCATTTCTGGATTGGATATGGAAGACAATCAAGTATCAACTACAACTCCATCTGATGGAGAAACAAATATTGTCTTGAATGCTGGGACTAAAAATTCATCCAACAAACAACAAACAGTTACAAGTCTCGGTTCTGATAGTATAACAATTGGATCTGGAACTATAGCTACTATTCATGCAAATGGCCCAGAAACAACAATTGTTGGCCAAGGCGGGTCTGCTACGATCGATGGAGATTCGAATCTAAATGTTTCAGGAACTTTTTCGAGCCTGACTTCTCAAAACAACAATTCAGGAAGTATATACAGTATTAATTCATCATCAGATGGTTATTACTCAATAAACTTAGGCACTGTAAATATTGATATAAATTCTCCGATAAATACAAGAATATCTACAGGATCAAATGCAGAATACAATATTTTATCAAAATCTGATGGCAAGTCAATTATTTTTACTGGGAACAATAATGATACTATTTGGAATTCAGGGGGTGGTTATCAAGTAATAGTTTCAAGTAATATTGTTAGTACTGGAATTCTTACAGTAAATGGTGGGGGGGATCAAGAAATCTGGACGGGATCCCAAGACACTATCTTCAATGCATCGGATGCGCCGGCTTTCGGGGGGGACGTGTTTGCTCAGAACAAAGGTGACATCCAATCTGCATACGTTGATGTTCAGGGTGGAACGGCTAATGTCAATCTCAATACAGAGATGGTCACTGTCTGGTCAAATGCCGGTATGACAAACGTTAATGGTAGTACCTCACTTTCGGCCAACGACGTTCTAGTGTCCCAAGGCGGAAATATGAATATCACGGGAGGCGCTGGAATTCAGACATTCGTTGGCCTTCAGGTTGGAGCTGATCCTACAAGTGCAGCCAACGTAAATATCACCGCAGGATCGGGTAGCCAAACTATTTTCAATTGTGGCATAAACTTGACCATAAATGGTGGATCCGAAAGCACAGGAAGTCAGTTAATTATTTCTTCTTCTTCTGAAGAAAGTATTGAATACATTAATGGAGGTTCTGGGTATCAAGAAATTTGGTCAAGTATTCCAAATACTGTTATTAATGCTTCAGCCTCAACGGCCAGTGGCTCTATCAAGGATATCATTCAAGATGGAAATACCATTTTCAACTCTGGTCTTGAAGATGCACAAATCTTCGTTTTTGGTGGATCACTCGATGCTAACCTTGGAGCCTATAGCGGGGGCGTTGCGAAAGGAAATGTAGATATTCAGGGTAATGTTACGGGATTTTCGAGTATAACTTTGAATGATTTTACTTCAATTAATGATAAAATTATCCTAACAGGTCTATCTGATCAAAATGGATATACAATAACAGAAAAAAATGGATCAAGTATTTTGACATTCGATAATTCTAACTCCACTGTTGTAATTAATGGCGTACTAGACATAGGTGTAAATAATATAGGAAATAATGCCATTCAAATCTATACCTCATCACAATAAATAAAAATAATTTCAATGTTACATCCTCTGATTATATATCGCTATAAGCAAGCCATCCGAGGAAAACTTCTACCGAAGAAGAAGTATGCTGCCATACATAATGCAGCTAAGGCCAATCTTCCCGAAGCTTGCCGTTACCTTGGAGCTGGTTATCTAACTGGCTCTTTTGGCGGAGGCATATTTTCTATCGAGTCAGCTCACTATTGGTTAAAAAAAGCGACAGATTTGGGAGATGTTCCGGCATGGTACTGGCGGGCTCGTTTAGCCTTGATCACCCAAAATATTGAATCTGAATCTCTAAACTTTGTTCCAGGATTGCCCAAAATTTCTATTGGAGATATTCCAGCTGGACTTGATGCGGCCATCAAGTTTTGTAAGTATGGACAGGATCTAGGAGATGATGCTGCTAAACATCTCCGTCTTCGCCTACTTTATATGCGAGCGGGCGAAAATACGGATTATGCTATTACTATACTACATGAGGCAGCCAATAATAATCAATCATGGGCGATGATAGAGCTGGCGGAACGTTGTCTTCAAGATGATGAGAGAGCTGCGTATTCAAAAGGGAGAGCAAGAAACTCTACTATGTACTGGCTATCTAGGGCAGCCCCCCAGACAGAAAACCAAAATGGGAAATACCATCTTTTGATGGCGAAAGCTATGGAACAAGGTATCTTTCCTAAGAGTTCCACAAATTTTAGGCAACACTTGAAATGTGCAGCCGAGGCCCAGATACCTGAAGCTTGGTTCCGCTACGGCGTCTTCCTTTTAAAAGCTGATCGAGACGGTCTAAACGCTGAGGCTTGGTTACGCAAGGCAGCAGATGCTGGCTATTCGGATGCTGCAGCCACTCTTGGAGATTGGATCACGATGGGATGCCCGGATATTTCGGATGAGATAGGCATTAGCTGGTATATGAAGGCTATTACGATGGGGCATGTTGGCACTATGCTTCATATCTCACGTATGATAATGATTGGAAAATATTCTAAAATAGAAATTCATGAAGCAAAAGCGTGGCTAAGAGAAATAATAAATAGTGGAAAATATGAACCTTATGTAGAAGAGGCAAAATTAATTATGCTTACAATGGAAAATAAAAACTTATCTAGGTCGCGTTGACAAAAGATTCAATCCAAAGCCTCGCGT
>NZ_BJNM01000067.1 GCF_006539685.1 Gluconobacter oxydans
GGGCGAGGATGCCATGACCAAGCATCCAGGGCGAAGTCGGTTTTGATAAATGTGTTCTGATATCAGAACACATTCCGGCACAGGTGTCCGAAGGTACTGCTAAAAAAGCGCTCTTAGGTTGGGCCGCTTAACCCCTCGGGAGAATGGTTATGTTGATCTCAGCTCACCGAACACGCCTGCTATCGATGACCTTAAGCGCCTCTCAAAGCTAAAAATATTAGCTCTCCGCTCCGTCCGGGCCGCTTAACCCCTCGGGGATACTTGCTCAATGGTCGCCTTCCCTGGGGGGTTAAGCGGCTCCACGGCACCCGCCTGCTAGGCAATGATTTATCCCGGCTAAACCGAGGGGTTAAGCGGCTGGGGCATGTTGTGCACAAATATACATCTCTAATACCGAGGGGTTACGTGGCCTCCGTGCGTTAAAAACTGAGGGGTTAAGCGGCATATTACAAATATATATATAATACTAATCTTTAGTATTGCCGCTTAACCCCTCAGTTGACATCGCGAGAAGGGGATAAGAAAGTAATTTTGTGAGCACCTAGAGGCACCAAATGACCGATTCTCCCTACGCAGGTGAGTTTTCCCGAATGCTGATGGATCTCGGCTATGAAGAAAGTGCGAGCCGTCTCAAACAATTTGGTCGCAGTGACGAGATACCATTCCTAGATATCTCCAAGGCGTTGCTGGCTGATGAACGTTTCGAGATGGGGGTCGCCTACTCAGGTATGTGCTTAACTAGCCTTCCTCACAAGAAACTGCCTGATGACCAAGTTTGGAAACGCCTCGGTCACGACGTTACGTTGCTTATTGAGCCAGGAACTTTGCTGATAAATGGCGAAGAAAAGAAGTTTGGTGTTCCGTATGGAGCACGCGCTCGCATGATTCTTATATATCTTATGTCCGAGGCCTACAGGACTAAAAGTCGAGAAATTCGGCTTGGTGGAAGCCAAAGACGTTGGTTCGAAAAGATGGGCATTTCATTTGGTGGCGAGACCGCGAAAGCTATTCGAGACCAGTCAAAGCGTATCAGTGCGTGCAGCTTAAAATTCTTTTGGTCCACAGAAGAAGGTGCCGACGGATTTGCAAAGGGCGGAATTGTCTCCTCAGGTCTTATGTTTCGCGACCAAGTCGCTAAGACCGACGAAAGGCAGAGTAGCCTTTTCGATGACAGAGTAGTTCTCGACCCTAATTTTTTTGAGGCTCTTGAAGCCCATCATGTCAAGTTACGAGAGGAAGCTATCAAACAGCTAAAAGACCGTTCTCTTGCTCTAGATATATATGTTTGGCTTGCTTATCGGATGCGCAGGATTACTAAGGATACCTTTATATCCTGGGCCGCACTGTACGATCAGTTTGGAGGGGGTGTTAAGCAAAGGAAGCACTTTACACTCCCCTTCAAAAACGCGCTGAGGGCTGCATGTGCAGCCTATCCAGAGGCTCGCGTTGAGGTAGATGATAAGGCAGGAGTGATACTCAAGCCTTCACCCCTTCCTTTCCACCGTGACTACGTCGCAGGTGTATCGTTTTAGGAGTTACTCCTCTTCTCCGAGACGTTTTAGGATAGAATGTGCAATCCGCCTCAATTCGACACGATCTTTTTTTTCAAGCATTTGTGGTACGACGCTCTCCCATTTTGCGAAAGCTTTAGTAAGCGTCGCCACACGAGGTGAGTTTTGCTGATAAGGCTCCTTCTTGTGCGATTCTGCAGTCAATCGAAGACCTTGTCGAATCTTCTGGATCGTAAGATCGCCAGCTAGTGCTAACGCAAAAAATTGGTTCTGCTTTTCAGTATCCTGCACGCGGGCGAGCTCAATCAGGAGATTACGTGGCAATGGGTGTTCTGATTTCAGAACACTCTCTACGAAACTGCTGGGTAATTTTAGTACTCCTAGCATTCCATTTAAGTCCGACACGCTCTTACTGAGGCGTTTTGCTGCTTCCCGCTGGCTCCACCCATTGAGAGCAATCAGCTCCTTAATGCCCCGGGCTTCCTCCAGCAAACTTAAATCTTCGCGCTGTATATTCTCGATTAGCGATGCGACTTGATGTTCCGACGACCGCTCAATCGCCAATAGCGTCTTTATGCCTGCCTGGGCTGCAGCCCGCCACCTCCTCTCTCCAGCGACAAGAATCCAGTGCCCTCGCTTTTCAGGATTTGGCCTGACAAGCACGGGCATAAGTTGGCCATGTTCAGACAGGCTTGATGCGAGATCACGGAGAGCATTTTCGTCAAATCTCTTTCTCGCCTGCCCGACATCTGGCTGGATCTTCTCGAGTGAGACTTCGAAAGAATGATTAATCTCGCTGCTACTCGCGATGAACGATCCTCCAAGATCGTTAACCCGACCCTCCATTGAGGCCATCAGCCGAGACGGTCCTTTTCGCTTCGGAGTCATTCCTTGTTAGCTCCTTCGTTATCAGTTTCGGCCCAGTCGAGATTCAGTTCGGCCAGAGGAGGCTCTTTGCCGGTGGCGATTGCAGCTGCAATCCTTAAGTACGGCGCAACTGCCTTGGACCTAGACGACACGTCACTTGCAATAGCGCCGTTCCACGCAGCATTTCCATATACATTACTCTCGGGCACCGGCTCCAAGACTGCTGCGCGTCCCGCAGTGTACTGGATTAAATGATGGAGAACCTCGCGGTCGACGGCTTGTCGGTTGTTATAGCGGGTAGGTAGGATCCCACCGACCCTTAGTCGGGGATTGAGGCGACGCTGTATCTTCTGGATAGTGGTGAGAAGCAGGGCTACGCCCATTGCATCAGGGGGCTCGGTTTGGACGGGAATGATTACAATATCCGCGGCCACAAGAGCCATATAAGTCATCAGCCCTAAGTTTGGCGGAGCATCAATGATTATAAAGTCATAAGAACTTGCCAGTTCTTCGATACCTTCGGCTAAAGCTTGCTCGAAGCCTGGCTCGCGACGACCGTCAGCCTCTGAGAGATCAATGTGGCTGGAAATAAAATCGAATGGGCGCGTGGCACCTGTAATTTCCTCTGCAGCAGATATGATACACTCGTTGAGTGGGCGGTCCTTTAACAGACAATGATATATCGAGCGGCCTTCTCGGTGCGCCTGCAAACCCTCCTGCCCTAGCAGCCAATCTGTTGCTGATGCCTGAGGGTCTAGGTCAATCAACAACGTCCGATGTCCGGACTTCCTGAAGCAAGCTGCAAGGTTAAGTGCGCTAGTGGTCTTGCCCACGCCGCCTTTTTGATTAGCAAGCGCAATAACCTTGGCATTCGCATTGCGTTGCTGAAGGAGTGCCTCAATCTCGCACGCAACGTCATTAGGGATTGCCTCCCTCCCATTTTCCCACCGGCTTACACGAGACTTGTCGTAGGCTCTTCCGAGCCTCGCATTCAGTGCTTCTTTCAGCTCATTCTGGGTCATGCGGAGCTGCTCTCGCGCGTCGCGCATAAAGTCGCCAACCATGTCGTGTTTCCTTAATCCGTATGCATAGTTCGTATCATCGAATTGTAAGGACGTCAACCAACACAGCACAGGTTGACGCAACAAGTTGATTCTCAATAAGTCCAAAAAGAAATAAACTTCGCTCCAACCTTGGGTTGTTCATGAGTGTTCTGATTTCAGAACACTCATGAACATTCATCACATAGGGAGCAGCAGCAGAAGGAAGCGAGAGGAGAAAAGAAAAGGCGCTG
>NZ_BJNM01000068.1 GCF_006539685.1 Gluconobacter oxydans
CGTCCGAACAGTGGGTATCACCCGGGCCACAATGAGGATCGGCTTGGCCAATATTGTCTACAACATGCGCCGCTTCCTCTTCCTCGAGAGGTTGAATGCGGGCGCGTAGCCACCCCGGTGGCGATACTCCCCGGTCTGCTCAAATCGCAGAGCGAAAATCAGGATAAGGAACCTGAAATCACGCACAAGAGCACTCAATCAAAGGTTTTTCGAACCCTCCAGGTTTTTCGAACCCTCCATCTCCGATAATGTCTGGAAATCTTGGTCTCTCCGAATTATAGTTAATTTACAAAATTGTTAATATTTCGGGGCCGTAAATTTTTTATTTTATCGCCCCATATTCAAAGAAGATACTGTAATTTATGGTTTCCCGATCCAAAATTCTCGAAAACTGGTATTTTGATCATTACTGGACTGAAAAATTTTCAGATCTTCTCACTGAAGTAGACGCTGTCAGCTTCGATGTGTTTGATACCGCTCTGACCAGAGTGCTGGACTGTCCCGGTGACGTATTTGCCCTGACAGAAGAAAAGCTCATCTCCCGCTTGGGATTCTGCTTCACCGGATATGCCGCATGGCGGGAAGAGGCCGAACGCGAGGCCCGGGGCAAGGCATGGCGGAAAGGTCTCCAAGAAATTCGTTTCACAGATATTCTTGATGCGCTTGTTTCGGCTCAGAGCTTCCTCAGAGAATACCGGCACGAGTTGTTCGAGACAGAAATGCAAGCAGAACGTGAATGTTGCTTCGCTGTTCCTGAAATTAAAGCAGCCTACGAACTCTGCCGAGAAAAAGGCATTCCGGTTCTTTTTGTCTCTGACATGTACCTTCCGGCCTCTGCCATCAGTGATCTTCTTCGTGATGCAGGATACGGCGAGCCAGAACTGGTGGTTTCCTGTGAGACTGGCAGCACAAAATCGGCCGGATCCCAATGGCAGTATGTGAAGGAACGGCTCGGCCGGATGACGAGGATCCTGCACATCGGCGACAATGACTGGAGTGACGGAGAAACAGCTGAAAAGGCCGGACTGCTCACATTGCCGTTCAAGAGAGCCTGCTCAAATCATCGCCCCGGCGGAGGGCTGACACCGTCCGTTCTGCCGTTTTCGCGACTTTTGCGGAAAGAGATACTCGCCAGGAAGCCAGAAGGGGAAAATTATAATCCGACGCGCCTGAATTCTGGCCAGACACTGGAAGTTCTGGGCGCATCTTGGGGGGCGATGGTTGTCGGAGCGTATGTTTGCTGGATTGCCCGGCGGGCACAAGATCTGGGACTTTCTCACATATATTTCTGTGCACCGGACGGATGGCTGCCGCAACGAGCTTGGCATGCGGCAGCCTTGGATAAAGCAACGGGTATCTCCTCAAGCTATCTTTATATTTCACGTCGCTCACTGAATTTCGCGGCTGCCGCAACATCCTGTACACGGGAGTACCTCAGTGAGCGGGCACTGGACACGCTATGCGGAGTTTTTCGAAGTGAACGTTTGGGAGATATTCTCGATCGGGCCGGACTACTGACAGTTCAGCCTCTTGTCGATGATGCCGTGGCGCTTTTCGGAAGTCTGGATAGACCAGTCAGCTGGGATGATGGTCTGGCTGACCTGAAAGCCTGTCTGCGCAGGCATGCTAGCTCTGTTTATCCGGTTTTGCAGTCAAGACTGCTCTCTGTCGTTTCCTACCTCTGCCAGGAGGGTTTGCATCAGGAGAAAGCCGGGATAGTGGATATCGGCTGGCATGGAACACTACAGGTTTCTATGCGCGAAATGCTCAAAAGTGCAGGGTATGAACCTGAGATTTATGGTCTTTATGCCGGGCTCTGGCCCGGGGCGACCAGTAACCGGGCTCGGACGGGCTGGATGGAAAGCGCGTTCCATAACGACTATCAGACGCTTGATCAGGGCTACGGGCTGTATAATAACGTTGCCATTATCGAAAATACGTTCTCCGCTTCAGAAGGCACGACGATCGGGTATGAACCGCGCGGAGGCCGTATCACTCCGATTCTGGCCTCTGCCACAGATGCCGATAATGAGCGTGAATCATTGCTCGCTCCTTTTCAGGATGAAGCTGTCAGAGTGATCAATGATCTGTTCTCCGGTAATCCTATCTGCGGCATCAGTTCGGAAGATCTAACGACTGATGCCGCTCTGGCAGCGATCAGCCGACTGGGCTTATCTCCGACGGAAAGTGAAATCGCGGCGATCGGCTCCATCCATCACGCCATTGACCCTAGCCATATGACGTTGACTCCGATTGTCCGGGAACTCTCTAAGGACTTTCAGTCCGATGACACTCTGGATCTTAGCCACTCGGACTGGATTATCGGATCGGCGCTGACGGCCCTCAAGCGCACGACCTGTCCGCAGCAGTGGGAATGACTGGCTGCGAATATCCGGCATCAGCTGAAAAATTACGATCCCAGAACTCTTGGACAATTCCGATGACAGAATCAGCCTCTCAGAACACCCCTACCCCGTCAGCAGATGTCGCCATTGTCATGCGCACGAAAAACCGCCTACTGCTGCTGCCGCGAGCTTTGGGAAGTGTTCTGCTGCAGAAATTCACACGTTGGCATCTCTATCTGGTCAATGACGGAGGAGATCGCGAGGCACTGGAAGCGCTGCTGGCGACATACAGACCGGTTTTTGGTTCTCGTCTGACGGTTATCCATCATGCACAGAGCCAAGGGATGGAGGCCGCGTCTAATGCAGCACTTGCCGCGGGTACGGAAGAATTCGTGGTGGTACATGACGATGACGATTCATGGGATCCTAACTTTCTTCTGAACACGGTCCTTTTCCTCAGTGATCCGAAGAATGATCGTTACCTCGGTGTGGCCACAAGCTGTTACGTGATTGGAGAAATCATTGAGGAGGATGGCTCCGTCCGGGAAACAGACAAGCATGTGTGGACACGGGAAAGCGGCGCAACAGATTATGTGAAAATGCTGTCTTCAAATACATTTCCTCCGATCTGTTTTCTGTTCCGGAGAAGCGTAATTGAAAAAATCGGCCCCTTTAACGCGACACTTCCCGTTCTAGGAGACTGGGATTTCAATATCCGCCTAATGTCATGTGGCGATATCGGCCATATTGCCACTCCCCTTGCCAATTACTACCACAGGAAAACAGGGAAAAATTCAGTCTACAGCAACTCAGTCATTGGCGGGGCTTCTTCTCATGTCCTGAATAATATTCTTCTCAGAAATAAAACTCTTCGGAATTTACTTGATAAACAGCCTGAGATGCTTGGTCTGTTTATGGCACTTCTGCCACCACTTCATGAAACGAAAGAGACTGCCGGACGGCTGGAATACGAGGTATCTGAAGCCCGGTATCATCTCAAATATCTTGAAGATCTGATTAAGAATAATGCCGGACGCCTCGATCGGATAGAGAGCAGGATATCGGCAACTGATCAGAGAATACAGCCGCAAATCGACCAGATTCAAATGGTGTCGAGATGGCACTGGAAAATGTTGAGGCCGCTACATAAGGTTTGGCGCGTGGCATTGCCTTTTCGTCGTGTCGTTGCCTATATCCGCGGAAGAAGCTAGTGTTCGTGGACATGTGATCTTTTTGACGCAGCATGGATGCTAGGCTCAGGACTCATAGCCAGAACAAGACGGTTGCGGCGAGGCAGACTGCCGAGAAGAAGACGGTCGGGCATCT
>NZ_BJNM01000069.1 GCF_006539685.1 Gluconobacter oxydans
TTCAAAATCTACAGTTCGGGAAAATGCTTCGAGCTGATCGCCAAGCCCACTTAACCGGGCCAACCGCTCTTCAACATCAAAGAAACCCGGTTGCTTCATCTTCCATCATCCCCAATCAACGCAGGAGAGATGGAATCACAGAGAAACCCTTAAAACCAGAGGGTTTTTCAAACCCTCCAGGTTATAGAGAATATAAGATACTAATCTCTCATATGAATCTTGGAAAAATATAGAGGATCTTCTTTTAGCATTGCTTTTTCTTTAAAAGAATAAAGTTTATTCTCATTAATAAAATCGACCCTATACATTTTATAGAATTCTTCTATTTTGCATGAAAATAAATAATCAATTTTTCTATTTTCATGATGTCCGTACTCACTAAAATGAGATAGAGGATCTAAAGAAACTCCATGCAGATCTTCATGATTGCTAATGTAATTATTTTCGGAAAAGAACCCTATATTATATTCTGTTTTATCTTTGTTTGCATACCTTACTAAAAATTCTCCATTTTTACCTTTTAAATTTATATTATATCTAGAATATGTTCCAAATAAGTTGTATAAATTAACGTCAAGTAAATCAAGAAGATAATGAAAATCAGGTATATATACATTTGCATTATCTAAAAAGGATTTTTTATATATATTCTCATCCATGAAAAAGTATTTTACTAAATGAAGCCCAGGCCCTGTATAATTTATTAAATTATCTTTATCTTCTGTATTGATATAAAATTCAAGTTTTTCTTTTGCTGCCTGAAGAACGTCAGAAAAATTTTTATTATGAAGGTGTATATAACCTAACTTTGTTATGAATGTTTCATCGCTTTGAGATGATCGTGGATGGTGAAAACCATGATCTAGAAACCCTAATGTATTTTTAGCAAACATACTCTTGGGGACAATAGCTGGTGTAAAAAAACTAGTGTCTTCTGGGATATTCAGAAAGAGCTTTTGCATGACAAAAGCTTCCTTTTTTCCAATTAGGTTATCTAAATAATTATCGATCTTAGATCGACTAATCGATGCACCGTTGTCGCAAAGAATAATGAATTCATCGCAGTCTATAGGTATAACAAAGTCATAATCTTCATTTTTATCGTCCCATTTATGTACAATTTCAGATATAATTTCTCCTTTTCTGTCAAAATCCTTTTTTTCATTAAATGAAAAATCTACATTAACACCAATTTTTTGGTATTTATTTAAAATTTCAAAAATATCACTTTCATTTGATCCATTATCTAAAATGTATAAATTATCAAAACCAAAAAGATATCCATAATATTTTATCCAAGCCTCTAAAAGCTTAGATTCATTTTTCTGCATTGTAATACAGCGGACCTTTGCCATAAAAATCTCCTAACCTCAGGGTGTTTGAAGACACCTTAAAGTAGGTCAGAAGCATTTAAAACATCTGGATGTGTTCGAAGAACCTTCTGGTTTTGATGCTTTCTCTATGATTCCGTCTCTTCTGCGTTGATTGGGGTATGGCTTATGAAGCCGCCTGTTTTTTTGATGTCGAAGAGCAGCTTGTTTGGCTAAGTGGTCTGGGTGATCAGCGCGAAGCGCGGATCAGGCTCCATCTGCCGCAAAACGTCAGTCTGATCTTCCTGCCATCCCACGTCTCGAACCGAATCTGGTCGAAAATATCTGGTAGTTCTTCCGCGTCAACTGGCTGTCAAACACTGCCCTCCTGGCGCCTGGCCATGAAGGCCAGTCTGCAACAGGCCCCGGAAAAAGCCCTCTACGCCTTACACAAGCAGACCGTCGAACCGGTCTTCGGCATCATCAAGAGCGGTATGGGTTTCATCCGTTCCCACCTCCGCCGCCTCGCCAACGTCGCAACCGAATGGACGCTCGTCGTCCTCGCATACAATTACCGCAGGATCACGCGACTGATGGCCGCATAAACGCTGTCACTCATCACTACGGCAGAACCCCACTCCCAGCCTGCTAGACCTTATAGAATGATAGGATTTTTTTCACCTCCGGTCTGGCGTGTGAGAAACGTGTGACTAGTGACCAACACGCAAACAGATCGGCGAAGTGAAAAGCTGATTCGATATTGGCGTGAGCGGCGGCGGTGGTTTCAGGTCCTGCGCAGAGGGGGCTCGCGGCGATATCCGATTGGCCGGGATGCGCGATCTCGAATTCTTCCCATTCGCGCACGCTTGCCCTGTTGGCTTCGAGCCGCCCGCTCGTATCCTGCCCGCGCGTGAATGATACGACGAATGTGTTGGTGGCGGATCTCATGTGAAATTTTCCATTCGACGATCTGTGCAAATTCATCGCGATCATACTCGAATATTGTGAGTCAAATTTTATATTGAGAAAGTCGTCTGGATTTTCAGGCGCGAAAAAGATATGATCTTGATCCGATGGGCTTGTGTAGCAAATCACCCGTCCTTTATCGGCTCCGTGCCGATATTTCTCGGCGCAGAACACCTCGCCTGTCTTCTTATCGTAATATAAATCTCGGTCATCCGGCAGGATAATCTTACATGTCCGCAGCAGCGACATGTCGTATAATGCGATTTCTATCTGATCCGATCCATGGGAGAATGATTCCGAGAGATATTGGACGTGAAGATGCGAGATCGCGCGATGAACGTGCCGTGGGAATTCAGGCTTATATCTCGTGAAGTCAGGAGACTGACACTCTTCTTGAAATTTCGTGAAAAAATCTAGGGCGTGCTTATTTGCGAGAAGGTCTTCACGCTTTTTCAGTTTCTCGAGGAAATGCTCTAGGCTCCGTGTGATGTAGTGGCGAATGAACGGCACGTCGCCTTCGGTGGGTCGATGGAGAAAACCAGTATCGGGCAATGTTTCTCCCCGGCAATCGGCATAGGGGCCAGAGACTTGGAAGACATGCGGGTTGCGATAGATTTTTTGTGTGGCTTGCGGGCGGACAAATGATTTGACGGCGAAATTCTCACCGCGTCCGATGGTGATGAACGATTTGTAACAGTCTAGGGCATTGGGGCCTGGGAATATATGATTCCCGTTCGCTCCGTAGCAGCGCCAGTTGAGGGCTAGGGCTGCGAAGCCCGGGATATTCGACAACATGGTCTCGACGGTATCGTAAGGGCCTAAATCCAGATATTCGTCGCAGTCGAGAAACCCGAGCCATGACAGGGATTCGCGTTGCGCCACGCCGATCGCATCGACATAGGCGAACGCCTGACGTTGCGCGAAGTGATTGGCAGTTCCAGTTGAATGGAGCGTGATGGATGGGTCGGCTTTCGACAGCCCCTTGATAATTTCAGCGGTTCCGTCACTCGAATTATCATCGTAAATCAGGAATCGCGAGACACCGATGCTTCGGTGCCAAGAAATCCACCATATGATTTCAGGCGCCTCGTCTTTTACAAACAGCGCGATGGCGACTTTCATGTCGTATCAAACCGATCCAACTGACATTAGAGAGTTTTCAAACATACCCGATAAGCCTACGATTTTAAACAGAGGTGGCCCCGCTTTACCAGGATCCTGGTAAAGCGTCTGATCCGTATCAGCATGGA
>NZ_BJNM01000070.1 GCF_006539685.1 Gluconobacter oxydans
AACCTTCGAGCACAATCTTGCCTTTAGCCTGACCGCTCTCGATCAGGGCGTGAGCCTCTCGCAGATTGGCGGCGCTGATCGCGCCAAGATTTTTGCCGAGTGTCGTACGGAGACGACCTTCGTCTATAAGGCGCGACACGTCGTTCAGGAGTTTCCCTTGTGCGCTGATATCTGCCGTTCCGAACAGTGAGCGGGTGAACATCAGTTCCCAGTGCAGGGACAGGCTTTTGCGCTTGAGGGGTACAGCATTGAGTTCAGCCGGATCATCAATCAGGCCGAAATGTCCCTGAGGGGCAAGGAGTTCAACGATCTCTGCCAGGTGGCGATCCGTCTGCGTCGTCGAAAAGACAAAACCGGGAGCCCCCGTAGGAAGGCCAGCAACCTGTTCCGCCAGAGGCTTACTGTGATCGATCACGTAATCTGCCCCGAGAGATGTGACCCAGTCCTGCGTTTCGGGGCGCGAAGCCGTAGCAATGACCGTGATATTAGTCAGAACCTTGGCCAGTTGGATTGCTATTGAACTGACTCCACCTGCGCCTCCAATGATCAATATGGACGGCGTCGTTCCCGGGACAGGCCGACGAATGTCCAGACGATCGAAAAGCATCTCCCAAGCGGTGATTGCGGTCAGCGGTAAGGCTGCAGCTTCAGCCCAGGTCAGGGAGCGGGGTTTGAGACCGACAATCCGTTCATCGACCAGATGAAACTCGGCGTTGGTCCCCGGACGGTTGATCGCGCCCGCATAAAAAACCTCATCGCCGACAGAAAAATCCGTGACGTCCGGTCCGGTTCCAACAACAACCCCCGCCGCATCCCAGCCCAGAACACGCCACTGACCCGCCTCCGGTGTTGCGCTGCTGCGGACCTTTGTATCAATCGGATTGACTGATACGGCTCTGATCTCCACCAGAAGATCCCGCCCTGTGGGGACAGGTTTTGGCAGATCAATATCCTGAAGGGACGCCGGATTTTCGATGGAAAGCGGCGTCTGATAACCGATGGCCCGCATGAGTGTCTTCTCCTCTGTTGAATGAGGAGAAGAGTGAGCACTATGCTGTTTTCAGACAAGAACGCACTTTTAACGCCCATAGTGTCGGAAATGATACCGTTATGACCCGCATCCGCCATCAGTCGCTCGATTGCAGCCCCGGCTGCGCTGTTGAAGCAACGCTTCAGTTCATCGACGGAAAATGGAAAGGCGTAATCCTCTATCACCTGCTTCAGGGGACTTTACGCTTCAACGCCATCCGCAAGCGGTTGCCCAATATCACCCAAAGGATGCTGACAACCCAGCTTCGCGAGCTGGAGCGTGACGGGTTCGTGTTACGGACGGTTTATCCCGAAGTCCCGCCAAAGGTGGAATACAGCCTGACCCCGCGCGGACGGACCCTCGAGCCTGTCATTCTGGCCCTCAAGAGATGGGGCGATGAGCACACAGCGTTCAGACATGATCCTGAAATTTGCGCCGATATGAAAGGCTCTCCAACAAACTCTTAGCGTACGTTTTCGAACAACCTCTCACCGCTCCCCATACACAAATGCAAACTTTCAGTTTGCGCTTCGCGGCACCCTGCGTGTGTTGCATCCGGCGGGGCCGCGGCGGGCCGAGGCCGAAGACATTTCGGCGCATTCTGCCCTGCCAAATATATTGTTTTGCACTACGAAATTGCGCTACGTTAACGGCGTTCTGAATGTATGGAGTGTGTCATGGCATCCCCCCTATCGATCCGTCTGGACGAGCGGTTGCGCACTGACCTGGAGCAGGAAGCAACGGCGCGCGGTATCCCTCTGAGCCAGCTCATTCGTGATCTGCTGGAGACAGGGGCAAAGAGTGCGCGCCGAGACCGTATCCGCAGGGACAGTGCGCGTGTTGCCCGCTACGTCGCTGCGACGCCTTCCGCCCGGGCGCTTTTTGAAGAGGCTGGTGGAACTCATGGTTCCTGATCGGCCGGTCGCCATGGCAGCGATCTTCTCGCCTGGAGAAATTGTGCTGGCAGACTGGCGCGGAGATGCGCTGCCGAAGGAGCCCAACAAACGTCGCCCCGCTGTTGTTGTCGAAGACGATCTCTTTCCGCCTGAGTGGCCGAACGTGATGCTTGTGCCGCTGACCGACGATGAGAACCTCGTCATTCCGGATCTGGCAGTACGGATCGACCCAACGGCTGATAACGGCTGCACCAAGCCCTGTTGGGCGGTCAGTGCTTTGCTCACCACCACATCCAAGCAACGTGTTACCGTGACAGGCAGCAAGGTGAGATCCGATCAGCTTGCTGCAATCAGACGCCAGATTGCGCTCCTGGTGGGATGCGACGGCTAGGCAGATAGTGAACCGCCCCGGGATTGGCGGAGACTGGTTTTCTTAAGTTAGGCTGCCATGAGGACGTGGTCCATAGCGGCATAAAACTGTTGCTCGGCCTCGGCCGGCGTGATGTTGCCGATGGGTTCGAGGATGCGTCGGTTATTGAACCAGTCCACCCATTCGAGAGTGGCGTATTCCACGGCGTCAAACGAGCGCCATGGGCCACGCCTGTAGATCACCTCGGCCTTGAAGAGACCGTTGATTGTCTCGGCCAGGGCGTTGCCGTAACTATCTCCGACACCGCCGACCGAGGGTTCGATCCCGGCCTCGGCCAGGCGCTCGGTGTAGCGAATGGCGATGTATTGCGAGCCGCGATCCGAGTGGTGGACAAGATTGCCTGCTCCTGGCGGGCATCGGGCGTGGATCGCCTGCTCCAGCGCCTTGAGCCGATCGGCGGTCTCGGCTGGAACACCAGCCCGCTTGCCAGTCTCGACCTCAGCTTTCTTGACCCACTCGTTCAGCGTATGCGCCGAGCAGCCGATCTTGCTGGCGATCGACACCATCGCCGTCCAGCGAGACGGATGTTCGCCCTCATGCTCCAGAACCAGACGCACCGCACGGGAACGGACTTCAGGGGAAAACTTCTTCACAGGATTGCTCATCAGACCCTCTTCTCAGGTGAATAGGTCTCCGCTAATCCCGGGGCGATTCAGGCTGCAGTGCTCCACAGAAAACGGACTGGCGGCGTTACAGAGACCGCAATCGCATTGAGCGGATGTTCAACCACCTCAAGCAGATGCGCCGCACCGCAACCCGCTATGACAAAACCGCTTTGTCATTCATGAGCTTTCTCCATATCGCCACCGCAAGGCTCTGGATTAGATCTTTTATCAATGCCTCCTAACAGCCCTTGATCTGCTCAAGACGCAGACCGACAACGCCCCAAAGAACCATTAATCAAATTGCCAAAACATGGAAATTACCGGCCAAACGGATCAATTAACGGTTCTTTGATCCCTCCACCTCCTGTGAATGTCTGCCACAGTTTCGGATACGAGGGTATGGGAGGAGAGACTACTGCCTATTCGCCGATGTGTATTCTGGACGGTAGAGCTGAGCTTCAATCCAGTCCACGATGTCTTCGGGTTCAGGGACCTGAGC
>NZ_BJNM01000071.1 GCF_006539685.1 Gluconobacter oxydans
TCTGGCTGGGTCAATTCCTGATGAAAAACCCGGGTCAGTTCTCAGTGAAAATCAACAGATTCTGCACCATGCGCTTTCGCTTCTGGCTCGCTGTCTGTATCTCGCTGGCGGCCCCTCTGGTGTCCCAGGCCTCGGCGCAGCATCTGACGCCTGAGCAACTCGACAAACTGTCGCAGGAGCGTCAGTCGGAAATCGGTTCCCGCAACTGGGGTCCGCCCCCGAGAGTTACGCAGGCCCCACAGAAACTGCGCGCCACGCCGGTTCCGGTGACCTGCCACAGTCCCGCTCATGACTTCGAGCCGCTTTTTGCCGAGCCGCGTCGTGGCGCTGTCCATGTCGGAACCGCCGCTCCGCAGATTGCGGTGACGGACACTGTCTTTCAGGGCTGGCGGCAAGTTCTGCGCTCGGGAACAACCTTTGCCTGGATCCCGGAGGCCGACGTCGTGGCCTATCGCCCGCTCGTGGACGGGGCGTCCCGGGTCTGCGTGGTCTCGGGTGAGAACGCGGCCGGGATGGTCCTGTTTACGCATCCGACAAAGTGAAAGCCTTCCCGGTTCTGGCCCTGCTGACCCTCGGCGTAAGCAGTCCTGTCACTGCTGCTCTCGGGGCGGTGCCTGAGCAGATCGTACCGACCAACCCGGAACCCGGATCGCCCGTCTTTACACGGCCATCGACCGCGACGACGACGGGCGGGACAACCGCCACATCCTCGTATCAGGGCGCGTGGGGAACGGCGGATGCTTACGCGACACTGATGTCACAGACCTATGGTGCGGACGCGGTGGCTGCGGCACAGGCGGCCGGGATCAATCCGGACACGCTGGCGGCGTTCGGTCAGATCGAGAGCCATTTCCAGAATGTCGGGAATACGGCCTCGAGCGCACAGGGGGTGTGGCAGGTCACGGACGGCACCTGGAACCAGTATGCCTCGGAACTCGGTCTGAGCGCAGCGGACCGGTCCGATCCCGTGGCCCAGGCGAAAGTGGCGAGCGCCATCATCAGCGATTACGCGTCCGCCGTGAGTCGCGCGACAGGCGCACCGGCCACCGGAACGCAGGTCTATGGCGCCTATATGTTCGGCACCAAAGCCGGCGCAGCCATTGCAAGCGAATCAAATGCAAGTACGCCACTCAGCCAGTATGTCTCCGCCAAGACGCTCGCGGCCAACAATATGAGTGGCTGGACGGTAGGCCAGTACCAGCAGACGGTGGCCAGCCGCATGGGCACTGGGGCGACAGAGGCGGTCACAAGTTGAAAATAGCGCGCCAAAATGGACACACTAAATGCCCGTTTTTACTCAATTATTTTTCTGAGCGGACGCTTTCGAGGTTGTTGCAGCGCCCGAACGGAGGCACGATGCCCGGATGTCTGGAGACGTCCCTGTGGGCGGCGCCAGCGAGTCGATCCAGAGGACCCCCGATGACGTAGCGCCCACAAACCAAAAACCCCGCCTCCTCCGATCGCCAAATCGGAAGAGCCAGGGCTCCGGCAAAACAGTTGCTAGGTGAGTAATTCGTTAAATTCATCTAGCGTCAGCTCTTTTCGAAACGCAAGCACTAAATTGCGAACGGGAGCGTTTTGTCTGGTGTCCGGCCGTGAGGTGGTCCCTTCACCCCCAGACCGGACCGATCAATGGAGCATTCTGCACAGACGCAGAGGGCGCAGGCCCCGTGCACACGGCGTGGCCGACGCCGGATCAGTGAGGCCATGCTGGCCGCACGCGACGAACTGACCACCCCCGTCCCGGCCGAGCCCGGCAAGCGGGATATGCTGAACATGCTGAAATCCCTCCGCGGTGTCCTGCCCGTCAGCCGGGGAGCAGCCTCAACGCTGATCATCATGGTGGAGAAGACCTCTCCGGACGCCTGGACGGCGCTTGAGACGCCCTTCATCTATGCGCACAACACCACGCTCATGTCCTGGACAGGACTGTCGCGCAGCACACTGCAGCGGCACATCCGGGAGCTGGCGGACGCGCGGCTTCTGGTGCCCCAAGACGGACGCAACGGACAGCGCGGCCGACGATGGCAGGCGGAGGAGGGCCAGACGCAGGTTGGCTTTAATCTGGCGTCCCTGCGCTATCGCTGGCCGGATCTGCTGGCCCTGAGCGCGGAACAGCGGCGACTGCGCCAGCGCATCTCCTTTTTGCGCGACAACATTGCCAGCCTGAACGACACGGTCCGTGCCCAGGCCGAAGCCCTCGGACTGGAGGCCATCCTTGAGCAGGCAGTGGGGATCATGCGCAGCCGTCTGAGGACGGTGCAGCTCGGTACTCTGGAGGGGCTGTACCGGGAGATGCTGGCCCTTTCTGCGGCTCTGGCCGGGCAGTGCGCCGAGCCTGAATCCGGCCCGGATAACGCGCCTGTGGAAAACGCAGTTTTTTCAATGTCGTATCCAGCAGAAATGAGGCCCATGGGTCCTCAAAACGGGGCCCACTATACAGATACTAAAAACATTCAAACTTCTAAAAAAGTAGATCACGTAGCCGCCAATGGCGGCATTCGCATTGAACACATGCGGTGTGAAGGGCCGAGTTCCGGAACCGACCGTTCGAGCGTGTATGACCGGACAGCGTTGCGCGGGTTCAAGGGGACAGCGACGTTCTATCTCGAGATCTGTAGCAGCCTGCGGGATTTCTGTTCCTCCGGTCGACCGAGTGCCGAGCATCTGATCGAGGCCGCCGAGTATCTGTCAGGGCAGGTGGGTGTAACCTGTCATGCCTGGTCGCAGGCCTGTGTCGTGCTGGGCCGGTTGCAGGCGGCCGTCGCCGTGATCGTCATGGCGTCCAGGCTGGAGCGTGGTGCCGTCATCCGGTTCCGGGATGCCTATTTCCGCGCCCTGATCGAACGCGGGGCACAAAACACCCTGTTCCTTGATCGCAGCCTGTATGCGCTGCGGGATCATCGCACCCGGGAAGTGGGGATGCTGGCCGAGGCCGGTGTGTTCCTGGCCGCCGTAGGCGTGGAGAGCCCAAAAAGCCGGGCGGCGTGGATCTGACATGGGGCATGTTGAAAAGCCCACTCTTCTGCGCGTTCTGGATCGTCTCGGCGCACTGGCCACTCTGCTTCTGCCGCTGTTTCTGGTGCATTGGCGCGGTATCGCCGAGGGCTGTCTCGATGGGCTGGCCGTCGGATTTCTGCTTCGGAGCGCCCTGACCCGCGATTGGCGCTGGTATCGTCAGGGTTTCGTCTGGCCGGCCCTCTTGTCTGGTGGGGTTGGCTGGTCCTGTGTTCCCTGCCACGTCAGGCGCCAGTTCCGGCAGAGGCGACCGCCAGCCTCACCCAGGCGCTGCTGGCCATCCACTTTCCGGTCGCGGCGTTCACTCTGGCCTTCTGGACGTTGCAGGATCCCCGGACCCGGACATGGTGTCGCCGTCTGGTTATCGCCTGCGCGCTGTATCTGGGTGGGCAGATGCTCCTTCAGGCGCTCACGAAACAACCAGATGGAGG
>NZ_BJNM01000072.1 GCF_006539685.1 Gluconobacter oxydans
CTAAGACATAGAACAGTTATGTCGATATGACTGAAATCGGACATTGCAAAGAGTCTCGTACCCAAAAGCGAGCGCCCAAGTCGTCAGGACTAACCCCAACAGGAAAATCATGAAGACGAGGGTTCGAAACATAGGAATACCCGCGGCGTAGAGAGGCAGATATCAGGACGGGTCGTGATGACCTTCCAGCCCCGGACTACACCCTTCAGACACATCAGACGCTCATCAGTGTAGCGCGCAACCTGTCGCCCTTCATGCTGTAGGTTGTAGGTTGTAGGTTGTAGGTTGTAGGTTGTAGGTTGTAGGTTGTGCCAGACCTTACCAATCATCTCTTGTCACATACTGACAAGAGATTAGTGTAGCCAACTAGTTTTCTTAATAAGCATGAGGTTATTTATGACTGTGAATATATTTTGGGATAATTCCAATATATGGCTTTCCGGACGCAACGTATGCAGCGTCAAAGAGCCGGGTTATGAAAATGAATTTCGAATTCATTTTTCTAAATTGCTTGATTTCGTGAGTGCAGGACGTCCGGTATCATATGCTTTTGTCGGCGGATCGGTTCCCCCCAATAATGACCAGCTTTGGACTCGGTTTGAAAGTCTTGGAGCAACTCTTGAAACACAAGAGCGGGCGGTGTCCGGTGGAGAAGTCGCGGTTGATGAGATAATCCAGTTGAATATGGCAAATAGAATTTTAGATGTGTCCCCTCCAGAAACTATTGTTTTGCTTACTGGAGATGGCAGTGGCTATAGTGATGGAAGAGGGTTCATTAAGCAGCTTGAACGCGCAGTGAACCACGGTTGGAATATTGAAGTTGTGTCATGGGATGGCTCCTGCAATCGCTATCTAAAAGCATTTGCCCAAAAGCATGGCATTTACCGAGATTTAGATTCTGCCTATAGCAAAGTGACATTCATAAATAACGTCCGGTGGGTTCAATAGTTATTGCTTAAACGATACCGTTTCGGGAATTCTTACTATAAGAGAAATTAAAAAACGGTATCGTGAGCAGAGTCGTATTGTGGCGTCAGGATTGCACCCACTTCTCCCAGTCATCCATCATCTGTCGGCGGTTGGCAAAGAGATTGCCTCGCCGGTAGGCCCGCTCAACACTTGACCCGATGGTATGGGCCAGAGCCATCTCTGCCACCTCAAGTGGATAGTCCGTCTCCTCGGCGGTCCAGTCCCTGAATGTGGACCGGAGGCCGTGTATCGTGACAGCCTTCGTCTAGGTCGCGATGTGAAGAGCGTTCGATACTGCAACATCAGACAGAGGCTTACCCGCCTTCTGTCCCGGGAACAGCAGGGCGCCGCGTCGCTCCGCCCGGAGTGGCGCGACTTCCTTCAAAATATCTATCACCGAGTCACAGAGCGGCACCCGGTGCTCCTTCCCGGCCTTCATCCGTTTCTTTGGGATGGCCAAAACCTTTCCGTCGAAGTCGATTTCAGACCAAACCGTGCCCCGTGCCTCTCCTGACCGTGCTGCCGTCAAGTAGATGAAACGAGTGACCTTGGCCGGCACACCGTCTGATTGTGTCAAAGCAGCCATGGCCCGGGGAACCTCCTTCCGGTCGAGTGCGGCAAAATGTCCCGCCTATGTCACTTTTCCGGGGGCTGGAAAGATGTTGGACAGGTGGTCGCGCCAGTGGGGCCGGGTTCTCTCCCTCACGCCAAGCGTGGCTCCGACCGTAGGTGTCTAGTCCCGGGATTTGATCGGTTGGATTGATGAATTTTTCTGGCTCTGAAGTCCAGATTTTGCAGAAATATTCGTAATGCGTGAGCCCATTGAGGGGCTTGAGCCTTCGCCCGAAGTTATAGACTGCCATGAAGTCGTTGAGGTGTGTCCTCAACTGCTCATGGCTGTTGTAATGGAAGCGTTTGACGGTTGCTTCCTTGACTGTCCGGTTCATCCGCTCAACCTGACTATTGGTCCATGGATGATTGGGTTTTGTCAGACGGTGTGTGATCCCATGAGCTTCACAGATCATGTCGAAGCGCATGGGACGCGATCAGGCCGTATTGCGATTACGGGGCTGTTCAGCGAACTGGATCCCATTGTCGGTCAGGATGGTATAGATCCGGTAAGGAATGATGCTCCGAAGATGTTCGAGCGCATATAGCCGACCTTCTGCTCTCCCCCCTCACCCGACGAGTAGTCTTGTTCGTTCGCGCACCGCTTCCAGTTCTCTTTCGGAGACCCGACCTTTATGCTTTGCTCGTCTGGCGCGCCAATCAAGACTGCGAACCTGATCAGAGAGAACCACGCTTGTCGGCTCTCCTGTCAAAGGCACTTCAAAGGGATACCCTTTGATTTTTGTCGTTGTCGGGCAACAAACAATCATACCAGATTTTTTGTTGTAACTAACTGGCGAAAGCACCACAGCCGGGCGATGCCCAGATTGTTCACGCCCTGCCTGAGGATCAAACTCCAGCCAGACGATGTCTCCGCAATCTGGCACCCATGCTGACATTTACCAGATCTCTCCGCCAATTTCAGGCCCAAAACTCACTTCACCGTGACGGTTATCATCCGTGATGGCGGCAGTCAGGGTGTCCAGCGAAAGGACAGCAGGGTGAACCGGTTGAATGATGATACGCCCATCTTCTTCCCGGACATCAACAGCCTGATTGATCTGTAGGTGAACCGCTTCAAGGATATTGGCTGGTAGACGGATGGCAGCGCTGTTCCCCCATTTGCGAACGATCCCATGCATTGGATCTCTCCTTTGTGTGTCTACATTGTAGATACACCTTCGGCCACTTCTGTTTCAAGCTAAAAGTAGCCAATGTCCGCTTCCAATGAGCCAGGTATGCAAACCGGACCTTCCGCTTTCCCCCCTTAGCGGACTTTCATTGCCTCATCTGCCCATAGGGCAATCTCACTTGCGGAGGGATTTTCAAGGTTCTCCGCTGCCTCAGCAGCGCTCGCTGCAAGACGATGCACCGTTACTGTCCAGGGGGCGTCTTCCGCTTCGTTTGGGAGGGCCGCGTTGATATATGCGCAGGCATCCACGAACTGCCTCAGTCCCTCGCCGAACAGGGGTTCACAATCGGCCATGCTGCAGTCTTGCCGGTGATCAGTCATGCGGTGCTTTCCATGGATTGAAGAGTGGCACCCCCGAATACCGGAAATCATCCGTGTTCCGTGTCACGACCGTCATGCCATGTACCAGGCCGGTCGCAGCGATGAGGGTGTCGCGCTCCGGGCCCGGATCCGGAACATGCAGGTGAGCGCAGCGGCGGGCGACCGCCAGATCGATGGGAAGTACCCGCTTCGAAAACTCGGGTAGCACGTAGTTCTCCAGCCAGTTCCGCAGAACGCTTCCCTGGGCGGGATCCCTGCGCTCGATCCGCATGACACCGACATCCAGCTCCATGACGGTGACGGCAGACAGGAAAAGGGTCTCGGCCTCCACCTGCTCTGCCCATCTGGCGACATTA
>NZ_BJNM01000073.1 GCF_006539685.1 Gluconobacter oxydans
CTGGTGGCTGAAAAGCGGAGTTATCGGTGGATCGCCCGTGATCTAGGGATCAGCAAGAACACTGTTGCTGCCATTGTGCATAGGGAAAGATAACACGTCATCATGTTTATATGTTAACACAAAAACATGATAGCATTCCATAGGTGCTAACGGCATCGATCTGAGGCATGAGAAATGTTTGGTTCGATTAAATCGGCGGGTTTTTTGAGGAAGATATTGAGTTATCAAAATAACATGGTAATTAGTTAATGTGTTAACACGGAAACATGGTGGCATGAAAACAATCGCGATCATTAGTCAGAAGGGAGGCGCTGGGAAGACGACGCTTGCCCTACACTTGGCTACTAGTGCCAGTGCCGCTGGATACGTTTCTCTGATCCTCGATACCGATCCGCAGGCGACTGCAAGTTCATGGAAAGCGTGGCGGGGAGATGTCGAGCCTGATGTAGTGGATTGTGCGGCTCACGCCTTGTTATCAAGAAAGCTAGAACAAGCGTCCGAACTGGGCGCAGAACTATCGATAATAGATACCCCACCACATGCCGATATTATGGCGCGTGAGGCGTGTCGTGTCGCTGATTTCTTGTTAATTCCATGCAGACCACGTGCTTTCGATATGGACGCTGTTAGAACAACGACGGAGCTTGTGCGAGCCAGCGGCAAGCCTGCCTTCGTGATTTTTACTGCGGGTCCTCCTCGTGCGCCCCAAGTTTATAAGGAGGCGGCCGAGGTTGTGGCGCAGTTTGGTATCCCTGTTGCTCCTGTTGTTTTGCCCGAGCGTGCAGTTTTTCATCACAGCGTTGGTTCCGGTCGGACCGCGCAGGAAGCAGAGCCGGAAAGCAAGGCTGCTGCTGATATAGCACTGTTGTGGAATTGGGTATGTGATCAAGTTAACATGCCATCACACAAACAAGATGACACAAAAGCACGTTAGCAATTTTCTAAGTTAAGGATATACGGCATGAGTCGGTTTGCTGGTCTCAAAAAAACGGTCGCGCCATCGGTTGTGGAACCGGCAGCGCAGACGGTGGTAGAGAAAGCCCGCCCACGTAATCCAAGAGAAGGTAAGCGGGCTGTGGTGGGGTATTTTTCCCCAGCAGTTAGTAAGGGATTACATCAACTTGCGCTTGATACCGATACAACCATTCAGGGTTTGATCGGGGAGGCCATTGATGACTTGATGCGTAAGCACGGTCGTCATCCTTTTGGAGAGCGCTGACTATCTATTTAGATAGACTATGCTTGTATATTTGTACAATCAGGGTTGACCACGCTTAGCAAACCACGTCTCGCAGAATTTGATGAAATGCCGCTCAGGGTTCTTCGGAGCGATCTCGTTATCACCCAGCCACATGCGCCATTCTCTTTCGAGATGATGCACATCCCACCCTGGCGCGATGTTCCGAGCGTCCCCGTAAATATCAGGATCGAGCGCACCCATCCAAGCCTCGGCTACTGGCTCGGCAGCTTTCATTGTGCCGCGATTGATGAATGTTACCATGTCTTTCTGAGGATCGAATTCGACACGGTAATCCGGTAGATGATCGCTTGCAGCGAGGTTCTTTATCATCTGTCGGAATAATTTTTCTGGGCTTTGAGAGCCTGATTTTTTCAGTAGGATCTCAAGAGAGGCTTTCCATACCGCTTGCTGACCGCAATGTTTGCGGGCGAGTTCATAAACGCGTCGTTCCAGCGGTTTGCGTAGCCGGAAATAATCACGATGCAGTGTCAGAACATCATTGCTCTTAATTGCGTTAAAGACCCAATCCGACAGCTTGATCTCGCAATGCAATAGGCGACCGTCGAGGCCAAGTTTGCGGCGGATGGATGAAGCGTCGATCAGGCCAAAACCGTCCACCTGTTCTTCGTCGCCTGTGACAATGTTAGTGCGGATACGTGTGCCTTCAAGGCGGTCGAGGGCTTCGATAAGGGCTTTGTAGTCCTTACCTGCCGTTCCGCGATTGGTGAAGATGAGTAAGTCACGGCTGCTGATCCGCACCCGTTGCGATACTTTCTCCCCGGCCTTTAGTTTCGCCATGATCTGCGAAATACAGTAAATCAGAATATCCTTATCGTAGATTGTAGCAACGCCCTTCACGCTTGGCGTGATTTCCAGCCATTGCCCGTTATGTTCATAGCGACGAACGGAAGTCTCGGGTTTTTTCGACAGGGAATAGAACGGATGCTCCATTTGCGGCATCACGTCCTTAAGCACGGCATCTGCCACGTCGCAGATGAATAAGTCATGCTGCGGATGACGCTCCGGCAGGAGGGCCTCATGGACAACAGGCAGATTCGGGGTTTCAGATACCATGCCTAAAGTTCGGGGTTTTACATACCTGCGTCAAGTGATTCGGGGTTTTAAATACCGAAACCGAGATTCGGGGTTTTAAATACCGAGATTCGGGGTTTTAAATACCGAGATTCGGGGTTTTAAATACCAAACCGAAGAAAAACCCAGAAATTCAGTTTTTATATCAATGTGTTAAATGGATGCTAGAATCGCTTAACACAGAATCTAACACCTATTTAACACCTCCTCTAACCATCTGATCTGTGGATAACTCACAAACCTCAAAAATTTCCAATCAAATTCAACCCAAGCACCGCCTCTTGGGGGCTCCGCCCCCGCCGGCTCGCAGCCTACGGCCGCCCCGATCGCGCGAAGCGCGATCTCCCACCCGGCATCCCCCTGCTCGCCCTTTCAGGGCTGCGCTAAACGGACACGCCTACGGCGCGAAATCATAATCTGACGATGCGTTCCCGCATCGTCTCTCTACCAGCACCTTCCTCTCCCGCGTCGGCGCCTTCGGCGCCCTACGGGGCTCACGCTCCGCGCTCGCCCGACGCCTGCAACACCAGAAAAACCGAGCAAGACCGTAATCTGCTCAAGACGCACCGGTGTTCAGGCGATCATTCAGCGGCTCACGTGTTGCAGCATGCCCGTCAGACGCCACAGGATGACCGTACAGGCATTACCGTGTGTGGTGGCTAGGGTTGGTGGGCGATAACGGGCATTACGCTTTGTGCGGCCTCCTATGGCGCTCTGCTGGCTTTGTCAGAAGTTAGTGGGCTGTCCATTTCTGTCTGACCGTCCAGATATTCTCCTCCTGACTTTCAATGGAATGGTTCTAATTGAAAAACCCAAGCGTTAGGGATGTGGTGCATTATACCGACGCTTCTACGAATCAATGGATTTCGTGTCGTGATTTACACGGCAGATCATGTGCCAATGCACGTTCACGTCATAAGCGCGGATGGAGAAGCGGTGATTGAAATTGGTAGGAAAGCCCGACTGATACGA
>NZ_BJNM01000074.1 GCF_006539685.1 Gluconobacter oxydans
CCACCTTGAAGTCAGGTTGAATAAAGCCAGTGATATGAAAGAAAACTTCTTCCATATCACTCATATCACTGGCTTTATGCTATTTTTATAAAAATATTATTATTTAAATAAGCGAGGCTTTTTTTAGCTCATTTACTAGATTTATTTTTTCTGGAATAAATTTCTGAATGATGCCTTGCTGAGCTTGATCAGCTAGTTCATCTAGTGCTTTTTCAACATTAGACCAAGTTCGAGGAATATCAGTAAACTTATATTCCCACCACTTCGAAGCAAGAAGACGTTCGATGAGTGGTTCAGGAAACCTCATTTTGATTACTCTTGCCGGAACGCCACCCACGACGGCGTATGGAGGGACATCCCTGGTCACAACTGCCCCAGATGCAACAATAGCGCCTGTTCCAATTTTCACACCATCCCGAATGGATACTCCAGATCCGATCCAAACATCATCTCCAATATAAGCACAGATAGGATGCTCTACTGGATAATCTTCTATCTTAAAATCAACGCCAAAGTCTTCGCGAGCTAGTTTTTCCCATATATGACCATAGGTGAATGTGCTTGTTGTCAAACGCTTGGAGGGATGGTCATCCCCCATCCGTCGAACTCTTTCAGCTATGCTACAATATCGTCCTACAATAAAATTCTGGGCCAATTTACTTTCGGAATATGAAAATGCTCCCATACTGCAAAACCCTTCTCTAGGCATCGAAGCGTAGGGTTCAACTGTTATTTTATGGTCAAATCTTATGTTAGTGCCTTCAGGAATTACGCCTCGAATGTTAAACCCGGGAGCCAAAAATATTCTGTTATCAACGCAGAAATTTTCCATCTCTTTGTTCCAGGAGAGAACAATAGGATAATGTTCTGCGTCTTGGTCGACTCTTGTGAATGTTCGATATGTTTCCCCTTCATTGAATAAGAGGAATCGTCCCGACATTCTTACCAATTTTCCATTTTCTGCATAAATTTCTAATATTATGCTCGTTTCCATTTTGTCGTTGAATACGACAATTTTCCCATCCCTTATTCCCCAAGAGGATTCAATCGGGTGTTTGTAGCCGGATATTTTTCCACCTTTATTAAATCTAAAAATGGAACTGAACGTATGGCCGGTAGATGTTCCGTATATCCATACCGTATCATTAATTAATTCTTCCAATAAGCGAGAATTACCATTCTCTTCGTTTTCTGCTGAGAAAGTTGATGTTTCGGCCATTCTTGGTGGTTACCTTTATATAGGTTGAAATGCCTTCTGAAGCGGCCGAATGATAAGAATTTCTAAAGATTTCAATCCTATGTACATTCATGACGCAATCTTTCGGAAGGTAACATGCCGAAGGCAGGGCTTGAAGGGGGAAAGGAGAAAAGAGATTAGAAACGTAGTGTAAGAGTGTCCTGTATTGAGTGACACAGCCCTTACTAATCAGAACGGTCTGTACTGGCACATGCGTCGCAAGAGTGTGGCTCGTAAAAGGCCCTATACAATTTCCAGAAGTGCGCGCACACGATGGGAATTTTTCGCGAAAAATTCTACAAACTCCAAATTTATCAAAAATAAAAATACAATAATTATAATCCAATCGAAGCATATTTCTATGCGGGAGGTGGTCTGTCGCGATAAGCTGCGACAGACGCCTAAGATTTCTTTTTTATATTGTCCTGAAAAAATTTATTCTCTCTTGGTGTGCCACAATCCTAGTGGATTTCTTGCAGAGGAACACTTTTATATTTTCCTGTGCTGACGCAGATGTATAGTTTCTCATCATCGGCGTGCATCTCACCTCTTGTACAATTAGCAGATGCAGTTTCCTTAGTATGGTTAGTATTGACAAAACCTGCAACAGTCGCATTCCCCTCCTTGTCGATCGACGCCAGTGTATTGGAATGTTCATCGAGCGCGTGGAAGAAAAATCCGGTATCAGTAGTGGTCTGCCTTTTTGCGGAATAGTCATCGTGTCCGCTGGGGGCGTCACTAATAAAACCGTTCTTGGCATTCATGATCTGAGATGTCTGGTTGCCCATCTTGTCCAACCATGAAATGGACTTTCCGTTTTCATCAAAGGCCTGTTGGAAAAATCCCGATTCCGCAGCCGAGGTTTTGTATTGCTGGATCTGGTTGGTCGTTTCGCGGATTGAAATGCCTGTTGTCCAAGGTAGCCAGGATCCATCATACGCCGCATGCATAATGGATAATGCGACAGAGTTTACGTTCCGGCCTTTTGCTCCTCCTCCTGTCAGAAAGAGACCAGTCGTCCATTGTCCGTCGGTTACCGCGGCATTGAAATTAGTGTCGATCTCAAACGCTAGACCATGGTTGCCCGAGACATTTAGGACCCAGTTTTCAACTTCTGTACTGAGATCAAGGGATGATGTACCGCCAGATCCAGTGTCTGCCCCGACATACCGGCAGGCAATCCAGTTACGATTCGTATTCTCATTTTGTCGGTTGGGACGATTTGGAAGACATTCAATGCTTTCTGCAATGGTCGCTCCTTTTCTTCCTTGGGGAATGGCGGCTGGATCGTAAACTGATTTGCGATCCGTCGTGATAAGATATGGATTTGTATAGGGGCTAATGAGAGTTCCCGCTCCGGTAGCAGGGGAGCCGATGGCTTTTCCTGAAATGACATTGCCGTTAAGCAGCCATGTTCCAATTTCACGGCCATTATAGTTGCCGGAGTTGATCGTATAGCCACGAGGTGAATACGGAAAATAAACTGGAAAGCGGTTAGTAGCAGTCGTCAGGGCCTTTCTGACTGCGGCTCCACTGTCTGCACTACCCGCTGTCGCGCCGTAGTTCGCAACGTTGATTTGTTGTTCAAGCAAGGAAGAGAGAGGTTGTGTAATGCCATTTGCAGTCGTGACACGCTGAGTGCCATCCAGCATCTCGTTATTCGTATTTGCTGGAGGTCTTAGCAAAGGGTTGGTCTGTTGTGCCTTTGCTAGCGTGTCCTGAGAGCTGGAGGAAGAGACCGGCTGAGAGAAGGCGAGACTGGGCGCCATGCCCACAGCAAGGGCAAAAACAAATTTCTTCATGACTTTTGGGCCTCCAGATTATCAAAAATAGAAAGGAACGTAGTGAAGTTTTGACGCTCTGACCCACCCTCCCGTTCCATCTCAACAAGAAAATTAGTGCTTACGTGCGCGAAAAACAGGCGCTTGATCCGTTTTCTACACGGACAAGTGAGGGGCGACTTTCTGCCCGTTTTATGAGCGCTCAGATGATAAATAATCCCATTTAAAACAATAGATTAGGTGTTT
>NZ_BJNM01000075.1 GCF_006539685.1 Gluconobacter oxydans
ATATCAGGCGGGCTTTCCTGCCAATTTCGATCACCGCTTCTCCATCCGCGTTTATAACGTGAACGTGCATTGGGCACATGATCTGCCGTGTAAATCACGACACGAAATCCATTGATGCGCAGAAGCGTCGGCATAATTCACCATATCCCTAACGCTTGGGTTTTTCAATCATAATCATCCCGCCGAAAGTCAGGAGCAGGATATCTGGACGGTCAGACAGAAATGGCCAGCCCATCAATTCTCGATAAGACCCGCAGAGCGCCGTGTGAGGCTGTACAAAGCGTAATTCCAATACAGACACCCAAAACCAGCCACCACATCTGATAATGCCTGTACGGCCGTCCTGTGGCGTTTGACGGGCATGCTGAAACACGTGAGCTGCTGAATGCTCGCTTGAACTCCGGTGTGCCTTGAGCAGATTACGGTCTTGCCCGGTTCTTCTGGTGTTGCAGGCGTCGGGCGAGCGCGGAGCGGGAGCCCCGTAGGGCGCCAAAGGCGCCGACGCGGGGGAGGAGGATGCTGGGAAGAGACGATGCGGGAACGCATCGTCAGATCATGACTTTGCGCCGGAGGCGTGTCTGTTTAGCGCAGCCCTGAAAGGGCGAGCAGGGGGATGCCGGGTGGGAGATCGTGCGAAGCACGATCGGGGCGGCCTACGGCCGCGAGCCGGCGGAGGCGTAGCCCCCAAGAGGCGGCGCTTAGATTCAATTTAGTAGAAAATTTCAGAAATGAAAAGTTATCCACAGGCTTGGAGTGTTAATTTATGTGTTAATAGTAGTGTTAAGGGTTTTCCACAAACACGTAACTGACTGAAAATAAAATACAAAAACAGTGTTTTGGTGCCGCTTGCGTCAACGAAACCCCGAATCTAGTGACTCCAGAACCCCGAATCTGCGTCAACGAAACCCCGAATCTAGCTCTTGCGTCAATGAAACCCCGAACCTAAACTGATCGTCAATGAAACCCCGAATCAAAGCAACCCGTCAACGAAACCCCGAACTGGCACTTACCGTCAGTGAAACCCCGAATGTTGATGGACGCTCAGTTCTACTTCCGGAACGATATCCGACACCAGATCTTTTTATTTGTGATGTCCTTGATGCCATCCCCAAAGATGATATGGCCTCGATGGAACATCCAATTTTCTCGCTTGCCACTAAACCTGATCGACGCATTTTCCGATACGAGCACAATGGCAATACAGTTGAGATCGTTCCGAGCGTCAAAGGGCTCGCGACGATCCATGACAAGGATATCCTTATCTATTGCATTTCGCAGCTGATCGCGAAAATGAATCAAGGTGAGCAGCCAAATCGAACTCTCCACCTTACCGCACGCGATTTATTGGTGTGGACCAACCGTCAAACCGATGGTGATGGCTATAAGCGGCTTCGGAGCGCATTTGAGCGCTTAGCAGGCACACGGATCACCACCAACATCAAAGCTGATGGAGAAGAAATTACCGAAGGCTTTGGCCTTATCAATGAATGGCGAATTGTCCGTAAGACCAATTCCGGACAAATGTCCGAAATCAAGGTAACGCTATCCGAATGGCTATTCAGAATGATCGAAGGCCGAAGTGTACTGACATTACATCGCGATTATTTCCGTTTACGCAAACCACTTGAACGGAGAATATACGAACTTGCACGCAAGCATTGTGGCGCTCAGGAAAAATGGGTTGTTTCTATAGAAATTTTACAGAAAAAAACGGGGGCCAGTAGCCATATTCGCGTATTTCGCTCAATGCTCCGTGACTTGGCAATCAATAACCACTTGCCTGATTATGCTGTCGAAATAAACAGCAACACAGTTACTTTCCGTAATCGGGAAACGATGGACACCGTCAAGGTAATAGAGCCAAAGCTCCAGAAACCATTTGTCGATCCCGAGGGTTTCCATGACGCTAGAGGAGTTGCTCCAGGATATGATATCTACGCACTCTATGATGAATGGGTGTCATGGTGGAATGATAGCGGACAACCAGAGTTGCAAAACCCCAGTGCCGCATTTGTCGGATTCTGCCGCAACCGACACAAACGCAACCCTATACGCTAGACACAGCCTACGTGTATAATTGTATACGTGTATAAATGTATACTTACCCGCTAACGATCCTGCTTCGTCCTTTCTTCACAAACAGATCGTCCAGTGCTTGTCCAAGCAAACTCTGAACCGTCGTTCCCTCTTCGGCCGCGATAATACGAAGCTGGGCGCTGACTTCAGGAGAAAAATGCCCACCGATCAACTTGGTCCCCTTACGACCATTCAGCGTAGGTTTACTGGATGATATATCTGGCTTCGGGGAAGGGGGTGGCATTGCCTCACCACTACCTTTGGCGCGATCAAGCATCGCTTGTAGCGTATTGCTTTTCGCCATCACACTACCTCCCGATTTTTGTATAATTGTATATCTGTATACTCGTATAAACGCTTAATTTCGTTTGCTGCTGGCCCATGTGCTTCGAATTCCTGCACAGCCTGTCCCGCCGCCTGTGCACGGAAAAATGCCTTGCGGTTTCCTACTATCACCGGACAGACCGTTGCCCCCAATTCGGTCACGGCCTTAATGGCATCCCCTGTCTCCTGCCCCTGGGGGGGCACAAAAGTTAAAACGACAGCGAACGCTTTATCGAGCTGACGAACCACATCCAATGTGTGTGTCATACTCATTGTATCGAACACGGCCGTCTTTGTCGGAATGAGAACGAAGTCAGCATGCCGCGCCGCTTCATAAGCTACATCACGCGCAACAGCAGCTCCGTCGATAATCACAAGATCAGTCCCCGCATCCGCGCAGGCTTTGAGTATTGCAGGCAAACGTATCGGCTGAATTGAAGCCACAGCCGGTGTATCGAGCTGGCGTACGTCTTTCCAGAAAGAGGCTGTCGCCTGTGGGTCCAAATCAATAATAGCAGCAACCTTACCCGCTTGCTCAGCCGCGACAGCGAGACAGGTTGCAAGCGTCGTTTTTCCGACACCGCCCTTCTGCGAAAGAACAGCAAGAACCTTCATGCTACACCCCTACACGTATAATCTTATACCTGTATACACTTTCTACGAGGGAAGAGAAGGCCTCACCTTATCCCTCTGCACAATGGCAGCAACAGTGTTCTTGCTGATTCCCAGATCCCGGGCGATCCACCGATAACTCCGCTTTTCAGCCACCAA
>NZ_BJNM01000076.1 GCF_006539685.1 Gluconobacter oxydans
AAACACCTAATATGAACGCTTCGGATGCCTCCCTGAATAGGGGAGATTTTTGGGGTTCCTTGGGTTTTGTCCATGATTCAATATTGTTGAAATGCCCCAAGATATCGGACATCTTGGCTCTAATATCCAAATCAGGAACCTGCCTCATCAGTTCCTGAATCTTCCCGATTTCTGAATTGGCATTATCTGCAAATTTTAGGAAAGCATCATCCTGTTCCAAGCGTGCCAATAAATGTTCCGCATTCATCACTTGGTACTGAGATTTCAGGTTTGATAGCTCTGCTTCGTATGGTGATATGATGGTATCGAACAGAGGCTTGAACCGCTCATCAATGATATCCCTGATTGTATCATTGGCACTTTGAGCGAGTTCAAAACTTTGCCCGCAAAGTTCATTAGACACGATTTTCAACCTTGAAAATAATTTATTTGTCAATCCACAAATCGCATAAGCACGATTTTTTGCAATGGGTTTGTCATTGGTATCCAGAGATACCCAAATCTCATTTTTTCCGATGAAATTGCGAATCCCATCAGGAACCCGTTGTCTGAAAGAGTACCCAGAGGCTCTACGGATGAGCATGTTGCGGTCCGTGTGTAGCAGACCTGTGTAGCAAAGCACGGGTCTCAGGTTGTGGATAACCTGAAAAACCCAATGTTTTCATATGCTTATAGTGGTGCGAGCTGCGGGACTCGAACCTGCTCCGCAACATTTTCTGGGTGTTGGGAGTGTCTCCATTTCGGCAGAAAACTGCGGATATGACGCTCTTCTAAGTGAACAATATGGGGAACAGGATTGGAGAAAATATGAGGTCCGTCAAGGCTTCTGTTATGCTGGCCATGTTGAAAGAAAGAGGCGGAGCATACCGTTCCGTTATCGTTCCGGGATGCTGTAGGTTACTCAGGGTTTATATGTGGGACAGTCCGATATGCCGGCTGATTGATAAATTTGGCTTCTATCAATCATAAAAACCCGATAATATGATCGATAGAATATTGGGATATCGATCATGCGTTGGAACTGGCAGCGTCCGGATTGGCCGCATTTTCAGTTTGAGAAAAACCGCTTGCGAGACGCTGAGGCGCAGTTCCTGAAAGGTTCCGGCGTGGTTGTCGGTGCGATGCAGCATCTGGACAAAGACGCCAATCAGCAACTCGTCGTGCAGCTTATGTCGCAAGAAATGGTTGAGAGTTCCGCCATAGAGGGCGAGATTCTTGATCGGGCCAGCGTGCAGTCGTCAATTGCCCGACAGTTAGGTTTTGCCGCAGACAGGCGGCGTTCTACGCCAGCTGAAGCCGGGGCTTCTGAGTTGATGGCTGATCTCTATCGTCATTATGCGGCCCCTTTAACAGACCAAAATCTGTTCGACTGGCATGCCATGTTGATGAATGGTCGGCGTGATCTGGACGTCATTGGTAGGTATCGGACGCATACTGAAGCAATGCAGATTATCTCCGGCCCCATCCATGCACCGCACATCCATTTTGAGGCCCCGCCATCTCAGCGGGTACCTGCGGAGATGGCGCAGTTTATTGACTGGTTTAACAGGACAGCTCCAGGCGGGGCTGAGCCTTTGCATGCCGTAGAGCGCGCTGCGATTGTGCATCTGTGGTTTGAGACCATCCATCCCTTCGAAGATGGCAATGGCCGTATTGGACGGGCCATTGCTGAAAAAGCATTGGCGCAAAGTCTTGAGGCCCCGACGCTCACGGCGTTGGCCGCGACTATCAATGCACACAAGAAAACCTATTACCTCGAACTTCACCGGGCCAGTGAAACCAATCAGGTGGATGAGTGGATGGTTTGGTTCTCGCAAGTGGTTCTGGAAGCGCAATCCCGAACGCTTCAGAACATTCGGTTCCTGATTGAGAAAACGCGGTTTCTGGATCGCTTACGCGGAAAACTGAACGCACGACAGGAAAAGGTGCTCCTGCGGATGTTGGCAGAAGGCCCTGATGGCTTCCAAGGCGGCCTGAGTGCGCAAAACTATCGCTCCATTACAGGAGCAACGTCTGCAACGACAACGCGCGATCTCGCCGATCTTGTGGCACTTGCTGCTCTCAATCGGACGGGAGAAAACCGATATGCTCGGTACTTCCTTTGTCTCGGGTAAGCGGCAGGATTCCGTGGATCAGCAGATCCTGGCGAAAGCTGTTGATGTGCCCCCCCCCCCCTTTTTTTTGCGCTCATGGCCTAGAGCATTTTCTTCTCAATCTGGCTCATATCCAGCGGCGGTGAAGAAGTTTGCGCATTCTTTTGGTGAGATCTGATCGATCAGTGTGCCGATCCTGTCCCACAGAGCATCACGTGTGCGTTCTGCGACTTTGCGGAGATGGGCCTTGAGTTTGGAAAAGGCTTTTTCGATGGGATTGAAATCGGGGCCGTAGGGCGGGAGATAGCGCACGGTCGCGCTTACCGCTTCGATCGCGACCTAAACGCCCGGGCCCTTGTGCGAGCCGAGATTGTCCATGATGACGATGTCGCCGGGTCGTAGGTCGGGCACAAGGATACGATCAACATAGGTCTGGAAGCTGCGGCCGTTGATCGGACTATCCAGCACCATGGGCGCCACGATGCCGGTCAGTCGCAACCCGGCGATGAACGTCGTGGTTTTCCAATGACCATGCGGTACGGCGGAGCGCAGTTTTTGGTCACGCAAACACCACCCGTAGCGCCGGGCCATATTCGTGGAGGCCCAGGTTTCGTCGATGAAAACCAGCCGCGCCGGATCGAAATCGGGCTGGGCATCGAACCAGTCCTGTCGTCGTGTCAGGATGTCCGGCCGGTCCTGCTCCGCCGCGTGAGCGGTCTTTTTTTCATGTGATCCGGTGACGTGCGAAGAAACGCCACAGCATGCCGATCGCGAAGTGATGCCCGTTATCAGCCAGTCGGGCGCGGATTTCGGCCAGGGTCAGATCGTCCTTCTCGGCGATCAGGGCATGGATACGCCCTGCCTGCGCCTCGATCCTGTGTGACAGGCGGTCCCCGCCACGCGGCTTGGCGGCAGAAACGGGCCAATGATCGCCTATGTGTTTGGTCCCGGGATTTGATGGTGTGATATTTTCACGTGG
>NZ_BJNM01000077.1 GCF_006539685.1 Gluconobacter oxydans
GGCTGGCGGTCGGTCTGGCCCGGAAGATCGGGCAGCGGATGGAGCGGGAGCGGGAGGCCGAACGCCAGAGGAAGGAACTGGTGCGTCAGGCCGAGATCAAACGCCAGCAGGACGTCCGGGCGGCCGAGGAAGCCCGGAAGGTAGCCGAGAAGGACCGCCAGAAGCAGGTCTCCAAGGAGATCGAGCAGCCGACCTTCAGGCGGTCACGCGATAGAGGACCAAGTATTGGTTTCTAGGTTACAACCCGAATATTATTTTCGTGAATAGGAACATCAGAAGTGAGAAAAACAAAATATCTTTCTGTTTATATAATTTTTCTTTTGATTAATTTAATTTCTGTAGCGCTATGCTTTGCTTTTCACAGCATAGGCTATTCTGATTTTGGTCGATTTTTAGGTTATATTATTGGTGGCGCTGCTGCTTCTTTGAGTCCGACGTATAGCGATGGGTATTTAATTATCGCATCAGCAATAATTATTTACATAGTAGTAAGAAACCCAGCGCTAAAATTTGTTGTATCTGTTGTTTTCTTGCTTATGTATCAAGCATACATATTTCATCATATGGTTGATGAAAGTAAAGTTCTTGGGCAGCCTAGGCCAAACTATTTAGATGGATTTGGTTTTAGACTATACGCTCAAACGATAATACTTTCCATTATGGCGAGTATTGAATGTATTTGGAGAGTTGTCCGCGGGAAAGTCAGTAAGAACAAGAGTTAGTCTCGATCCTGCGACATGTGCCAGACGCGGAGAACCCGCACAGTCTTGGCGACTTCATCAACTTCGTAGAGCAGGACATAGGGATGCACGACGACCCACTCACGGGTGTCGTCCTCACCTTCCCGGCCGATGTTGGGAAACATGGCAAGGTCCGTGGTGGCGTCGATCAGACGGAGCAAAATCCGTTTGGCCGCGTGAGGATTGCGGGGAAGCAGGTAGTCAACGATGGCGGCCCGGTCTGTCAGGGCCTCATCGGACCATTCAACCCGCACGCCGTTCCTCGTGCGGCAGGGCGTCAATAGCTGCCTGAACGCGGGCCAGATCAGCTTTCAGAATTGCCAGCACCTGTTCGGCCGGGACAGCCGGTTTGGTGCTGCTCCGCGCCTTGCGGATCGCAGCTCTTTTGGCAGCCAGTTCGTCGGAAAGATCGGTCATGACGCCCCCCCTTGGAGAAGTTCGAGCTGCATGGGTGGCCGGGTTTCCGCGGCCTGTGCCTTGCGGACGTCCAGCGAGCCGTTCCATGCCACGTGCGGGTTGATGAAATACACGGCGACACCTCGCCCCTGCATCCCTTCGATTTTACGACGTTCGCGGCGGATTACGCCCATTTTTTCCAGTGTGCCCATGATTGTGCTGACATGTTTGGGGGCACATCCGATCCGTTCGGCGAGCTGGTCGCGGGTGAGCAGGACTTCGCCTGTGTCCTGCCGGAGATTAAGCAGCACTAGGTCGAAGGCATGGCGCACCTGATTTGGCCGGTCGTCAGATGGTAACTCGCGGATGGCGTCCCAGATCGTGGCGGTCTGCATACGGCTCAACATGGTGAAACCTCCCGGCCAAAGCCCTTCGGTGGTGTCTGGTCGCGCGGCCTTCTGTAGCGCGTGTGTGGCCCGTGAGATGGCTATACGCGCCTCTCCGGGCAAATGCTTCAGGAGTTCTTCGGACAGGAGCGAGAGTTGCTCGGCCGCCTGTGCAGCTTCCTCCTGTCCGGATCGCTGCGGCTTGGTGGTGAGGCGCACAATCTGGGCCATGTTTCGCTCCCTGTGGAGAACCCGTTTTTAAGTCCCGGAATCCGGGATCAATTAGTCCCAGAATCCGGGACTTAAAACAAGTCATTTTTCTAGGTTCTCTGCGGGGTGTGGCGATCCCTAAGAAAGAGAAAAGAATTTAATCTCTCTGTTGGTCTCTCTTTTTTCGGTGGAAAACTGCCATTTTGGGGTCTGTCCCGGCGCCCTACGGGCGGGCTACGCCGCTCCCGCTCCGCGCTCACCCGGACCCTGTGGCGCCGGCAGAATCGGGCGAGAGAAAATGGCTCAGGAAGCAATGAGGGGCTGGCCGGCTTTCCCATCCCGGTGACGGTCAGGGGATATACCAGCCGCTCAGGTTCCCTTTGGCGTCCAGTTTCGGGAAGCAGACCGTCCGACCCTTCTGGCGTTCCATGGTCCAGCCATCCCCCTTGCACAGGGCCAGCATATCGAGGCTCCCAAGCTGATCGAGGCCATAGGCTCTCTGTCCGGACGGGGTGTTGGCCCAGCTGGCGGCAGCCTCCTGATTCCGGGCTTTCTGGTATCCGTCCGCGTGCCCGGTGTCCCATCCAGCCCGCTGGCCGAAGACATATCCCCCGCCAAACGCCACCAGAACGAGCAGGAAGGCCGTCAGGCCCGTCCAGAGTAGAGATGAACGTATTTCCGCCTGAGCGGCCTGTAGCGCCTTCTGTGAGGCTCCTGTGGCCTGTTTAAGAGCAGCCTTCATTTCGGCCGACAGGGCCTGTTCCTGCTGGTTCCGGGCCGCCTGATCGGACCGGACGGCCCGGAGTAGTCGGTTTGTCTCCGCCATTTCCCGGCCGAGCTGGTCGAACGCGGCCAGCCCGTCATCCAACTCGCGTTCGTCGGTCATGACTGATCAGGTTCCGGCTTCTGCCACCCCTCGAACGCCTTGTGGTCGTGGTCGCGGGTGATGCGTTTCATCAGCTCGTCGATGACCCGGCCGAAGCGTTCATCCTTCCCGGCCGCGTCGATCAGCAACCCACCCAGAATGACCTTGCGCCGGGTGTCCAGCTTGCGTTCCTCGGCGTTCTGTCTGGCGAGCAAAGCCTGATACCGGGCCTTGGCCTGTTCGACCTGCTGTTTCGCCTTCTCGATGGGTGTCATTTTTCCTCCCGCACCAAGTGGGTGCAATGGTCTGTTGTGATTTCCATTCCCGCGTGATCCTGTCGAGGATACCAGATTTTTCAAAGTTTCCTTTATTCCTCGTGGGGTGCAAACAACCCTTGCGACGAAGGAGTG
>NZ_BJNM01000078.1 GCF_006539685.1 Gluconobacter oxydans
GTGACGAAAATTCGTGTGATGATGGGCTGGCTAACGCTCACCTAATTGCCGCCGCGCCTCAGCTCTATGAGGCTCTACGCATTGCTGCAAGGGATCTGAACACAGCGGCGCATTGTCTCCCAGATACTGGATTGGCGCTTCTTGAGACTGTGAAGCACGCCAATGCCGCCCTCGCCAAAGCCAGGGGTGAAGCATGATCCCACACCCGACCTTGATCTGGATCGGTAACGCCATTCGCGCGGTGTCCGCGTGGTTTCACGACGGGATCTACGAACATGGCTGGAGATTCCGGCGTGACTGACCTGTTTCCGAAATTCTGCGAGGCGCTTGCCCTTGTGATCCTGTTCCACCTTGTGGCCGGTCAGCGGCCAGGGAGTGTTTAATGACTGAAGTCTTGGAAGAAACCCTAACCCTTCAAGACGTTCTGACGCGCCTCAAGGGCCGTGTTGGGCGCACAAAGCTCCATGCGCACTTGAGGCGCGTGAAGGAATTTCATGGTGGTCCGACGCATCGTCGTTGGGGGCACCGCATCATCTTTTACCCGGCGGATTTCAAACGCCTGTTGCTGAACCTGGAATGCCCCTCAAACTCTTCAAACGCGGCCGGTCGGAAACCTACTACGTTCGCGGAACCGTCAAAGGACAGAGCGTTTATGAAAGCTCAGGAACTTCTGACCCCCAACAGGCAGAAGAATACAGGGCGAAGCGCGAAGCCGAACTCTGGCAGGAAAGCATCTATGGCAAGCGGGCCGTTGTAACCTTCGCCTATGCGGTCGCTGCTTATGTCGAAGCAGAGCCGCGTTCTGAGGCGACAAAGGCCTATCTTCGCCGTCTGCTGGACCATTTCGGCACCACGCGCCTGGCTGATATCGACCAGACCGCGCTCGATCAGGCTTATCGGCACATTCTGCGCGATGGTGCCGAGGCCAGTCCTGCCATAAAAGTCAGGTCCGTTCTCACGCCTTTGCGCTCTGTCCTGGAATTTGCCGCTATCCGGAGGTGGTGCGAGCGTCCGGCCTTCGACAAGCCGCGCATTCCGATGAGCCGGACAGTTTATCTCAGGCCCGAGCAGGTGACGGACCTGATCGATAACGCGGCACCGCACCTGAAGCCGTTGCTGGTCTTCCTGTTCGGAACCGGTGCCCGCATGTCAGAGGCTCTCGAGCTGGACTGGGCCTGCGTCGACCTGAAGGGAAAACGGGCTGTCGTCTGGCAGAAGCAGGGGAACGAGCGGCATATCGATCTGCCACCCCGTGTCTGCGAATCACTGGCTTCTCTCCCGAACCGGGATGGCCGCGTGTTTCGTCCTGTTCGTGCCCGGAAGTCGAGAAACGGGAAGGGCAGGGAGATCGGGGAGGCCTATTCGGAAAACGGGCGGACCAGCGGCGGCCAGATCAAGTCCGGATGGTCAGTGGCGTGTCGCAAAGCGGGCCTGCCGGAGCACATGCGCGTATGGACACCCAAAGGGCAGGAGAAACCGAAGAGCGTATTCGTCCCGGACGTCACCCCGCATGATGTCCGCCACACATGGGCGAGCTGGCAATACTGCCTGCACAAGGATCTGATGCGTCTCAAAGCTGACGGGGGATGGGGCAACATCACGACGGTGACGCGCTATGCCAAGGTGATGCCGGACGCTTATCGGGAGGAGATCATGGAATGGCTCGGAATCGGTGGCTGAGCCATCTTCGGCCGATTCGCATGAGCGGCCACGATGCCGTGAAGGGTGCACCGATTTTGCACCGAATTGCTCGCGAAGGAGTGGCTTCCCCCGTCATGAGGCGACATTGTCCGAAGCGCGCGATCTGACAAATCGATAGCGACGTCGAAGAAAAGATGCTTAATTTTCAAGGGGTTTCTTACCGGACCGAGTGGTGGGCGCAACAGGGATTGAACCTGTGACCCCTACCATGTCAAGGTAGTGCTCTACCGCTGAGCTATGCGCCCCCGGTCCGGTGAGGCGGTTTCTAGCTGTGTCCGGAAAACCTTGCAACCCCCGTGGGACGAAATATGAAAAAAATATGCAAATTCCTGTGCCACTGACGTCTTTCAGGGTGAATCGACCGCGGAATACTGCGATTCCTCTGCTTGTCTCGTCTCCACATTCCGGAAGGAATTATCCGTCGGATTTTCTCGACAGGGCCTCGCTCTCCTTTCATGAGTTGCAGCAGAGCGAAGACCGGTTTGTGGACCGGCTGTTTGAAAACGCGCCGGATTTTGGTGCGACGCTGATCTGTGCCGAGTTTCCGCGTGTGTGGTGCGATGTGAATCGCGACTGGCGCGAAGTGGATGCGGAAATGTTTGATCCGCCACCGCCTGATGACGAGGTCCTGCTTACGGCGAAGGTGAAGGCGGGTTTCGGGGTCATTCCGCGCTATGTGTCACAGGGACGGCCGGTTTACGGACAGCCTCTTCATCTCTCGGAGATAAAGGACAGGATTGCCGCGGCATGGCTGCCCTATCACGAGGCGCTTGCGGCGCTCCTGAGCGAAATGAAGGCGCGGTTTGGCTATGCCGTTCTTCTGGAAGCCCATTCCATGCCCAGGCTGCCTTATGCGCGATCGTGCGATATCGTTCTGGGGGACGTTCATGGCCGAAGCTGCGCCTCCGGCTTGCCGGACATGATTGAAAATATGCTCGGAAGCCTGGGGTATTCCGTTCGTCGGAATGTTCCTTATGCCGGCGGGTATATTACCCAGTATTACGGCCGTCCCGAACAGAATATCCATGCCGTCCAGCTGGAGATCTGCCGCTCCCTTTATCTGAATGCCGCGACGCTCAAACCGGGGCTCGGGTTTGAACAGACGCAGCGGAACATGCAGTCTCTCCTTGCCGGGCTGGTGGCGTGGATTGGCAGTGGAGCCCTGTCGCAGTCATCGGCACCGGAAGCAGCGCTTGCGGTTGAGACATCGTCTTCTTAGGTGTTTGGTCCCGGGGTTTGATGGG
>NZ_BJNM01000079.1 GCF_006539685.1 Gluconobacter oxydans
AAACACCTAATCTCTCACCGGCCGAAGACGTTGGTGTCTTGTCCTCATCAAGCCAGCGGTCATGTGGATCGTCCGCTTTTCCATTCGACACAGGCCCGATCGTGAGGACGTGTGGCAGCGGCTCACGATGCCGCCCACCGAAAGCACCTCGCCAGTAAGAGCAGGGCCGGAAGCGACGGTAAATCGGTTTGAGCGGAGTTGAAGGCCCTCCCTCATCGGTCTGAAAGCAAGCGAGCAGCCGTGGAGTTGTGGACAGCCGCCTTCACGGCGGTCGCTCCCTTCCCGGGGACAGCTCTGACGAGCTGACCACAGGAAGCGGCTCTGCCCACAATTCCACTGCGCAATTACAAACAGGCTATTTATTTTTCCTGAGAAGGAAACGTGGGCGTAGTGGTCGGTGTTTTTCTTCCCACTGTCTTTTTTGACGGGCACCGAAGCTCAGAACAGAAGAGTGCTCATGTGTAATCTGTATGCCCAGACCTCCTCGCAAGATGAGATCCGCGCCATTGCGCAGGTTCTCAGTGACCATACGGGCAATCTTCCGCCCATGCCCGACATCTATCCGGATTACGCGGCTCCGATTGTGCGCAATGGTCAGAACGGCCGGGAGCTGGTTCTGGCCCGGTGGGGCATGCCATCGCCGGCGTTCGCCCTCAAAGAGCGCAAGGTTGACCGCGGGGTGACGAACATCCGCAATACGGCGTCTCCGCACTGGCGCCGCTGGCTGGGCGTTCCTCATCGCTGCGTGGTGCCATTTACGGCCTTCTCGGAACAGGCGCGACAGGACGATGGATCGTTTCACCCAGTGTGGTTTGCCGCCGATGAGAGGAAGCCTCTCCGCTTTTTTGCCGGGATCTGGACGTCCTGGACCTCGGTGCGCAAGCTCAAGGAAGGCGAGGTCACGGCCGATCTTTTCGGCTTCCTGACTACTGATGCCAACGCTGTGGTCGCGCCCTATCATCCCAAAGCCATGCCTGTCATCCTGGAACGCCAGGAGGAGATCGAAACCTGGCTGACGGCCCCCATACCGGTCGCCCTGCAGCTCCAGAAACCGTTGCAAGAGGCATCCCTTCAGGTTCTATGAACAGACGAGGGGCCTAGCTGGCCTTCTGTCTCTTGAGACGGGCAATTAGCCGGGAGCTTCTCAACATGGCTTCATCAGCCTGATTCATGGCTGCAGCCAGATCCTCATAGTCGAACTGAAGCGGGTCCAACCGCGTCAGCGGCGGGAGCTGCGTCATTTCTTCGTCCGGGATTGATTGCGTCGTGAAAGGATCATCCTTACGGGGCCGGCCGTGCTTTCGGCCGGGAACGGGTCGTGTGGGAGGTTTCACGACGTCGCGGAGCGCTCCCATGCCGGCCAGACCAAACAGGCGATGAGCTCTCCGGTGCGTGACTTCCACTACAATGCCTCGGTCCTGGAATGCGCTGAGAAGCTGCAGCGCGCTTTTCATCGACATCCCCAGACGATCCGCCAGCATAGAGGCAGACACGAGCGGCTGGATGGCCAGCACATTGACCGCTTGGGGCGCACGGGAATGACGACGCTGTGCGCCGCACTTCTCAAGCGCCTGTGTCCTGGCTCGCTCCAGCTGGTGCAGAAGATCGAGCGCTTCTCGGGCCTCGGCTAGAAGAGCATCGAGCCACCAGCACAGCCAAGGCTCGATCTCCCAAGGCGTTCCCGGGGCGAGTGCTTCTATGCCGGTCAGGATCAATGGCGTCCGGAGAATATCATGGGAGTGCCAGTACCGGCTTAACGCCGCGCAGAAGGGAGCACGGAGATGACCGGCCTGTAACCAGCGATGAAAAGCGATCCCCGCATCGAGGATCGGTCCCCACCCTGATGACTGATCATTCAGGAACGCTTCGGCTTCGGTAATGGCACGCGCCTGCATAGCATCCGGGCGGGCGTACCAACGCCAGAGCGTAAAGGCATGGGATGCCGCATCCACGGCCGTACCGCGTTCATAGCCGTCTTGGCCGACCACTTTCGGCACGAGGCCGTGCAGTTCGGCAACCAGATACCAGGGATCGATCAGCCAGCCGTCGACAGCGCTATGGCGCTGGATCGCATCCAGGCGTTGTCGGAACAGGACGGAAGGTACAGCGGAGCCACGTCTCAGCGCCTGATCCAGTCGTCCCAGCTCAAGACTGAGACGGGTGAGCCTCTCGGCGAACGGGGGAACCATTGATCCTATGAGGCGTCGTTTTTCGGATAGTCTCCAAGATCGATCACCTTCCCGGACGCGACGAGTTCCGCATAGTGCTGCTTTACGTCCGCAGGAAAAGACATTTCAAACACCTTTCCACCCATAGCTTTGACCTGATCCATCGAGATCGGATGAGGGTCGTCCCGGATCGTACCGATGATGATAGGTCCGACAATTTCTCCGCGAAGGCGGGCGTTTCCGCTCCCACCGGGAGCAGGGTCTTGGGCATGCACCGCTGACGATTTGGCGAGACTGGCTTTCAGAGCAGCGAAAGTCCGGAATCCGTGGCGTTGGGAGAGTTGTGCAAGAGCCTGCGTATAAGACAAAGCACCTGACCGGCTTTCCTGTCGTGCCTGCTTTTTGAGCTCTTCAAGGGAAATCGTCATTTGAATCCTCGACCGGAAGGATGAGTCACAGGGCCTGATTTGCGCCACACTCCGAACAGGATGTCATGACTGTTTGTCTGAGAGATTTTTCCGTTATTTCACAGGCCGGAAGGCGCGCTGTGTCTCTCGCCTATGAGCTTTCAATACCACCAAGCGGCCTGTAGCAACAGCATTCAAACACCCT
>NZ_BJNM01000080.1 GCF_006539685.1 Gluconobacter oxydans
CTATTGGAATAACCATCCCCCCGTGCCCCGTTCACGGGGGACCATGCGGCCAGTTTGGTCGCACTCCGCGGAAAAGACGGAGCGAGCGGAACAGACGGCCAAGCAACCTCGGTGCCTTCGGCATAGGGAGAGGAGGCCACACGTCGCTGTCGGTCTCGTCCTCATGCTGCTGGTCGGAATGACCTCGCAGGCATCGGCTGATGCGCCGCATGATGTGCTGTCGTGCGACACAGAAAAGCAGCCGGTAAACATTCCATCCATGCCACTGGCCCGCTCCATCGAGATATTGAGCCGGCAGACCGGGTGCCCGGTCCTTGTCGACCCGATCCTTATGGACGGCCGGACCTCGGCAGCCGTCAAGGGCGCCTATACGCCTCAGGCCGCCCTCCTGCATCTGTTCGGGTCCGTGCATGTCGACGTCACCGCCACTGTTTCTGGCTTGAGCGTCAGCCCTCTGGATGCGACGGCTCTGATATCGCGCGACACGCGGGCCGGCCTGAGGACTGCATCATGACTCTTCGCGCGGGCAGGCCGAACAGAATTATGTCGCTTTCGAGCGTTCAGATCGACACAGAACTGGCGGTCCTGCTGGCCGACTATCTCGGTGACCAGGAAAAAGACCAGGGATATGACGTCCTCATGCGTCGGGCGGCTGACCACCGGATTTATGATCGGATTTCTCGCTGGAGAACCGCGTCTTATCCGGAAGTGACGACCGTCGCCGTGGTCCGAAAACTCCTGCCTGTCGCTGACCGCACGCACATGGCTAAGACCCTGGGTATGTCGTTGGGAGACCTCGAAAACCAGCTGACATTAGCCTTGCCAAAAGGCGTGCGAGACCATACCAGAACATTGTCCTGTCGCCTGCCACGCTGGCAGCGGCTTTGAACCGGATGTGCGCCGGAAGGGCCACGACGTAGGAACTATAACTCAATTCATAGATGGGAAAACGGCTATGGAAGACCTCTCCATGAAACGTTCCTGGCAGAGCAGGGACTGGTCCCACTTCATCAAGCTGTTCAGGGGCCTGACATTCTACGAGCGTTTTGAACAGGCGATCATTCTGACCCTGATTGCGCTCATCATGCTGGTCACCGCCATCGCGACGATTCATCTGATCGGCGCGGTATGGCATCTGGTCGTCGATGTCGGAATCGATCCGATCAACCAGACGATCTTCCAGGCGATTTTTGGCGCGATCTTTACTGTTATCATCTCCCTTGAATTCAAACACTCCCTGCTGGTCGTTCTTGCCCAGCATGAGAACGTCATCCGAGTACGGACCATCGTCCTGATCGCCCTCCTGGCGATTGCCCGCAAATTCATCCTGCTGGATCTGCATGATGTGACTGCCATGGAACTGTTCGCTCTCTCGGCGGCTGTTCTGGCGCTGGGTGCCGTCTACTGGCTGGTCCGCGAGCAGGATGCGCGTGTCGCGCGCGATGCCAGGGAACAGGCGCATCTCGAAGATAATCCTGCGGCCCGCTGTGAGCCTGAACGGTCTTCATCCTGAAGGATCGAAGTAAAGGCGGTCTATAACGCCGCGTTTACTCAATCCCCACTATGTCTCGTGCGATGAGGACGTCTTCTTCGCCGTCTCTGGCCCTGACGGTGCCAGATGATCTGTGTCGATGGGCCGGAAAGGCGGAATGGGTTGTCCGGGAGAGTAGACCGGCCCCTTGTAGTTCTGATCCAACTGGCTTGCGTTCAAGCTGTCGACCAGCATATCACCTGTGCCGTCTTCGTAATGAGTGCGAGCCCCGGTTTTGGGGATTGTGGACGTTCCCTCAGTCGCCCTTGCATCGAACGATGTTGCAGTCGTCCGGACAACATCACCAGCATGTGCGCCCGACTGGCTCAGTAGAGACAAGCTCAGAGCAGCGCACGACAGAGATATTTTCATCCTCTTCATGCTCATGACCTTTCGAGATTCTCCCCCGGCCGGATGAATGGCCGGGGGAGAGTTTTCGTCACGCCATCAGGCTGCCTCTTTCCGCGCCTCAATCCGGGGCACGGCTTCCGCCGCACGTGCTGTAGAGGACGTAATCGCGATACGACGCGGCTTCATCGCTTCGGGTATCTCACGTTTCAGAGTAATGGACAGAAGTCCGTTCTCGAAGTGCGCATCGGTGACTTTCATATGCTCGGCCAGATCGAAGCGGCGTTCGAATTCTCTGCCCGCAATACCCCGATGGAGATATTCGGCGGCGCTTTGCGGCTCCGGCGCCTTTCGTCCTGTCACGACAAGAGTATTGCGCTCCTGTGTGATCGTAAGGTCGGCCTCGGCAAGTCCGGCAACCGCCATGTCGATCCGGTAATCATCCTCACCGGTCTTGACGATATCGTAAGGCGGCCAGTTATCGACCGCTGGAATCCGGCTGGCGAGATCAAGGGCGTTGAGCAGTCTGTCAAAACCCACGCTCGAACGGAACAGGGGAGCAAAATCAACGGTGGCTCTCATAGCCATATCCTCCTTTGAGCAACATGGACACAAGATCAAAACTGATAGTTCTGTTTGCCGACCCCTTTGGCGGCCGGCAGATTCAATCTGGGCACTCCGTGCATGGTGTCAAGAGGTATCAAAAATGCAGAAAGGCAGGTTTGGGCGTCCTCAATCGTTCGCGTGTTCAGAGTGGACCAGAACAATGCCTGATAGCATCGGATGGAAGTTGCTAGCCGCGGCATTCGCCGCGACCATGCTGAGTGCCGCTCCGGCGGAGGCCTGGCCGTGGATTTATGCTGGACCACCAATTGTCGTTCCACCACCAGTGTTT
>NZ_BJNM01000081.1 GCF_006539685.1 Gluconobacter oxydans
CGTCGAGGATGCCATGACCAAGCATCCAGGGCGAAGTCGGTTTTGATTTGGCTTAGAATTAATCCGAGTGTGCACTTTACCGGGATTTGCGATGAAATCCTTGATCTTCTCGATCCTCTTTTGCGCCGCGCTAGTGTGAACTTTAGCGGGGCCACCCGCGAGGGCATAAGAGCCGATCGGAATTGGTAAGATATCATGGCTATCCCGTGCACTTTGGCGGGGAAGATGTGCACTTTAGCGTTGGAAGCGTGCACTTTTCCGGAGAGTGATAGCCTTAAAACGGGACTCTTCCGCGTTGTCCCGTGCACTTTAACGGGACAAACTAATATATAACTAATATCTTCTACTAAGCTTCTTCCCGCTAAAGTGCACATCCGTGCCAAGGCATTTCCGTTTCCCGGTAAAGTTCACGGAGACAGATTAGCTAGCTTTAGCCATACTCGCCATGTCGGAGAGTATGGCATGGCTAAAGTTCATCGAATTATAGAGCAGATAGGGCGCCAAGGCGCGCTTCAGCTCGATATAGATCGACGCGTGATCGACATCGCGAGTGGGTATATGTCGAGCGAAGAGCTTGGCATTGGCTTTTTGTATTCTGGCTGGGCCCAAGCTGCATTGCCGCATAGAAGACTTAAATCGAGCGCAGCATGGCAAGTAAAAAGCGATCACGTAACGCTGCTCGTTGAGCCGGGGCGAAGACCCGGCAAAGATGCAGAGCCAGAGTACGTAGGAGTTCCCTATGGAAGTAAAGCTCGCTTGATTATGCTTTATCTCCAGACCGAAGCACTGAAGACAAACAGCAGAGAAATCGAGATAGGGAAGAGCCTTCGATCATGGTTGAACCGCATGGGTATTCCCATCGGAGGAAAGGCTGTCGCAGACGTTCGTGATCAAGCCGAGCGGATTGCGCGTTGTCGCCTGAGCTTTCATATAAAAACTGCCGATAGCACAGGATTTCTAAATCAAAATATCATCGACTCAGGGATGATCACTGAGTATGACGACGCGACAGGAAAACCAACGTCATTCCTTGACGCAGTGAAATTGTCCGAAAATTTCTTTCAGCAATTAAAACGCCACCCGGTTCCAATAGAAGAGGCCGCTATTAGGCATCTAAATGGTCATTCTCAAGCTTTAGATATTTATTGCTGGCTAGCGTATCGCTTACACGTCTTAAAAAAGCCTACACCCATCACCTGGGCGGCTTTAAAATTACAATTTGGCCCAGGCGTTGCCCGTATGGACCATTTCCGCACAGGCTTTTTAGATAATTTGGGACTGGCATTAGCGGTTTATCCTGCGGCGAAAGTTGACGTCGACCGCACAGGCGCAACCCTGTTTCCCTCTCCACCGCCAGTTAAGCCGAAAACGCTCTCGTAGAAGCGGGATTACCGTCGGTATACCGTTGACCTACCTTCGCAAGGCAGCTAAAAGGAGGCGTACTGTTCGTCTGTAAGTGAAATGCAGGGTATACCGAAGGTCTTCCGTTTCCATACAGTATACTATTCTGGAGAACCTCAATGCCAACTATCGTCTTCGCTTCTCCGAAAGGTGGAGCAGGGAAATCTACAACAGCTATTCTTTTGGCGTCGGAGTTCGCACATAACGGTGCCTCCGTAACTCTAATTGACGCTGATCCAAATAAGCCGGTTGCCCGTTGGGCATCACTGCCCGGAAAACCGGATACGTTGAAGGTAATTGAAGACGTTACCGAAAAGACTATTATCAAGACGATTGACGGCGAAGCAGAAGAAAGCTCTTTTGTAATAGTCGACCTCGAAGGTACCGCGTCAAGAATGGTACCTTATGCAATGAGCCGTGCGGATCTCGTAATTATCCCTACGAGAGGTTCAGCCCTCGACGCTGTTGAAGCTGTTTCTGCTGTTAGAGAGGTCAGGCAGCAGGAAGAGGCATTTAGGATTAATATTCCCTGTGCCATCTTATTTACCTGCACAAGCGCAGCAATACGCCCCCGGACTTTATCTGCTATTGAAGCGGAATTCCGGGAGAACGGCGTACCGGTGTTCTCGGTCCAGGTTCATGAGCGTGATGCATACCGAGCGATTTTTTCTTTCGGAGGTACTATTCGTACGCTCGATCCCAAAAATGCGCGCAATCTTCCAAGTGCCGCAGCAAATGTCGAAGCTCTTGCAAGAGAAGTGATAGAATTACTATCCAGTGAACAGGACGTAGATAGATGAAGTCACGCACAAGCATCTTTTCGGATCCTCAAAAGGGTGGCGCAATGGATCTTTCCAAATTCAAGCCCGCCCCAAAAAACAAGGACGCGAGGCCCGCGCCGGAGGAGATTGATCGGATCTCGGAAGGATCTCGGTTTGTCAGTAGAGAAAGTGTATCAGAACCCGAAAACATCGTAGGTAAGGCTGAATCAAGTCAAGGCACGAGGAAACCGAGAGCGTATCGAACTGGACGACATCGCGTGGTCAGTGTGAAGACTACAAATGAACACGCAGAACGATTTTATGAACTCGCAGACAAATTGGGGTTAAAAGTTGCGGAGACGTTTGAGCTAGCTGTAGCGGCACTGGAGCGTGACAATCGTCCATGACCGAATGAGAATGCCCGCAAGGTGGGCTTCTTGTTCAAACAGGGAGGTTTCCTGA
>NZ_BJNM01000082.1 GCF_006539685.1 Gluconobacter oxydans
AACGGGGAATCTTCGTTGTAGAGGGCGGTTTCGTCAATGAAGATCAACTAGGCCGGATCGAGAAGATCTTTAGCACATGGAAGCGCAGCTATGGCCTACGTTACATGCGATGTCGGGGGGGCTCTCCAAGGCTTGCTACAATCTTAAAACGAACCATCAACATCTTCGCATTATCCGCATGACAGCTTCGCCGATCGTATCAATGTTGCAACGTGGCGGACGGCATTGCAGGGAGAGAGAAAACGAAAATCAATTTCATATTTCCTTTATCAATATAGACAAAATTAGCAATATCCACAACTCACGTACAGGTCTCCTAGTGTAAAAGACGATAAAAGACAGCCCGTCAGGGTAAAACCCTTGAATTTTTATGTCGTATTCTATACTATTACTTAGGTAGGATGGTCGTGTATGCCAATTATTTCTTTCCCCATAAAATTCGGATAAATCATGAAATACCTTATGGTGTTGGCATGGCTATTTATGCCTTTCTTTTGCCTTGCACAGCCTGCGGAGCAATACAAAAATCAAGCCGGATCTTTCAGTCCCATCAAGCTCGCGACCCCGATCGGAGCCAATGGCTCGCCCCTCATATCCGCTTATAAGGATGGTGGCGGGCAGTGGCGGCAAGCCCAGGTCATCGAGAATATTTGCGGCCTCGATGGCCATAGCCGTCCCACTCCGTGCCATTACCTGAACAGTCAAGACGTGGGATCTCCAGGAGGAGTTGCGCCCCTGGATATCAATCTAAATATGAAAAACAACGTTATATCGAAATCCATCAATGTGCTCCGGTCCTACACAGATTCTTCAGGCAATGTCGTGGACGGCATTCAGATAGCGCTTGCGAACGGGGCTGGCGATCCGCTCTCGGGTGGCAGGGATGCGGTGTGGCTCGGGGGGGGGGCGCTCCCTCAGGTAACGAGTGATGGCAACGACACCGCGACGAGCTCCATCGTCAATATCGTCGCGCGGCCCTACGGTAATTATAACAACGGTTGTGCACTTTGCCTCATCGCGACAGGTGGCAGTCAGACAGATAGCGCAGGAAGGGCGGCTATCTCTGGTAGCGACTGGCGTAGTGGTGTGAGTGCGAACGCCGGAATGGGTGATCTTGTCGGTCTTTACGAACATCTGGACGATGCGCCGGCGCGCCTCGTACTGACGGCGGCCGCGTTCACGGCGACGAGCGTGACGCTGCCACAGCCGCTAACGCCCGAGCAGACCAATCAGCTTCGTCAGGGCATGTATATTTTTACCAACGTGATCGACCCGACTGTGCAGGACACCGGCACGCCAGCGGGCAAGATCGCCACGCCGCGCTTTTATGGCGCTTACGTCACCAGCTGGTCGGGCGCCACCATCACTGTCAATGGCTGGAGCGTGCTCGGCCAGGCGACGCCGAGCACACCTGTCGTGCCGGACATAAAGCATCTGGATAACTCGATTTATTCGAATCGCTCGGTGCCCACGATTTGGCTAGGTTCGCCCGCCAAGATTTTCGCCCACAACTCGTTCATGCAATACGTCGAGCAGGCCTCAGGTCAGGAAACGTCGCTCGCGCGCAATTTTGAGGGCGAGGAGAGCGACTTCGTCGTACAGGCCACCAAGCCGCATAGCGTCGGCTATGCCGGATACGTGATCTCGCCGCAGAGCACAGGGGCACTCAACGATGGCTCGGAGTTCACGACCGATAGCGCGGGCTATGTGCTGGCCGGTAATCTGCCGCTTGGCTTCGTATTCTGGAACGGTTGCAACACGCGGCCGATCGTCGGCTCATCTATCTATGTGGGAAGCTGGTGCTCGAATCTGGATGCGAGCAGTGCGGCGGGAACGAGCTTCACTATGGCTGAGAACGACGCGGTGGCCAACGGCTACACCTTTCGCCAGGTGTTGCGCCTGCAGCAGGACGCGGCGGGCGGCAACCCGAACATGTACCTTGGGCCGGTAGCGACGCCCGGCACTGCGCCGTCGCCGACGAATGCCGACGACCTGTGGTATGGGCAGCTCAACGGCTACATCAACGGTGCAATCAAATACGGCCTGTCGGACAGCTCGATCTCGCTGTGCGGCACGGGGGTGAATTGCGGGCTGACGGTCTCGGGAAGCGGTGCGGTGATCGAGCCGCTGAGTACGCCCGCCTCTTCCTCGGCCCCATGCACGCCAGGCCAGTTTGAGGACGACGCCGATTATCACTACGTCTGCGTAGCCCAAAATATCTGGAAGCGCGCGGCGTTGAGCAGCTTCTGACGTCCCACCCTGTGGGACGGAACGATAGCGCCAGTCTCACGACGAGGCGCACGCTCTTTTGTTGTCGCACGTGAGTGGAAGGAAGCCCTATGGGATAGATCCATCATGGGAGCGCCACGACCATAGCACGCTGTGTGAGTAGCAATACAGCGATCGCAGGTTTTGCTCACGGCGCTGAGCAAAGAGTTCGGGATCAATCCAAAAACCGTTACAAAATGGCGCAAGCGTCAAACGGTCGAGGGTCAGAAGACATATAGTCAGATTGGGACAAACCGGAGCCACGGTGTATCAAGGGC
>NZ_BJNM01000083.1 GCF_006539685.1 Gluconobacter oxydans
CCTCCACGTAATTTAGCGTTGAGTCCGAATATATGTGTCAGGATTACCAGAAGATATCCTGGCCATGGGTGTCACCAGGATATCAGACCATTGTCCCCCCGCTACGGAGACCTGCCTTTATGTTCATTTCCACCCCAGATTAGCGCGAAATTTTTCCAGCCAGTCTGTTACTTTGTGCAGGGCCTCACTCCCCTTTCCAAACAAGCCGGACAGATCGTTTCCAAAATCATCGCCATCTGCCTCTTCTTTCTTCGGTAGAGTTGGCAGGATATGAGAGAAATAGGTTTTATCAAGAAGGCGGTGCAACAACCGCTCACCAGGGAATGGTTCCCCATTATTGATCGCTCTGGCCGCTTTGAATATTGTCCGGATATCATACTGCGTCGGACTGATATCCGGAACCTGCTTTGGTAGTTTAAGCAACGTATAGACCGCGATACGCGCCGTACGGACCGAGCTTTCCATTGTGAAAATAATGTCGTTGCTGGTCTCTACGAACTGACCAAGCAGACCAAGGTTCGTGCAGCCCTCGGGAACGACATGTGGCCGGTCTCCAGCAGCGCGCGGCATGAACTGTGCTGTAATATAAGGCATCAACGCCAGACGAACCTTCGTGTTTAGAGCAATGGCGTCCAGTTGCTCCACTATTCCGAGATGGTAGCAGAGTTCAGCCAGAATTTCCCGACCGGTACAGGCGGGCATCGGCTTCTTCACATAATTGCCTTCCTTGTCCATCAGAAGAGCATAGACCCAGATCACCAGCACATCATCAGGCTGGGTCGGAAAATGTGGCTGACGATTGCAGGTGAAACTGAGCACCCAGTTTGAGTCGGTGAAGGTGATGACACCGCCCGTTACGGTCTTGCCCGAATAGGGATCGTTGACCGAGAGCTCCTTCAGTTTATCGACAAAAGGTGACGGCCGACAGGTCAGTGTCGCGGACTCCCACATTGAGCCTTTGACATCACCATAGAACTTATCCGGCCGACCAAAGACAGGAGATTTCCGGGCCAGATTGCGCCACAGCGTCCAGTCGCTCTCTTCCCCGGGCTCATGGAGGCCACGTTCCAGCACTGGCACCGTGTCCATGTCACCATAGGCCGTGCCTTCCGTCATGGAGCCGGTCAGGGCAAAAACCAGATCATTCGGATGAACAGGTATGGTGGTTTCCTGTCCATCGACCATGGCCCGCAGTCCGGTTACGGTCTTTTCGTCCCCGCGTATCTGAAGATCGACATCATGAACGCGCGTGTTGAACTGGATCTTCACGCCCTTGTCCCGCAACAGACGTGCCAGGGGGACGACGAAGCTGTCATACTGATTGTATTTCGGGAAAACGAGCGTCGACATGTCCGCCATCCCGTCGATCGCATCCAGGAAGCGATGCATGTACAATTTCATTTCCAGCAAGCTCTGCCAGTTCTCGAAAGCGAACATCGATCGCCACAGGTACCAGAAATTCGTCTCGAAGAAGCTTTCGCTGAAATACGCCTCTATCGTGATGTCATCGAGGTCTTCCTTGCGCCTGAGCAAGAGGCGGATCAGTTCCCACTGATGCGATTTGCTGAGGCCCAGGGTCGCGAAATCACGAATTTTCCCCTGTTGGTGCATGAGGCGGGATTTGGAGTAATTGGGGTCATTATCGTTGACCTGCCGATATTCATCGAGAACACTAAAGCCCGCAGGGAGTTCAAGGGCTGGAACATCCTGGAACAGATCCCAGAAATTGTCGTAGTTCCAGTTCATCTCCCGGCCGCCGCGAACGATATAACCCTCTTCGGCGTTACCCGCTCCGTCCAATGACCCGCCGGCAATGTCCATCGTGTCGAGGATGGTGATGTCTTCACCTTTCATCCTGCCATCACGGATCATGTAGAATGCGGCGGCAAGCCCGGCAATGCCGCTGCCAATGATCCATGCCTTGCGGCCATCTACCGCCTCAACCGGCACAGGATGATTCCGCATATATGGCCCCATCATGTCAGGTGGAGGCAACGTGTCCTGCGGTCCCTTACGCCAATAGGTCGCCGTTGCATCGGTTTCGACAGTGAAGGCTCTGGTCGGGCTTTCTGAGCCTGAGGATACATTATCACTCATGACAATCCCTTTATTCTGGCACGACAGTCGGTCATCGCACTATCCGCACGGATGACGCTATCATCTGATATTCAGATATCAAATGATATTCCGTTTCGATGCGATTTCCATACAGGTAACAGATTAAGGCAGGGCCAGATTTTCCCTTAGTCACAGACGGTCCATCCATGTTTCAGAAGCTGAAGACCCTGAACACCAACGCAGCCTGTCAATCAGTTTCCCCGGCCAACTCGCGACCGCCTGTGGCTTCAACCAGATCATTCAGCACAGTCTGAACGCCTAGGTGTTT
>NZ_BJNM01000084.1 GCF_006539685.1 Gluconobacter oxydans
CCACCGACTGCTGCTTCACTGAGTGGGAGTCGATGTGGCTGAGCGAGGAGCGTTGTGGACGAATTGGCGTACAGTCTGGCGGGTGGCAGTCTGGTGGTTGACGGTGGGGTCGGTCCCTGATGCTGGCTGAAGTTGACCTGTTTGGCGTTTTCGTTGCACCGCTTTCCATTTATGCCGTAGCGGCGGTCTTTGTGACGTTACTGCTTCGAAGCATCCTGTGGCGCACCGGTGCGCTGGGATGGTTCTGGCACGTCGCCCTCTTTGAAATAGCGCTCTATGTCTGTGTTCTCTGTCTACTCATCCTTTACGTATAGGAGGGGTCGGCAATGAACTGGACCCGCAGCGTGATCCGTGTCCTGCTGACCCTCATCGTCCTGGCCCTGGCCATCGGACTGGGGCGCACGATGTGGGACATCTACGTCCTCGCCCCCTGGACCCGTGACGGCCGTGTGCGCGTCTATGTCGTGGACGCCGCCCCTGAAGTCTCGGGCACGGTGGTTGCCGTGCCGGTCGTGGACAACCAGTTCGTCCACAAGGGCGATCCGCTCTTCGTGCTCGATCCGGTGCGCTTCCGCCTCGACATCGACGCCGCCCGCGCCCGGGTGGCCGGGGCCGAGGAAGACCTGAAGCTCCGCACCTCCGACGCCAAGCGCCGCATGGGCCTGGGCGGCATCGTCTCGGCGGAAGAGCAGGAAGACTTCAACTCCAATGTCGAAACCCAGCGCGCCAAGGTCAACGCGGCCAAGGCCGAGCTGAACACCGCCCTGCTGAACCTGCAACGCTCGACGGTCTATTCGCCGGTGGACGGCTACATCACCAACCTCAACCTGCGGGTGGGTGACTATGCCCATGCCGGCGTGTCGGGGCTCGCGGTGATCGATGCACACAGCTACTGGATCAACGGCTACTTCGAAGAAACCAAGATGCACGGCGTGCATGTGGGTGACGAGGCCCGGATCAAGCTGATGGGCTACAAGCAGATCATCATGGCGCATGTCGTCAGCATCGGCCGCGGCATCAACGACCAGAACGGCGTGTCCGACAAGCTGGGCCTGCCGGAGGTCAACCCGATCTTCACCTGGGTGCGTCTGGCACAGCGTATTCCGGTGCGTCTGGAGTTCGACAACGTCCCGCCGGAAATCACGCTGGCGGCCGGCATGACGGCCACGGTGACGATCGGGCGTGAGACGCCGGGCGCGCGCGGACGTCTGACCACCTGGCTGCAGAACCACCTCTGACATGTCACGCACCCCCCTTTCCCGATCGCTGGCGCGGCCCTTTACCCGGGCCGTAGCCCTCCGCAGCGTGGCTCTGGCCCTGAGCACCTGCCTGTCGCTGACGGCGTGCACGGTCGGGCCGAACTTCAAGCCGGACCGGATCAAGGTGCCCGACGCCTTTGTCGAGCAGCCCCGGCCTGCCACCGCCGATGCGCTGGCGCAGTCGGCTGCCGACATGAAGGACTGGTGGGCGCAGTTCCACGATCCCATGCTCAACGAGCTGGTGGAACAGGCGATCAAGGGCAATTACGACCTGCAGATCGCTTCGCAGCACATCATCGCCGAGCGCGCCGTCCGCCGTCAGGCGCAGTCGGCCTGGTATCCGCAGCTCGACGTGGCCGCAGGCGGTGGCGACGACCGCTATTCCATCAACGTGGACAACTGGCCGCTGCGTCCGGGCAACACGGCCAACCGCCCCGAGGCTTCGGTCCTGACCTATGGCGCGCGGGCAAGCTGGGAAGTCGA
>NZ_BJNM01000085.1 GCF_006539685.1 Gluconobacter oxydans
TTCCTTACCAGATCCACACCATCCTGACCGACAACGTCCTATATCGGGAAGCATCCGGTCGATTTGGCAACACGTCTCCATCGGCAGTTTGCACTGTCGTTGAAAAATACTGCAAGCAAAAACCAGGCGGTCTCCACCGCAAAATAAGGGCGCTCCCGGCCATAGCAAACACAGGGTCCAGTGCGGCATGTTGGTGCCGTGGCCCTAACCGTCCTGAAGATGGGATGCGAAAACCCAGGTGGAAGACCCTAACATTATCTACAGGGTCGCAGATGCGCCCTCACGGCACCAATAGAGAGGGGTTCCTCCACCTGGCACCGGCCCTTCGACGAAAGGCCGGTAATCGTCACCGCGTTTGATGATCGCGTGCACAACGCGCCCCATCTTTGCGGTGATGGCTGTGGACGCCTTGCGACGCAGGTCCGGATCATGCCGGTCCCTGGCCACATAGCGGTCGAACTTGTCACGGAAGCTGTTCTCACGCTGGCGAATGGCGACCTGTGCCGCCATCCACAGTGTCCGTCGCAGACGCGCGTTGCCGCGTTTGGACAGCTTGGTTTTGCCGCGATATTGGCCTGACTGATAGGTTGACAGGTCAAGACCACAGAATTTCAGAAATTGCCGGTGATGACGAAATCGCCGCAGGTCGCCTGCCTCGGCAAGAATCGTCAGGGCATGGATTGGCCCGATCCCCGGCACCTGCTGCAAGCGTTGAAAGTCGCTGTGATCGCCGAGTAGGTCAATCGCAGCTTCCTCGATCGCATCACGTTGCGCGATCAGCCTTCGCGCCTCGCCTAGGACGACCCGGAACATCTCGATCGCTGGGGCATCCGGAGAAACAGGCAGCGCAATCGATCTATGAGCTGTTTCCCAGATATCACCCAGAAGACGAGATTTACTGACCTTGCGCCCAACAACACTCCAGGCGGCAGCAACAAACGCCTCCTTGCTGAGCGCGGTAATAGCAGCTGGAACAGGAAATTGCTCAAGGAGGGCAAAGAACCAGTCGCTGCGCGTGTTGCCCTTGAAGCGCTCAATTTCCGGAAAATAGAGAGGCAGATAGTGGGTAAGGATCCGGTGCTGGACCTCGGTTTTGGCACGGGAAATCACTTCATGGGTAACGGACAATTCCTGAATGTTGTTGATCTCGTTGGCAAGAGGATCATGATATGGTTTGGCTGCGCCAATCTGGAGCATGTGCAGGATGACCTGTGCATCCTTGGGGTCATTCTTGTCCCAGCCGTTGTGCAGCGCCTCTCGCGTGCGGGCCAGAGCGACCGAAGAAATCAGGCGTGCATCAAACCCGGCCTGCACGAGGCGCCAGGCCAGCGGACGATGATAATGTCCGGTCGGCTCGAAGCCAACAATGACCGGCCGCGGTGCCAGGGCCTGCAGTTCTGCAATGAAACGGTCATGTTCTGTGCGCGTGTTGGCCACAGTCAGGCGTCGACGCCGTCGATTACCGGGCACCTCAATCAAGACTTCATTGCGTGATTTGGCAACATCGATAGCGACGAGAACAGCTGTTGTCGGTGTAGGGTTGGGTCTGGTCACGGCCGGTTATCTCCCCTGTGTGGCTGGACACCATCATTGTGGAGACATATCGCCCGGTCCGTGGCCACCTATCTGGCCTTAAGGCCAGATAGGTGAACTCTGCAAAAGAGCTTCCCGATGTGCTA
>NZ_BJNM01000086.1 GCF_006539685.1 Gluconobacter oxydans
CCCATCAAACCCCGGGACCAAACACCTAGACTAGCGCGACATCGCTTACGCGGAAGAAGAAACTCACCACGACGATGGCGGCAGAGCGGTCGCAGCGATGCCACATACCGCTCTGTCTAGCTTACTTGACCGCGAGAACATCCCAGCGCTCGATGACCGGCGGCGTGGCCAGAAGCTCATCGGCGTTCTGCATGAGTGCCGCCGCGATCGGACCGTTGAGATGTGCGGTTCTGTCGCCATCATTCTGAAAGGCGTCAAAGATCGCGAAACTGCTTGGTCCGAACTTTACAGCATACCAGACCGGAGTACCCGTTTCGGCTTGTGCCAACGGCAGCGCGTCCTTCAGAAACTTTTCCAAAGCCGCTTCTTTGCCAGGCTTGGCGTCGAGCCGCACGAATAAGCCCATATGTGTCATCTTCATCGTCTCCATCTTTGGGTGTGGTTGGGTTGACTTCGAGCTGCCTGTCGTATCCGCCATTGCGCTTGTCGCGCCGGTGGCGACAACGAGGGCCGCCGTGAGCAGGAACACTTTAATGGTCCTCATTTTCTTCCCTATTTGATCGCGCCATCGTCGGCCGCGTCGCTAGACTATCATCGCAGCGGAGCGTTAGCGCTTGGCAGAATTGACAAACCTGATACCATTCTCGCCATGAGCACAGCTACGACAATTTTAGCGCTTGATGGGGTGTTCGATACTGGGCTTGCGGCGTTTCAGGACACCTTAGCGACGGCGCGCGACTTGGCGCCCCCCGCCTTGCGTGAAAGTTTGAACTCGTCGGTTTCCAGCATTCGTCGCGCAACACATACAGCGCACGGCCTCGCAATCCCTACGGTTCGGGCCGACGCCCTCCCGACTCCCGGCTTTGTCTTCGTGCCGGCATTGGGAGCGAAGACGGAGGAAGGCATTGCCGACGCCCTTGCTCATCCCGATGTAAAGCGAGCTGTCGAACTATTGCGAACCTGGCAGGCAAATGGTGCGACTATCGCTGCTGCTTGTACGGGGACATTCGTCCTCGCCGAGACGGGATTGTTAGACAAACAAGAGGCCGCCACCAGTTGGTGGCTCGCACCTTTCTTTAGAGCCCGGTATCCCAGCGTTGCACTCGATGACAGCCGTGCGCTGGTGGGTAACGACAGGGTCGTTACCGCAGGCGCGGTGCTTGCACATTTCGATTTGGCGCTCTGGTTCGTTCGTCAGCGGAGCCCCGAACTGGCCGACACCGTCGCTCGCTACCTAATGCTCGATCCTCGCTCGCCTCAAGCCACCTATGCCATCCCGGATCATTTGCGCCACGCCGACCACCTGGTGATGCTCTTCGAGAAGTGGGCGCGTGAAAACCTCGCTACGGGCTTTTCCTTGGAGCAGGCCGCGGCTTTTGTCGGGACAAGTGAACGAACTCTGTCCCGCAGAATCAATATGGTGCTGGGCCGCTCTCCATTGTCTTATTTCCAGAGCCTGCGCGTTGAACGAGCGGCTTATCTCCTGAGGACGACCAAATTGGGAATGGATGAGATCGCAGCCCGCACCGGCTATGATAATGCAGCCACTCTCCGCACTCTGCTACGTCGTAAGACTGGCCGCACCGCCTCAGAAATTCGCCGGACGAACCATTTAGGAGTGCAGGATTAGGTGTTTGGTCCCGGGGTTTGATGGG
>NZ_BJNM01000087.1 GCF_006539685.1 Gluconobacter oxydans
ATCTGTTGTAACACGGACCGGAAATCGCATTGACCTGTAAGGGGGAGTATCATGACCGAAAAGACACTTGAGGCCGTTGTTCTGGCAAAGCGTCCTGACGGAAGTATTGCGCCGGATGTTTTCGCGACAGTGGAACGTCCCTGGCCTGCGATAAAGGAGGGTGAGGTGCTGACACGCACACTCTTTGCTTCCGTCGATCCCTATATGCGGGGCATTCTCAACGAGGGGCGGACCTATCGTGAAGGACTGGCGGTTGGCGACATGATCCCTGGCGAAACCGTGGGACAGGTCATCCAGTCGAAGCATCCAGCCTTTCGTGGAGGCGAGATCGTTTCCGGTGCGTTTGGATGGGCGACTGTGCTGGCAACTCCCGGGGACAGGCTGGTCCGGGTTCCCGATGATGTGCCGCCTTCAACCTATCTTGGTGTGCTCGGTATGCCCGGGACAACCGCGTATTCGGGGATGAAGGACATCGGACAGCCCAAGGCAGGGGAAACGGTCGTTGTCTCTGCGGCGTCCGGTCCCGTAGGCGCAACAGCCGGACAGATAGCCAGAAGAGCAGGAGCGCGGGTGATCGGTATCGCGGGCGGCGTGAAGAAATGTGCGTGGGTCACGGAAATCGCCGGATTTGATGGATGCATCAATCATCATGAAAATCTCGACGAACAGCTTGACGCCCTCTGTCCTGACGGCGTCGATGTCTACTACGAGAACGTTGGGGGTGCAGTAGGCCAGGCTGTGATCAGGCGGTTACGTAATCATGCCCGGGTTCCGATCTGCGGTCTGGTCGCTGACTATAATGATCGCGACTATAGCGGGCTGGCGCATGCGCCCACGATCAGCGCGGCCATGCTGCTGTTTCGCAGAGCCCGCATCGAGGGCTTCATTGTCGGTGACCGGCCGGAGCGGTTTGCGGAATGGCGTGCTTTGGCAACTCCCTGGGTTCAGGAAGGATCTCTTGTTTATAAGGAACAGATTGTAAAGGGTCTGGATCAGGCCCCTCTCGCACTGGCTGGACAACTGAGTGGACAGAATTTCGGCAAACTTCTTGTGCAGGTTGCAGACGGTCCGACAAACCATGCCTGAGGGTCAACGGAGACAGAAAGCCTGTTTTTTGTGGTCAGTATGTGTAGTCGCTCTGGCCCTGATGCCTTGCGTGCCTGCGCAGGCAGCGGACAAAGCGTGGTGTTCGGTATCCGATCCGCAGGCTGCAGGGACTATGCCCGCGCTTCTTCGCCATCTGGAGGGTTCGAAAAACCCTCTGGTTTTGAGGGTGCCTTTGTGATTCCATTTCCCCCGAGTTGATTGGGGTATGGATCATGAAGCAGGCTGGTTTCTTTGATGTTGAAGAGAGGCTTGCCCGGCTGAGCGGGCTGGGTGACCAGCTTGAAGCGTTTTCCCGGACTGTGGATTTTGAAGTCTTCCGCCCTGATCTGGGGCAGGCTTTAGCCTATTCAGATGGCAGTAAAGGCGGACGACCGCCATTTGATCCGGTGCTGATGTTCAAAATTCTGGTGATCCAGACGCTCAACAATCTGTCTGATGAGCGGACAGAATATCTGATCAACGACCGCCTCTCCTTTATGCGTTTCCTTGGCCTGGGGCTGTCGGACCGTGTGCCTGATGCCAAAACGG
>NZ_BJNM01000088.1 GCF_006539685.1 Gluconobacter oxydans
AAACACCTAGGAAACGAAATCCAATCCTCCGCAGGTTATGAAAAACGAACCTGTGTATCCGGAAAAACTGGTCAGGGAAAATGCCACAGGCCAGGTCAAGATGGTGTTTGATATTGATAAAACCGGGCATACGGTGAACTGTCAGGTAGTTTCCAGTACAAACCCTGAATTCAACGCAAGTGCACTCGATCACTGTCGGCGACAGCGATATGCCCCAGCGACCGTAAAAGGCGTTCCCGTGGTTGAGCATCATCACCAGACAACGGTAAATTTCAGTCTGGATAATTAAATCACACGCTTCAAAGCATGGCGGCAACATGGGCCAGATCGACCCAAGAGCCGCCTTACCGTGGCTGCTGAAGCAGGGACCGCTCATATTTCATAGAGTTCGAGCGGAAGATCATCCGGATCCGCGAAAAACGTGAACAGGCGGCCTGTATAGGGGTCTGTGCGAATTGGCTCCGAGACAACCCCGTGCCCCTCTAAACGTTGCACGACTTGGGCACTATCCTGAACACGGAATGCGAGATGGCGCAGTCCACAGGCTTCTGGTCGCGAAACCCGAGAGGGAGCATGCGGAAAGGAAAAGAGCTCAATCTGGGCATCACCGACCTGAAGATCACACTTCCATGAATTACGCTCGGCCCGAAAATTTTCAGCGATGACCTTGAAGCCCAGTACATCAACATAAAACGCTCGGGAGCGCTGATAATCCGACGCGATGATGGCGACGTGATGCAACCCAGTAATATCGTCAGCATCCTGCTTCATCTTATCTGCGTCCCTTAACCTCAGTTCCAACGACGATAGCGTCAGCAACTACCGAGATCCACCATGCTGATAGTACTAGGCTGATAGTGCTGGCAGAAATTCGCGTTTTTTATCGTAAAAGCAGATTTGTAATGACATCGGTGAGCCTGTCGAAAGGTGGCTGAAGCAACGTCGCGGCACTGAGTCGCCCCTGCCGGTAAATGCCCCGGGGATGAGTCAGCGCGATAAAGCGTTCCTTCCCGTGATACGCCCCGACCCCACTGTCTCCCACGCCTCCGAAGGGCAGGTCGTCCTGCGCGATATGCAGCAGGGCACCATTGATGGTGACATTTCCGGAAACCGTGCACCTGAGAACCCTGTCACGTTCAGCGCGGTTATCGCCGAAATAATACAGAGCCAGAGGACGCGGGCGCTCATTGATGAAAGCAATCGCCTCATCCAGTGCGCGATAAGTGAGGACTGGCAGGACAGGCCCGAAAATTTCCTCCTGCATAACGGTCATCTGCGGTGTCACATCCAGCAGCAGGACGGGGGCCAGAACATGGCTTTCGTCTGAATTGCTCCCCAGACGGATCACCTGCGCGCCCTGGTCCTCGGCATTGTCGATCAGGCCATTCAGCCGTTCATAATGATGCTGATTGAGAATGGCGGTATAGTTGTTT
>NZ_BJNM01000089.1 GCF_006539685.1 Gluconobacter oxydans
GATGTTGGCTGAAGCATGGGAGAAGATACATGGCGAATGACATGAACTATCAGGCCGCTCGTGAAGCAGACGCGCTTCATAGAGCGACAGTTCCTCATGCGGTCTCCGCACGGTTGATCCGTGCGCGCCGCGCCCTTCATGTCACGCTCTCCAACGGTGTTGAAATGAGCGTGCCTGTGGATCTACTACAGGATTTGCACGACGCTTCACTGAATGATCTGGCCGAGATCGAGATCACCCCGCTGGGGAATGGCCTTCACTGGCCACGTCTTGATGCTGATGTCCTAGTCGAAGGTCTCATCCACGGTATCTACGGTTCCCGAAGCTGGATGGCGGCACAGATGGGACGTGTGGGCGGATCATCTGCCAGTCCCGCAAAAGCGGCGGCGGCTCGCCGGAATGGTGCGAAAGGCGGTCGCCCCAGAAACGTCGCGTAAGGAAGACTGCTGATCACTGTGAGCTAGACAGGCCGGTGAGCATGGTGGTTGCTGAAACCGCAAAAAGTTATTACATTAGTAATAACTTTGGGGGGATTCACTATGGTCGAGCTGAAAGTGCGAAAATTCGGGAACTCACTCGGGGTTGTACTGCCCAAGGAAGTGATCTCACGGCTGAACACCCAGGACGGCGCGCCCCTGTATCTGACTGAAGCACCAGAAGGCGGATATCGGCTCGTGCCCTATGATCCTGACTTCGAAACCAAAATGACAAAGGCTGAAGATATTATGCGGCGCTACCGTGATACGCTGCATGTTCTGGCCCAATGACAGTCTTCGTCTGGATAGACGAACGCGAAGCCCTGATCCTGCATGACCGGCTGTTGGGGCTGCATGGTGGCGCTTCCGGCGTACGGGATGCAGGTCTTCTGAAATCCGCGCTTGCCCGGCCACAGCAGCATGCGGCCTATGCGGATCCGCTGGATCCAGGGCATCTGGCGGCCGTCTATACGGCGGGTATCGTCAAAAACCATCCCTTCATCGATGGGAACAAGCGCACGGGCTTTGTGCTCGGTGTGCTGTTTCTGGAACTCAACGGCTATCGTTTCACGGCAGCCCAGGAAGATGCAGCAAATGCGGTTCTCGCGCTGGCAGCAGGTCAGATGGACGAACTGGGCTATGCGGCATTCCTGACCGCCAATGTCGCATCCGACAGGGTATGACAGTAGGCGAGGAACGCGATGAGTGTGCTTTTTTTTGTTTCCTGAGGCGGTCCTGGCGACATTTGCCTTGATGGACCAGACTAATATGACTAAGTCTTTTTGAGTAAACTCAGGAGGTTTTCGCCATGCGCACGGTCAACATCCACGAAGCCAAGACCCATCTGTCCCGGCTGATTGACGCGGCCATGAAAGGGGAAAGCTTCATCATTGCCAAAGCTGGCCGACCGATGGTGCGGGTCAGTCCG
>NZ_BJNM01000090.1 GCF_006539685.1 Gluconobacter oxydans
AAACACCTAGGGGTTTGGTTTGCAAGTGACGGACTTTGACACCCCACCTCTTTCAGACCTTCCGTGGGAGCCGCGCGGTTTGCAGTCATAGCGATCTGGCCAAGATGTCCACTTCGTTCATGTTGAAAACCTATCCTGTTAGGTTTATATTCCGCTTATGCCAGTGGTAATGAGAATTGCGGGATGCCGCGTTGTAATCTTCACCAACGATCACAGACCCCCGCATGTTCACATTATCGGCTCAGATGGTCAGGTGGTTGTGAGCATTGAAGATGATCCGCGCATATTACGGATTGAAGGCTTTAGCGACCGCGAAGCATTGAAGCTGGCGAAAGAAGTCGGAGCGAACGCGGACACGCTCCTGAAGGAATGGGAGGTTATTCATGGCAAGAAGTGAAGAGCTCAAATCCGCCCGGGAAGCAGGTGATGCCTACGCAAAGGCTACGCCAGGCGTCAGTGCTGCGGGGTATGATGCGACCACAGGCCGTATCACCATTGAACTGACGAACGGAGCGCGCTTCGAGTTCCCCGCCCGGAAGATACAGGGCCTACAGAACGCAACGGATGCCCAGCTAGCCAAGGTTGAGCGCATGGGCCGTTATGCTCTGTGCTGGGACGATCTGAATGCTGACATCCTGGTCCCTGAACTCATGGCCGGGATATTTGGAACGCGGGCCTTTATGGCAAGCCAGGCAGGGAAAACACTGTCTGCCGCAAAGTCTGCCGCCGCCCGGCGCAATGGCGCCAAAGGTGGACGGCCGAGGAAAGTAGCGTGAAAGATAATATTAGACAGAATACTTTTGTTATTTTTCGAGTTCTTAGCGATCATAATCGAGAGTTTTGGCATTCCTCTCAAAAACCATATTGGGTTGATTATGAAGACCAAGCTGAAGTCTATTTAGATCGCGAAAGTGCTGAAAGAGAAGCGGAAAGACTAGAAAAACTTGGATATGGACATATGTATACCAAAGACAAATCAGAATTATAAGAAATGTTGATGAGGGAACGCATTACGCGTTCCCTCATCCATCATTACATCCAACCGAGTAGATGAAGTAAATGCTGCACAATTGCCCAGAACCACATAAAGTGGAGGCCGGACAGTGAAGCACGTAGCTTCAAACCATTCGGAAGGCTGGCAGCGATGGAGCAAGTTGCCACTTTAGGCATCTCCTATCGTGCGAGACCCCTTGATGAGCCGAGTACTCGCATTAAGGCCAGGGTAGGAATAACAGTTCAGCGCAGCACTATTTACCTACCATCTCGGCTGCATTTGTTATTCTATTAACTTCAAAACAGATTGCCAATCGATTCGATATGATCGTTTGGATCAATAGGAAAACTATAATGTCTCTTAGGTGTTTGGTCCCGGGGTTTGATGGG
>NZ_BJNM01000091.1 GCF_006539685.1 Gluconobacter oxydans
TGAATTGCCCCGGGTTTTGTGGAGACAGAAAGACCCGTGAGGTAAGAAGAATTCATGAGCAATAAATCGAAGCGTTTTCCGCCTGAGTTTCGTGACCGTGCAGCCCGCATGGTTCTGGAGGAAGAGAAGAACCATCCTTCGCGGTGGTCTGCAGTGATGATGATCGCCCCAAAGCTGGATATTCACCCTGACACGCTGTCAAAATGGACCCGTCTGCATGAACGGGCCAATGCGCCTGCGGTGAGTGACCTGCCTGATCGAGAGAAGATCAGGCAACTGGAGCGAGAGAACCGCGAATTGCGGCAGGCCAATGAAATCCTGCGTAAGGCTTCTGCGTATTTTGCCCAGGCGGAACTCGACCGCCGGTTCAGGCCATGACGCGCTTCATTGATGAGCACCGGCAGACATATGGTGTCGGGTCAATCTGCAAGATCCTGCCGATTGCACCATCTGTCTATTATGCAACCGTTGCCAGGCAGAAAAATCCTTGTGTGCGCAGCCAGAAAGACAAAGAGCTGAGCGACGAAATCCGTAGAGTATGGAACGATAATTTCCGTGTCTACGGAGTACGCAAGGTCTGGCATCAGCTCAGACGCGAAGGCAGGACTGTCGCCCGCTGCACGGTAGAGCGGCTGATGCGCCAGATGGGACTTAAAGGCGTCATTCGTGGTAAGGGGATCAGAACCACACGGCCTGATCCACAACGTCCCTGCCCACAGGATCTGGTGCAGCGCCAGTTTCATGCTCCAGCCCCCAACAGGCTCTGGGTTTCGGATTTTACTTACGTTTCCACATGGCAGGGCTTTGTTTATGTAGCCTTCATCATTGATGTGTTTTCCCGCGTGATTGTGGGCTGGCGTGTCTCATCAACTGCCCATACTGACTTCGTACTGGATGCCCTGGAGCAGGCTCTGTGCCAGAGGCAGCCCGAGGAGAAAGTGACCCATCATTCCGACAGGGGCTGTCAGTATGTGTCCATTCGCTACACGCAAAGACTGGCTGAAGCAGGCCTCGTTGCCTCTGTCGGAAGTGTTGGGGATTCCTATGATAACGCCCTGGCCGAGACCATAAATGGTCTCTACAAAACCGAACTTATCTATCGGCAGGGGCCATGGAAAAACAGGGAAGCTGTGGAATTGGCCACACTCAAATGGGTGTACTGGTTCAATAATCGCCGCATTCTGTCATCCATTGGAAACATCCCCCCGGCAGAAGCTGAGGCTCGCTTTTATGCTCAGCAGAAATCACATGCATTAGCCGCTTAGTTCAGATAAAAAACGTCTCCACAAAACCCGGGGCAATTCA
>NZ_BJNM01000092.1 GCF_006539685.1 Gluconobacter oxydans
CCAGGTTCTGGTTTCGCGGAGGCGTTCATGCTCAGCCATCTTCACATCGCAGGCTCGGCAAAGGCTGCCCGTGAGGCCCTCCTGGACCGGCTGGACCAGAAGACCCGGCAGCAGCTTCCTGCCGGCGATCTGACAGAAGCGGTGGCCCTGCTCTCGACCGGTCGCTTCTCCCCTCATCTCTCTCTGGTCATTCGCGGCATTGAATACCGCGACAACGAATTTGCCGAAGACACGGTCCTGTCCACCGATGTTGAGACGGCCGAGGAGGCACTGGCCATCGCCAGTGCCCATCTGACCGCCCTGCCCTCCGGGCACGAGCTGGCGATTGCTCTGGATCTCGAACCCGAACCGGTGTTCGTCGCCTGGCTCAGGCCGAAGGCCGCCAGACGGCGCAAGGCGGGATCGCAGGCGGCCACGCTGGCGCCGCTGGCCTCTCCTCTGGGTCAGCAGTCTGGCGCGGTCCTGCAGTGGTTCGATGCCCTGACTGACGAGGCCCTGCCCGACTATGACGGGACGCTGGTGACGGCGGAGCGCGCCTCAAAGACCTATTCCCGGGCGGCGAAGGCAGTGAACACACGCCGGACCTACCGCTCGGCCGTGCGCTCCTGGTGTGCGTGGGCGGCAGGACATGGGCTCCCTGCCCTGCCCGCCCGCAGCGAGGATGTCGCCGCCTATCTGGCTGATCTTGCGCTGCAGAAGAAGCGGCCCGCGACGGTGGATCTGCACCGTGCTGCACTGCGCTATCTGCACCATGTTGCCCAGGTTCCCGTCCCGACCTCCCATGCCCTTGTGTCCGAAACGGTTGCAGGCATTCGCAGGACGTCAACGGAAAGTGCGTCCCGTCAGGTCAAGGGGCTGACCTGGGATCTGCTGAGCGAGGTCATCGAGCAGATCGATACGGATGAGCTGGTGGGCGTTCGGGACAAGGCTATTCTTCTGCTCGGCTTTGCCGGCGCCCTCCGACGGTCCGAAGTGGCGGCGCTGTGCCTGGAGAATGTGGCGCTCGATGATGACGGGATGCGGATCCGGCTGGACCGCT
>NZ_BJNM01000093.1 GCF_006539685.1 Gluconobacter oxydans
GATGATCTCTGTCATGAGAGGCTTATTGCGACACTCACGTCTGTCACCCCGACGCTGGATGTGGTGCTCTGTGCTCCGATCACCTCAGCCAATCCGTCTGTCTCTACATTGATGGATATTGCGGCCCAGACATGATGCTGGCTCAGGAGATGATCCAGTCACTCAGCAAGTGTAAGGGCCGTGCCTTTGTGAAAGGCGATATGACTGGTTTTAAGGCTTTCTATTTCATATTGAGGGTGTTCTGCCGTCGCGTGATGCTGATAGCCGTTGACCAGAAAGGGCGCCGTATGAATGGCTTTGATCCGTCCACTGACGTATCCCGCTTCCGAGTTCCAAGATACGATGTCTCCGATCTGGAAAGTTTGTGACGGCATGGAAAACTCCGTATCCAATGTGAACCTCGCAGGGGAGGCAAGATCATCTTCTTGTCATCCATTCTACACCATCGGGCATTCCACGCTTGCGCTATCTGATTTTATCGCGCTTTTGCGTCATTATGGCGTGACACTGATCGCGGATGTGAGGGCTTTTCCGTATTCCCGGCGTAATCGAGACTATGATGGCACCAGTCTCCAGCCGGAACTGGCGGCACAGGGGATCGGATATAGTCATTTTCCAGAGCTTGGTGGACGACGGCCACGGTCGAAGACGATGCCTGCGGAGACCAACGCATTCTGGCGTGTTCAGAGTTTTCATAATTATGCGGATTATGCGCTTGGAGAAGATTTTCACCGAGGTCTTGCCCGGCTTATCGAGGCGGGACAGCAGGCAACTGTTGCGATCATGTGCTCGGAGGTGCTCTGGTGGCGCTGTCACAGGCGCATCGTTACTGACTATCTTCTGGCCCACGGGGTGACAGTCTTTCATATTCTGTCCATGACGGATGCCGTTCCCGCGCACCTTACTGAATCTGCGATTATTGATAGTAGCCGTCATATTACTTACCCACAAATAAACACTTCCAGAGGCTGAAGGTAAAATGTAGGCATAAAAACAAACGATCTCGAAAAA
>NZ_BJNM01000094.1 GCF_006539685.1 Gluconobacter oxydans
TCCGTAGAAGCAACCAGTGAATCAGATCTCAGGATGATCGTATAGACCTTTTGTCAACGCGACCTAGCACTACTTTGGCAGAAGCATGATTTTTAGGATTCCCATGGCGCAGATTGCGTGATTCATGGGGAGCCAGCTTTGACGGAGGCTGGCATTGGAAGAAGACTGGCAAGCGGATCTTGAGCAATGGCTCGCCCCATATCTGGATGGTCTGGGCAACAAGACGCGGCGTAAAATGTGCCCCGCCTATATCGCAGGTCTGATTGGGCCAGGAGATCGCAAGAGCATCCAACCCATGGCCGCACGCTCGGATGCGGTCCCCTATGACCGGCTGCATCATTTCATCGGAGCCGGGCTTTGGGACAAAGCTCCACTGGAAGCGACCTTGTGGAAACAGGCGGATGACCTGGTTGGTGGCGACGGATCCTGGCTGATCATCGATGACACTGCCCTGCCGAAGAAGGGCAAAGCCTCTGTTGGCGTTGCGCCCCAATACGCAACCGCACTAGGCAAGAATGCGAACTGCCAGACAATGGTCTCTGTGACACTGGCTTCGGGTGAAGTTCCCCTGATGCTGAGTCTGCGGTTGTTCCTGCCAGAAAGCTGGACAAGCGATGTCGCGCGCATGGACAAGGCGGGCGTACCTCATGCCTTACAGGACTACCGCACGAAGCCTGAAATCGCGCTTGAGGAAATTGATCGCGTCATCGCAGCAGGTGTCCGCTTCGGCTGCGTGCTGGCCGATGCGGGTTACGGGTTGTCAGCTCCGTTTCGGCAGGCATTGACCGCACGGAGTCTTTGCTGGGCTGTCGGTATTCCCCGACACCAAAAGGTCTACCCCGCCGATGTTCAACTGATCTTCCCGGTTACAGGTCG
>NZ_BJNM01000095.1 GCF_006539685.1 Gluconobacter oxydans
CAAAACGACGGGGCCGTCCGGCCCGCGCCTGAAACTAGAGGGGCCCTCCTCCGTTACCGAAGGCACCGGCCGGGAGGGTCCAGTTTTCTGTCAGAACCGTCTGCAACGGGCGGTCTGACAGGCAGGCTGCGACCAGATCGGGCCGCGACCGGGCCGCTTCATAAACCGTCCCTTCGGACGACAGCTGCGCGAGCCCCCTGTCACGTTTGATCGTGCAGCCGAAGTCCTTTTCATATCCGTTCAATTTCGCAAACCGGTTCGCATCCATCCATTTCAGGGTGGCGAACTGGTCTGCATTGCCGAAGATACAGGACGCGCAGGACAGGCGCGAAAATCCGACCTGATATGGATAGGCTGGCATGACGCGCCAGCGCTTCAGGATCGCCCAGACCTCTGCTTCGGACCACTGATGTACCGGCCTCCAGTGATCGACATGGCGACGACGACGCGTCCCGTTTCTCGTGTCGGTACGGTGAGGCTCAAAGGCCGCATATCGAGCCCGTGCGGGGCTCTCTTCAGCACGTTCTCCTGTCACGACCAGGGTACGACAGTTGAGGAACCGGTCCTGTCCGCGGAGGGCACGATCGGCTACGTCAACCTTGAGGCTTGCCGAACACCAGCGCACGGACAGGCTGGCCGAGACCTGGGGAAAGCGCAGCCGGGTTCCGTTATGGCCCTGCCCGCCGGCGACGACGCGCCCCTCCGGGGTCTCGAAGACCACGGGCGCGGTCGGCATATCGTGGCGCAGCATCTCGCGCTCGAAGCCACCCTCGCGCCAGGACCGATAGAGTGGCAGTCCGAGGTCGCGAGCCAGGGCTTCGACATACGGAGCA
>NZ_BJNM01000096.1 GCF_006539685.1 Gluconobacter oxydans
CGCTCCGTATGTCGAAGCCCTGGCCCGGGACTTCGGACTGCCACTCTATCGGTCCTGGCGTGAGGGGGGCTTCGAGCGCGAGATGCTGCGCCACGAGATGCCGACCGCACCCGTGGTCTTCGAGACCCCGCAGGGACGCGTCGTCGCCGGCGGGCAGGGCCCGAACGGAACCCGGCTGCGCTTTCCCCAGATCTCGGCCAGCCTGTTCGTGCGCTGGTGTTCGGCAAGCCTCAAGATCGACGTGGCGGATCGCGCCCTCCGCGGACAGGACAGGTTCCTCAACTGTCGTACCCTGGTCGTGACAGGAGAACGTGCCGAAGAAAGTCCTGCACGGGCGCGCTATGCGACCTTTGAGCCTCACCGTACCGACACGAGAAACGGGACGCGGCGGCGTCGGCATGTCGACCACTGGGGCCGGTACATCAGTGGTTCGAAGCAGAGGTCTGGGCGATCCTGAAGCGCTGGCGCGTCATGCCGGCCTATCCGTATCAGGTCGGATTTTCGCGCCTGTCCTGCGCGTTCTGCATCTTCGGCAATGCAGACCAGTTCGCCACCCTGAAATGGATGGATGCGAACCGGTTTGCGAAATTGAACGGATATGAAAAGGAATTCGGCTGCACGATCAAACGTGACCGGGGACTCGAGCAGCTGTCGTCCGAAGGGACGGTTTATCAAGTGGCCCGGTCGCGGCCCGATCTGGTCGCAGCCTGCCTGTCAGACCGCCCGTTGCAGACGGTTCTGGCAGAAAACTGGAGCCTCCCGGCCGGTGCCTTTGGTAACGGGGGAGGACCCGTCTAGTTTCAGGCGCGGGCCGGACGGCCTCGCCGTTTTT
>NZ_BJNM01000097.1 GCF_006539685.1 Gluconobacter oxydans
CCCTCAGTGTAATGATGGTGAGCTGTAAATCGTTTCTGTGAACGGTGACTGCAAGTCAGCCACGACAATACATTACTCCGGTTAACAGCGTCTTCACACTTGCCGCATGGTTTTTTTCCGACCTGCAGAAGAGCCGAAAGCAAAAGAAAAAAGAAAAAAGAAAAAGAGGGAAGGGAAGAAGAGGGGCACCACGGGATCGCCCTGTGCGGCAAGGGGTGGGTCCGTCCGTGTCCTCGCTGGCGCTGCGGGCCGGGCGGTCCCGACGCTGACGCGTCGCCCTTGCCCCCCAGCACGACGCCGCGGTTGCCGGAGAGGGTCAGGAAAGGAGAAAGACGACGATGCCGAGCTTGGCCCTTACGTCCCCGGACACACAATCGCAGTTCAGTCTGGTTCAGGCCCATCAGGAGGGCTGGACCATCCTCGAAGGCTGCGGTCCCGAAAACATGGACACCCAGATCCGAGGCGTCACCTGTTCGGACCAGCACGCCTGGTGGCGGGTGTCACAGAAGGCGCGCTGTGGCTCCGAATACCATCGCGAGGCCCTGGCGCGCCTTTCCGACAGTGAACGCCAGCAGATCAGCCTTCGGTTCGGACCGCTCTGATCCCCTGATGCCGCGCGCCTGAGCCGGGCGCGGCTCGTCCCGCAATTCCATCATCCCGTTTTTCTGGCCCCCCGGTCTGCCGCGCGCAGCACCGGACGCGGCCGCTTGTCCGGAGTTTTCCCATGAGCAAG
>NZ_BJNM01000098.1 GCF_006539685.1 Gluconobacter oxydans
GTGGAGGGCCAGTCCATGAAGGATCCCCCCTCCCCGTCCACATCGTGGTGCCACAGCTCGATGCGTTCGGCCGGAGCACCGGCTTCCAGCAGGACGAGCAGACAAGCCGTGCCATCCTTGCCTCCCGACACGGCAACGATGATGCTGTCATAGGACGCGAGATCCGGGCTCATGATGTCCACCGACTGACCGGGGCGCCTGTCCGCACAGAGCGGCACATCAGGGCGTGGGCGATCGGGCGCTCCCGCAGCAGCAGCGGCTTTTCGTGACGACCATCCCAGGTCAGTCCCTCACAACGTGTCAGCAGTCCCATCTGGACGGCCGCTTCGTCGCGACAGGCGCACACACGCTCATTGCCACCTGAGCTGCGGCGGCACGGCTCATCCGCAGGAGCGCCGCAGCCCGTGCAGGCAATCGTCAGTGCCGGATCACCGTCTTCCCAGTGCGTGTTGCAGCGGCGGCAGGTTGTGGGCTCCTGCGTGTCGGTCCAGCGCATCGGAGGCCGGCCACGGGGGGTTGGAACATAGGGAAACTGGTAGCGTCGCATGATGCTCGATCCATCTCTGGTTCTTCAAACATTCTTGCGACGGCCTTTCGGGCGACCGGGGTGCAACAGTGCCGCGCAGCGGCAGGATCGGCGTCACCCGCACCCACGCGCAGGCGGCGTAGCCGGCGAGCATGGGGAGGACGGACGGCGACCCACCTGTTGCAGCACGGGCGGCTGACAGG
>NZ_BJNM01000099.1 GCF_006539685.1 Gluconobacter oxydans
CCACATCGTGAAACATAAATATTCAGTCAGATGAAACCACTATAATTGCATACGTAAATCTTTTTTTGCAAGGAACTTCATCTACAATGAAAAACAGGACAAAATCATATATAAGAAATGGAATCCTCCATTCCTGCTGAAGTTCAAGTAATGGAAGTAGCCGACCCTTTCTTGTGCCGCCGTCAACAGCCAAATACGGTGTCCTTTTGGATACGTTGTGACGAAGGGCCGATATGGAAAACACACCAAATACCCTCTCCCAAGGACAGATAATCCGGTCCCTTGCTGAAGCACTGGCATGGTTCGAGAAGGAACTTGCTTGGGGAGTAAAGCCTCAGGATATTGGTCATCTGACCGGACGTATCGGCGAACTCTATACTGCGATGATAACCAGAGGCCAGATGGCCCTTGCGACGAACCAGCGCGGCTACGATGTCGTCTCCGACACTGGTGAGCATATCTCGGTGAAGACCGTGACGACCGCTACCCATGTCAGATTCTCGAAGTCCACCTACGGCGAGGCCAACCGGGTCAAAATATTGCGTATTCAGGTCGACGAAGGCGAGGCCTCCATCATTGAGTTAGTCGACAAGCAGGCTGACGTCTTTCTCGACGATTGTAAGAGTGAAGGACGCGATTACGTATACACTT
>NZ_BJNM01000100.1 GCF_006539685.1 Gluconobacter oxydans
TAGCACTACTTTGGCAGAATTGAGTTAGGGTGTCTGTTGAATATCCATCCGCAATGAGGGCAATGTGTTGGTGGTGAACGAGCTATGCGGTCAAGAATGGCCTGGCGCACTGCTGGCAGACTGGGTTGCGGTGGCGGTCCGGAGGCTCTTTTTTTTTCGTCCCGCCTGAGCGAGTCTGCGGGACTGCAGGAAGGCGTAGGCCATCATCGACATCAAGGCATGGCGGTGAAGTCCGGTCCAGGATCGTCCCTCGAAGTGATCCAGCCCCAACTCCTCTTTGAGTTGCTGATGGGCCTGTTCGCATATCCAGCGCGCTTTGATCGCGCCAGCCAGAACCTTGATTGGTGTCTCGGTCGGTAAGTTCGAAAGGTAGTATTTTCGTTCGCCATTCGAGCGATGCTCCCCCACCAGCCAGGCTTCTTCGCCTGGCATGTGCTGGGCTCCAGCAGAGCCGATCCGCTGGGGTGCACCATCTGCGATGCGTACGCGTATGGCCGCAAAACGAGCCGTCAGGCGTCCCTTCGTTCCCTTACGCCAACTGACCTGCCGCCACTTCGTCCCTTCGAGCATGGTGTGCGCCGCCACGGACGTGACATTAGGGACGTGACGCACTCGTGGACGGCCG
>NZ_BJNM01000101.1 GCF_006539685.1 Gluconobacter oxydans
GGCGGCATCCGTTGTCTTCCATTTTCGGATGAACCGGAATTTCCGATCGATGGAAACATGGGACTTGTAGCCCAAGAACGGAATGGCGAGGTCCGTGGCTGGGATCGTCCCGTCATCCTGCCGCTTCGCTTTGGTGAACTTCAGTGTCCAGCGCGCATGACGATCCTTGTGCGACAACTTTGCGGGTTTGTCCTGCCAGTCTTCAGGAATACGTCCTGCCCGGAGATCCGCTTTTTCAGCGTTCGTATTGCGCTGCTTTGGAGCCGCTACCAATGTCGCATCCAGGATCTGGCCGGACATCGGCAGATAACCGGCGTTACGCAGGGTGGCGTCAAAGCGCTCGAACAGCTTCTGGACGGCGCCAGCCTCAGTCAGACGCTCACGGAACAGCCAGACCGTTTTGGCATCGGGCACCCTATCTGACAGTCCCAGACCAAGGAAGCGCATGAACGACAGGCGGTCGTTGATGAGATACTCCGTCCGTTCGTCGGACAAATTGTTCAGGGTCTGGATGACCAGGATCTTGAACATCAGTACCGGATGAACGGGGGACGGCCGCCTTTGATCCTGTCTGAATAGGCCAGAGCCTTCTCCAGATCAGGGCGGAAAGC
>NZ_BJNM01000102.1 GCF_006539685.1 Gluconobacter oxydans
TCTGAGCAATCCGGACGGGCCGCAGCTTCAGAGTTGCGGAAAGGTTATGCATCGTCGGAATACCGTCTAATGCGAGCGGCGAAGTAGCGTGTCATCATCACTACAGACTAGTTGAGTGTAGTCATCCCGATCAACTCTTGTCCCAAGTCATCCCAAAGGTTGGCAATGGTCTCGTTGATAACCTGAATAACGCTTTGGCCCATGCAGGAGTTAAGACGCATCTTTCCTATCCAGCCTTCTGAGCAGTTCACATCCATACCTGGCCATGTCCATCTTAGAAGGCGGTCCTGCTAGTCTGATCCGTCTTTTAGGTCTCGGTCGCGGCCGAGTGCTGAGATGATATCCGAGCCAAGCTGTCGAGTATTTTTGCGCCCCCCATTTCCATTGAGTAGCGGCACGGATATTTCGGCAGCAATCATCCGCAGAACCTCGATGGCGTTCGTCACCTCTTTGCCATCGATTTTGAGGCGGATAGTCCCATTTTCATACTTTACGATGTGCTTATCTCCGAACCAAGCGTCGGCGATAATCTTCAAACCATCGATGATGGTTGACGGGTTTGCCCGACTGCCTTTGCGGAAAGTGG
>NZ_BJNM01000103.1 GCF_006539685.1 Gluconobacter oxydans
AGAGAACAGCGCCGAGGCCTTCTCCACGGCCTTGCGGGCCGTTTCCAGCACCCGGTTCCGCTCACGGATCTCCGCATTCTGCTTCCCGAGATCCGTCACCGGCTCCCGGCCGGGAATCTTGCGGGCCGCCTGCCGCTCCAGTGCGGTTGCTGACACCCCCATGTGCCGGGTCGGCTCCTGTGCTGCCCCCTGACGCTCGAAGCTCCTGTGATCCACCCTCTGCTCGACCTGGTGCCGTTCAAGCGCCATGTTGACCTGGCGCGCCCACACGCCCCGCATATGCTCGATCTCGGCCGAGGCGGTGCTGGCCACGTCCAGAACCCGCGTCTTGGCCCCCAGACCATCCTCCCCGGCCGTCCGGGTGGTGGTAAGGATATGGGCGTGATGGTTCCGGTTATCCCCTTCCCGGCCGGGTTCATGGATCGCCACATCCGCCACCACCCCGTACCGCGCCACCAGCTCACGGGCGAAATCCCGGGCCAGTTCTTTCCGTGCGCGCCCATCCAGTTCGGCCGGTAACGCCAGCTCGTATTCCCGGCCGGTCTTGGCA
>NZ_BJNM01000104.1 GCF_006539685.1 Gluconobacter oxydans
CGCCAAGACCGGCCGGGAATACGAACTGGCGTTACCGGCCGAACTGGACGCGGGCGCACGGGCGGCACTGACCCGGGATTTCGCTGCCGAGCTGGTCAAGCGGTACGGGGTGGTGGCCGATGTGGCGATCCATGAACCCGGACGGGAAGGGGACAACCGGAACCATCACGCGCATATCCTGACCACGACCCGGGCGGCCGGGGCGGACGGGCTGGGGGCCAAGACGCGGGTTCTGGACGTCGCCAGCACCGCCTCGGCCGAGATCGAGCATATGCGGGGTGTATGGGCGCGCCAGGTCAACACGGCGCTGGAACGGCACCAGGTCGAACAGCGAGTGGATCACCGGAGCTTCGAGCGTCAGGGGAGGGAGCAGGAGCCGACCCGGCATATGGGGGTTTCAGCCACCGCCTTGGAACGTCAGGCGGGTCGCCAGTTCCCCGGCAGGGAGCCGGTGACGGATCTCGGGAAGCAGAATGCGGAGATCCGCGAGCGGAATCGGGTTCTGGAAACGGCCCGCAAGGCCGTGGAGAAGGCGCAGGAGCTGTTCTC
>NZ_BJNM01000105.1 GCF_006539685.1 Gluconobacter oxydans
CCAGGTTCTCCGCTGCCTCAGCAGCGCTCGCTGCAAGACGAGGCATCGTTACTGTCCAATGGGCGTCTTCCGCTTCGTTCGGGAGGGCGGCGTTGATATACGCGCAGGCATCCACGAATTGCCTCAGTCCCTCGACGAACAGGGCTTCACAATCGGCCATGCTGCAGCTTTGCCGGTGATCAGTCATGCTGCGGTTTCCACGGGTCGAGGAGTGCCACTCCGGAATGCCGGAAATCATCCGTGTTCCGTGTCACGACCGTCATGCCATGTACCAGGCCGGTCGCGGCGATGAGGGTATCGCGCTCCGGGCCCGGATCCGGAACATGCAGGTGAGCGCAGCGGCGGGCGACCGCCAGATCGACGGAAAGCACCCGCTTCGAAAACTCGGGGAGAACGTAGTTCTCCAGCCAGTTCCGCAGAACGCTTCCCTGGGCGGGATCCCTGCGCTCAATCCGCATGACGCCGACATCCAGCTCCATGACGGTGATGGCAGACAGGAAAAGGGTCTCGGCCTCCACCTGCTCTGCCCATCTGGCGACATTG
>NZ_BJNM01000106.1 GCF_006539685.1 Gluconobacter oxydans
GGGTCGGCCCTGCCCGCCCGCACCTTTCGCAGTTCGGAAACAACGTTCGTGTCCAGCAGGAACATCAGCCAAAGTCCGCGGGACGCAGGCCGAGGGTCATGGGCGTCGGATCGAAGTCGATATCTTCGGCACCAGGCAGGGCGAGTGCATCCGCGATCTTTCGCGGTCTGTGGGTCAGCCGGCGATAGTCGTCGATGCTCAGCAGAACATGCGCCGGCCTGCCGCGGTCGGTGATGAAGACAGGCCCCTCAACGGCAGCCTTTTTCGCCCGGGACGTGTCCTGGTTGAACTCACGACTGGAAAATGTGGTGACAGTCATCTCGGGAGCCTCCTGGTTCTTATGTAGCGACATTACTACAACGAAGCCGGCAGCGCTATGGAAATCGGGCTCTTCCGGTCTGCACTCACAAACGGGCCAGCCAGTGTCCTTCACAGGGCAGGTGCCCGACCTGGAGCTGACATTCTGAACGGAGAAAGCCGATGAACACGATGGAGCATGGTGGTGCAATGGCAGTCGAGCG
>NZ_BJNM01000107.1 GCF_006539685.1 Gluconobacter oxydans
CCCTCTGCCCTGACTGCCATGGCGTGCGTCACTGGGGAAAGACCATGACCGAGGGGCGGCAGGATGCCGCTTTGGCCTGGATGGCAGAGGTGAATGGCTGGAACCACACCGAAGCGGCGCGATGCGGAGACCAGGCCATGAAGCAGTGGCATACGCGCAGCCGCCATACCGACTGGCAGTGCGATATCTCCTGGGCAATCAGAACCTACAGTGTTGTGCCGATCAGGGACGGCGAAACGCTGGCCCGCGAGCTGAACCGGAAATTCGTGCGGCAGGCGCAGACGCGCGTTGGCGTCAGGGCCGGGCACATCACGCACATCGAACATCTGATCGGTGAGCGATAGGAAGCAGCCCCCTTCCCCCGCCGGCTGAAGGCTACCGTCGCATTCCAGACGGCTGCCTGATCTGACCCGTTACAGGCCCAGAGGCGGGACCCCGGCCCGATACAGACCTTCGAACAGATCCCCGAGCGCCAGGCGCCGTCGCAAGGTCAGGCGTCGTTGGGCCAGA